>NZ_JBEFZE010000005.1:0-216100 GCF_042762395.1 Pseudogemmobacter sonorensis
GATCAGCATCCCGTGCTCGGCCTCCGATAATTATCGAAGGCACAATGGACCCAACCCCCGGTCGGTGGGGTCCCTTTTGGACGCCGATCACCCCAGAAGCGGGGTCCTTATTCCACGCCGGTCAACACTGATGACGCTTTGCGGCCATTTCTCCGGACGTCGCCTGGGCTGGCTGGAGGACCTTCCGGCCGACGTCACCAATGAATGGGCCTTCCGTCGCGCGCGTTTCGAATTGTCCTATCCAGCCGCGGAAACGGCAGGGGTAAAGCGGCGCATCGCGTCGGTCGCCGCGGGACTATCTTGTTCTCGCGTGGATACCTTCCAGCATCATATCGCTGGCGATCTCGAATACGATCTCGGCATCGAGCGCGCCGTATGACGTGGCGAGCTGTCTTAGATTGGGAAAACGATCGAGAGGCAGCCGCTCGATCTCGGCAATTTCGGCGGCTTGCGCTGGCCGTATCAACCCGCCGATCTCGGCCATGCACAGCCCGATGACGCTGGCATACCAAGCAAGGCATACGGTCGGCGCAACCGTGTCTGGAACGCCCGCGTCTTTGAGAGCGCCATGAACCATCTCGATATGCGCGAAGTCCGACACGCCAGTGTTCAGAAATTTCTGTGTCAGTGCGAAGGTGTGGGGGTGGCCGAGCGCGAGCGTCCTGTAATCCCGCGCATGCTGGCGCAGCCGGTCGTTCCAGGGCCTCGCTTGGTCGACCGGAGGAAGCTCGGCCGTGATCGCGTCGGCCATGGCGCGATAAAGGCCGTCCTTGTTCCTGAAATGGTAGAGGATGGCCATCGGATCGCAGCCGACGCGCTCGCCAAGCTTGCGCAGGCTGAATGCGCCTTCGCCAAGTTCCTCCATCAGTTCGACCGCCGCGCGGGTGATGGCCTCTTTCGAGAGACCGCGTGGGCCGACGGGCAAACGGGCGGTCCCTGGCGCAGAGGTCATTCGGCCCATTCTGGATCGCCGGTGAAGACGACGGTCAGCCAGCGGTCCGGGCCTTCGCCGCCGATCAGATCGCCGATTTCGTCGCGCAGCGCGTCCCATTCGGCGATGGTGCGCGCAGGGCCGTCCGCCGGCGCGATGAAGTAAAGCTCGATTTCCCTCGACCGGCCGACGCGCGCGACATAGGCGCGATAAGAGACGAGGCCGTGCCTTTCCACGAAAGCCCGCGCGACCGCATCGACATGCCGCTTGAGGTCGACCGGCGTGACCAGGAAGATATCGGCCAGCGCCTGCCGGACGGTCGAGATCGGGAGCGGAATGATGAGCAGGCAGACCATCGCCAGCACCGCCGGATCGATATAGGGCGAGATCCACTGCCATTGCGTGCCCTGAATGGCGAAACCGATGACGAAGGCGATCAGTAGCGCGGCGGTGATGCCGGCCGACATGATCCAGCCTTTGATGTCGAGCCGGACGAACTCCGACTTGATCGCACGATTGGCGCGGGCCTCGACGATGGCGATCGCGGCGCAGGCGATGACGGTGACCACGGCATAGGCGATCGCCCAGCCGAATTCGAGATCGCGGCCGCCTTCCAGCAGGCTGCCGATTGCCGTAACGAAGGCGTAGACGGCCGCGCTGATGAGGAGCGTGCCGTTCAGGCCGAGGATCATCGGCTCCAGATGCCAGAAGCCCATGGAGAAACGCTCCTTGAGCTTGCGCGAGAGGTTCCCGGCAACGGCGTAGGAGGTGATGAGGTTGACCGCAACGAGCGACAAGAGGCTCATGCTGGCGTCGATCAGCGCGTAAACGCCATCGAAGACGATGGAGAAAGAGCCGGAGAACAGGCCGAAACCGATGCCGAGACTGGAAATGACAAGGGTCACGGCGATCGACGCTCGCAAGACGCCACGTTCGTCTGACAGGTCGAAGATGCGGAGGTGTTGGCTCATTTTCGGCGGGGCTCGTTTGACTCGCGGGTTCGGGTGTCAGGACCTCGGCGGAAGGAAGGCGCCGACTGTCGAGCCAGCGAGAAAAGAAGTATCTGTATGACTGAAGCTCTACGGTGTAGAAATTAGCGCGTCAAGACGCTGATCGGCTTGCTGCCGCAAGAGCCATGGCTGTCGCTCAACCCGCTGATGAAGCCACGGGCGCGGGTGCCGGGCGGCGGCCATCGGCGTGGCCGATGTCGCCCGGATCTGCGCGGCGGTCCTGGCTGATCTGGTTACGGCGGAGTTTCAGGATCTGACGTAGTTTCCCGGCGAACATCGCGCTTGCGAAACCGCAGGCCTCCCGCGAGCGGGAGGCCGCCGCGCGCGGTACAGGCGCATGCTTGCGTCATGGTGATGCTTGGTGGTTTCGGCACGCCCGACTCAGAATGCCCGGTGGGTGCGCCGGAACAGCCGTTCCCCCGCTTCGGTCGGCGCGATGCTGCGGGTGGTGCGCGACAAGAGCCGCATGCCGAGCCGCTCCTCCAGCGCGCGGACGGTCTGGCTCAACGCCAATTGCGAGACGCCCAACCGCGCCGCCGCCCGGGTGAAGCTGCCTTCCTCGGCCACCGTGGCGAAGGCGTGAAGATCGCGCAGGTTTTCCGGCATTGATTAGCTCATCTAATATCGGCACGCAGATTATAGCGGATAATCGAAACATTCCTACAGCCCTATCTTGGCGTCATTGCACTGGAAGTGGACCCGACAGCGTTGCCAGGTGGTGGACTGCAAGCGGCGCGACATGGCGATGTTCGCGCATCGGCACAGTGACGGCATCGACCAGTTCAACGAAGTCATGGGCGCGATGCGCGGCTCGCCCGATCTGGTCGAGCTTGGCAAGGACGGACGTGGCGAGGATCGGTTCACCACCCGCGACATGATCGAGGCTGAACAGCGGCTCCATCGCGCGGTCCAGATGATGGCGGAGCGGGAACGCCATGACGTGAACGAGGCCGACAGACAGGCGGCACTTGAACGAGCCGGACAACGCGGCCTTGTCCTGTCGGGCGAGCAGGCCAGCGCGCTGGCGCATGTCACGGACGGGCGCGATCTTGGCATTGTCGTCGGTTATGCCGGAACAGGAAAGAGCGCCATGCTCGGCGTTGCGCGTGAGGCATGGGAAGCGGCGGGCTTTGAGGTTCGCGGCGTGGCCCTGTCCGGCATCGCGGCGGAAAATCTCAAAACCGGATCGGGCATCGCATCGCGCACCATCGCCAGTATGGAACACGGCTGGCAGCAGGGCCGCGACATGCTCACCAGCCGCGATGTACTTGTCATCGACGAGGCGGGCATGGTCGGCACCCGCCAGTTGGAGCGCGTGTTGTCCCATGCCGCCGAAGTTGGCGCAAAGGTCGTGCTGGTCGGCGACCCGCAGCAGTTGCAATAGGCGCAGTATCGGGCGGGCGTATCAGGATTATGACTTGGCTGGGCAGGGGAGGGATGGCGTCTGGGCCGCAGGCGCGCGGGGCGGATGCGGCGCGTTCGCTTCCCCGCGCGTCCCGGTCTCCCCGCCGGGACACGCAGGTGTCGAAGGGGGCGATTACGAATCTTCCATGCCGATCTTGCCGGATTTCATCTGCACAAATGCCTTTAATCCATATAAATGAGCCATGGTCGGCAATCCGCCGATCATTCGGCGTGGCTTGAGGGGCCCCTTAATGGCCAAGACATCGGGACCGAGCCTGAGCGCGCAGGCCTATGACAGGATCCGCGCGGACATTCTGGGTGGGGGCTTCGCATCGGGGCAACGGATCAAGATCTCGGATCTGGTGCGCGAGCTTGGCTTCAGCCTTGGCGCCGTGCGCGAGGCGCTGTCCCGCCTTGGCTCCGAGGGGCTGGTCACCGCCGAGACCAACAAGGGATACTGTGTCGCCCGTCTTTCCGCCGAAGAGCTTGACGACCTAACCGAGACCCGCCTCTTGATCGAGAGCGAATGCCTGAGCCGCGCCATCCGCAACGGTGATCTGAAATGGGAAAGCGGGATCGTCGCCGCGCAATTCGAGATGTCGCGGCTGCCGATCATCGATCCGCAGGACCAAAGCCGGGTCAATCCGGCGTGGAACGCCGCGCATACGCGGTTTCATGCGGCGCTGGTGGCGGCTTGCGACAGCCCCTGGCTGCTGCAGTTGCGCGAGATGCTTTTCGTCCAGTCCGAACGCTACCGCGTGGCGACGGTTTCCCATGACGGCGGGCGGCGGGACCTTGCCGCCGAGCACCGCAGGATCGCCGAAAAGGCGATCGCGCGCGATGAGGCCGCGGCGGTCGAGGCGCTGCGCGCCCATCTGGGAATGACGCGCAAGATCCTGCTGGAAACCGGGGTGGCGCCGCGCGGCGGCGAGGGCTGATCGTGGCCTTCCGCCCTCTCCCACCAGCCGCGATCCGGTCCCGGGATCAGGCCGGTTCCGCCTGTCGGCTGGTGGCCGCAAAACGGCTGTCCAGAAGTCCGAAGGCCTGCGCCTGGCGCCCGAGATCGGCCAGAACCGCCTCAAGCCCGGTCGCATCCTTCGCCCCGCCGAACAGATAGAAATCCGGCCGGACCACCAGCGCCGCGACGCCGCGCGCGCGCATGAACGGCAGGATCTGGCCCTGGGTATCGGCGATCTGGTCGTCGCGGGCCTCGGTCTTTCCGCGCACCTCCACGATCTGCGCGCCCAATCCCTCCAGCACCGCGCGCCCGGCGGGGGAAAGAGCATCGGCGTCGATGCCCCCGTTCAAGCCCCCGTCCAGGAGCAGGGTGAAATTGGGCGGGATCAGCCTGTCGAACCGATCGGTCCGGCGACGCAGCCGGGCGGTGCCATGCGGCCCAAGCTCTCCGGCCGGGGCCATCACGGCGCCCGAGGCGTCGCGGGCCAGGAAGCCGTCGGTCAGGATGGGGAAGGGCGCCATCGCCGGGGGATCGCCGGAAAGGAACATCGCGTCGCGCTCGGCGGCCTTCCCTTCGTCGGGAATGCAGATGATCGAGCCGAGGAACATGGAGGCCTCCATGATCTTGATCACATGGGGGCGCCGTTCGGGCTGGTAGCTGTCGAGCAGCGCCTCGTCCGCCCGGCCCGCCAGCACCCGGTCCAGCTTCCAGCCAAGGTTCCAGACGTCGCGCAGCCCGGCGCACATGCCCTGGCCCATGAAGGGCGGCATCAGGTGCGCGGCATCGCCCGCAAGCAGCACCCGCCCGCACCGCCATTCGTCGGCGACCAGCGAGCGGAAGGTATAGACCGCGTGGCGCACCAGATCGCCCTGCTCCGGCTTGATCCAGTCGCCCAGCAATTCGCGCACCTTCTCGGGCCGGGCCATGTCTTCGCGGCTTTCGTGCGGCAGGCGCATGAACTCCCAGCGGCGATAGACCCGCCCGTCTCCGGTGCCGCCGGGAACGATGGTGGTCGGACGTTTCGGATTGCACCACTGGCCGCATTCCACGATGCCCAGATCGCGCCATGTCAGCCCCTCCTTCAGCGCGAAATCCACCACCAGCCAGTCGGCCTCGAAGCCCAGGTCGGTGCGGCCGATCCCAAGCTGTTCGCGCACACGCGAATTGGCGCCGTCGATGCCGATCACATAGCGGGCGGTATGGCGGCTTTCCCGGCCGGTGGCGGTGTCGCGCACCCGCACCTCGACGTGATCGGCATGTTGGGTGAGGCCAAGATATTCATGCTCGAAATTCAGAGAGATGCGGGGCCGCCGCAGCGCCTCGGCATGCAGCGAGAGTTCGAAGGTCGGCTGGTGGACGAAGTTGACCTCGGTCCCGCCCGAGACCGAGCCCTGGGTCCAGTCGATGGTCAGCAACTCCTGCCATTCCGCATTCATCCAGCGATAGGCCGGGGCGGGATCGGTCGCCTTGTCGGCCACCTGCCCAAGGCCCGCCGCATGCAGGTCGCGGAAGATCTCGTGGTCGATGCAGACCGCGCGCGGCAGCGGATAGAACTCGCCGAAGCGTTCGAAGACCCCGACCCGCCAGCCCAGCCGGTCGAGCAGCAGGGCCGAGACCTTGCTGACCGGCCCGTAGCCGATCTGGATGACGTCGAAATCGGTTTGCGTTTGCTTTTCGGACATGACCTTCCTCCCAGAAGTCAGAAATCGAACATGGTGGGCGCGGTCAGAAGTTCACCGCCGCCGCGCCTTTGGTCCGCAAGAGCGCGCGCGCCTCGTCGGGCGAGGCGATCTCATGGCCGAGGTCCTCCAGGATGCGGCGGATCCGGGCGACCAGGGCGGCGTTCGAGGGGGCGAGTTCTCCCTTGCCAAGGTAGAGGTTGTCCTCCAGCCCGACGCGGACATGGCCGCCGAGGATCGCGCTCATCGTCACGAGCGGCATCTGGTGGCGCCCGGCGCCAAGGCACGAGAACAGGCAATCCGCGCCGAACAGCCGCTCGGCGGTGGTTTTCATCGCCATCAGGTTCTCCGGGTCCGGCCCGATCCCGCCCAGGATGCCGAAGATGCCCTGGATGAAGAAGGGCGGCCGGATCAGCCCCTGATCCGCGAAATGCGCGAGATTGTAGAGATGGCCCAGATCGTAGCATTCGAATTCGAACCGCGTGCCGATCTCGCCCAGTTCGCGCATCGCGCGTTCGATCTGGGTGAAGGTGTTGGACATGATCATGTCCCTTGTGCCTTCAAGATAAGGGCGCTCCCAGTCATGCGGCGCCGTCTTGAGCGCGCGCACCGCGCCCGAGATGTTGAAATTGAACGAGCCCATGTTCATCGAGGCAAGCTCGGGCGCCGCCGCGCGCGCCGGGGCAAGGCGCTGCTCCATGGCCATGCCCAGGGCGCCGCCGGTGGTCAGGTTCAGGATCGCATCCGTGCCCTCGCGGATGCGGGGCAGGAATTCCATGAAGGCCTCGGGGGTCTGGACCGGCCTGCCGTCGGCGGGATCGCGGGCGTGAAGATGGATGATCGCGGCCCCTGCCCGGGCGGCCTCGATGGCGGAACGGGCGATTTCGTCCGGGGTGATCGGCAGATGGGGCGACATGCCCGGGGTATGGATGCTGCCGGTGATGGCGCAACTGATGATGGTTTTCCGCGCCATGGCTTTCCTCCTCCTGGCGGTGTTCCCGCGCGGGCCCGTTTTCTGCGGGATCGCGCGGGCACTGGATCGGGCCGTGAATCAGGCCTCGGCCACGACCCGGTTCTCGATGGCGCCGATCCCCTCGATCTCGCAGCGCACCACATCGCCGGTCTGCAGGAATTTCGGTGGGTTGAAGCCCAGGCCCACGCCGCCCGGCGTGCCGGTGAAGATCAGGTCGCCGGGCTTGAGCGTCATCGCCTGGCTGAGCTCCGCGACCTGGTCCCAGACGTTGAAGACCAGATGCTTCAGGTTGGAATTCTGCCGCAGCTCGCCGTTGACATAGGACCGGATCGCCAGCCGGTGGGGGTCGCCGATTTCGTCCGAGGTGACGATCGCCGGGCCCACCGGGCCATGGGTGTCGAAGCTTTTCCCCATCATCCATTGCGGGGTTCTTGTCTGCCAGTCCCGTACGCTGACGTCGTTGCCGACCATATAGCCGAAGATGCGCGACGGCGCTTCCTCGCGCGTGATGTGGCGCCCCCCCTTGCCGATCACGGCCACAAGCTCGACCTCATAGTCGAGCTTGTCCGACACCTTCGGCATCTCGATTCCGTCGAACGGGCCGTTGAGGCAACTGGGCTGCTTGCAGAACCAGACCTGCTCGGTTGGGATGGTCAGGCCCAGATGCCGCGCCTCTTCGATGTGATCGGCGTAGTTGAGGCCGATGGCCGGGATCTTTTCCGGTGCTTCGAGCGGGCAGAGGATGCGGGCCTCGGCCAGCGCGAATCCCGTCGCACCCCCGGCCCCGGCCAGGGCGGGCGCGATCCCGTCCCAGCCCGCGACGACCTCCATCATCCGTCCGGGCGCATCGGGCAGGACAGCCGCCAGCGGCACGACCTTTGCGTCGAAGAGAAGGCCGATTTCCGGGGGGGCGCCGTCACGGGAATAACGGATCAGTTTCATTGGGTTTCCTTTCCTTTTCGCAACGTTCGCCGCGCGCGCGTCCGGCTATTCGGCGCGGCCGAGTTCGTAGACGAAATCGGCCCCCCAGGCATTGAGTTCGGACATCTTCCAGTCGCGTGGCCGCATCGGGTAATGCTCGTGCCAGGGCCGCGCCTCGCACATGTTCAGTTCCGGGATGAAGACGTCCATCTCGGTGTAAAGCTCGATCAGCACGCGGTCGGGATCCATGTGATAGCCCGCCAGATTGTGTCCGGCGCCATGCCGGGCCGGGCCCCATTCCTGCTTCACCCCCCGCGCGCGCAGCAGATCCGCGGCCATCGCATGGGCCGAGGTGTCCTTCAACTCGAACGCGATATGGTGGAAGCGGTTCTCGGGGGCTTCGATGAAGTTCACCACATGGTGGTCGCGGTTGCAGGTGTAGAAATTCGCGATCCCCTCGATCGTGTCGGTGAACCAGAAGCCGAGGAAATCCTCGAAGAATTTCATCAGCTTCCGGCCCTCGGAATTGATCACCGCGACATGGCCCAGGCGCAGTGGCGCAACGCCCTTGCCGCTGAACCCGGGGGCGGGGGCCTCGATGTCGGTATAGAATTGCAGGGTAAGGCCGCCGGGGCCGTCAAGCTCCACCAGCGCGCCCAGGCCGGGCTGGCTGTCGGACTTGATCCGGCCCCCGATGCCGTATTCCTCGGCCTCCTTCAGGAAAGCGGCCAGATCGGTGCCGGGTTTCAGTTGGAAGCCGAGATTACCGATGGCCTTTCCGGTGCTTTCGCGCAGGACCAGGTTGTGATGCTCGTAGCCGACCGAGAGGAACAACTCGCCCTCATGGCCCCGGGCGGTTTCCACAAGGCCCATCGTCTCGGCCCAATGCGCGGCGGCGCGGGCAAGGTCCGGCGTCTCAATCGTCACATAGCCAAGCTGGAATACCTTGGGGTCGAAGGGTTTTTGCATGATCTCCTCCCTCTCATGCGGTTTCGGCGCGCGTCAGGCGGTCTCCCCCGGGGCCAGGCGCACCAGAAGCCTTCCGAAGTTCTCGCCGCGAAACAGGCCGCAGAAGGCTTCCGGCGCCGCTTCCAGCCCCTCGACGACATGCTCGCGCCAGCGCAGCGATCCGTCGCGGATCCAGCCGCCGACGCGGGCCCGAAACTCGGGCGCACGTTCCATCAGCTCGGGGTCGGTATAGACGAAGCCCCGCAGCGCCAGCCGCCGCACCAGCGCGGCGTTCAGCAGGTCCTGCGCCGGGCCGCTGCCGTCGTTGCCCGCAGGCGCATCGCGATCAACCGAGATCGTGCCGCAGACAAGGATCCGGCCCCGATCCGCCATCAGCGGCAGCACCGCGCGGAACACCCGCCCGCCGACATTGTCGTAGTAGATGTCCGCCCCGTCCGGGCAGGCCGCCGCCAGCGCGGCGGCGAAATCGGGGGCGCGGTGATCGACGGCGGCGTCGAAGCCGAGGTCGTCGGTCAGATAGCGGCATTTCGCCATGCCGCCCGCGATCCCCACCGCCCGCGCGCCCATCTTGCGGGCCACCTGTCCCACCACCGAGCCCACCGCGCCCGAGGCGGCCGAGACCACCACGGTCTCTCCGGGCTGCGGGCGCCCGTGATGGACCAGCGCGGTATATCCGGTCTGGCCCGGCATCCCGAGCACGCCGAGCGCGGTCTGCACCGGCGCCAGCGCCGGGTCGATCCGGCGCAGCCCGCTTCCGTCCGACAGAGCGTATTCCTGCCAGCCATGCGCGCTTTCGACGATGTCGCCCTCGGTGAAATCAGGGTGGCGGCTTGCGACCACCCGGGCGACGGTCGATCCCTGCATCGGCTGGTCCAGCGCCGCCGGAGCCGTGTAGTTGCGCCCCTCATACATCCGGGCCCGCATATAGGGATCGAGCGACAGCCAGAGCGTCCTAAGCAGCAACTCGTCCGGGCCGGGATCGGCGATGACGCTGTCGCACAGGGCGAAATTCCCTAGCTCGGGGCCGTTTCCCGGCCTCGAAACGAGATGGACCTGCCGATTGCCGCGCATCTGCTTTCCTCCCAGAATCCTGACGTGGAAGCCATGCGGCCTTTATGACATAAAAGTAGATTACAGTAAACTTAATATATTATTTTGACCGACAGCCTGTGCTGGAATGGCCTTGCGGTGGTCGTCCATGGGGCGCCTGTGCGGGTGTCGGGCCGGGGCGAGGGCCTGCCCGCGCTTGACAGGGCGGTCGGCGGCGGGAATGTCCTTGTCCTGCGCGCGCCCGATCCGGGCGGCGGACCCACATCAGCCGGAGCCGCCAGAATGGCCGGGATCGCAGAGAAGACGGATTGCCTTGGCGTTTTGCTTGCGGCGGGGGCTTCGCGCCGGTTCGGGCCCGATGACAAACTGCTGGCATCCTATGGGGGGGCGCCGCTGGTCGTGCGGGCCGCGCGCGCGCTTGGCGCGGCGGGTTGCGACCGGCTGGCGGCGATCGTCTCCTCGCCCGGTGTGGCCGCCGCCTTGCCCGAAGGCTTTGCCGGGGTCTTCGTCGAACCGGATCAGCCGATGGCGGTCTCGTTCCGCCGCGCCATCGACCTTGCGCGCGAGACCGGCGCGGCGCGGCTCTTGATCTGCCTTGGCGACATGCCCAACCTGCCCGTGGATCTGCTGCGGCGGCTGCGCGGGATGGATGGCTCGGCCGCCTGCCTGGCCGAGGGGGTGCGGATGCCGCCGATGCTGCTGCTGGCCCGCGATTATGCCGCCGCGCGCGAAGGGGCCGAGGGCGACCGGGGGGCGCGGCGTTTCCTGGCTACCCTGCCCGAAAGTGCCCTGCTGGCGCTGACGCCCGAGCAGGCCCGCGATATCGACCGCCCCGCCGATATCGACGCCCCCGACGCGGGCTGATTGCCCGTGCCGCGGGCTGCTTTCGCGCCGCCGCGCCTGTCTTTCGGGCCTATTTCCCGGCCCAGTGCACAAGTCGGCGTTCGACGAACAGGAACATAAGGTTCAGCGCATAGCCCAGCAGGCCCGCCGCCAGGATCGCGGCATACATCCTGGGCATGTCGAAGATCATCTGCGCATTCATGATCCGCTGGCCCAGCCCGTCGGTCGATCCGATGAACATCTCGGCCACGATGACGATCACCAGCGCGATCGAGATCCCGCTGCGCATGCCGACGAAGGTCTGCGGCATCGATTCCCATAGCGTCACATCGATCATGACCCGCAGGGGCGAGGCCCCCATCACCCGCGCCGCCAACTGCCGGGTCTTGCGCGCATTGATCACGCCGTAGGCCACGTTGAACAGGATCGCCAGTGCCGCGCCGAAGGCCGCCACGGCGATCTTCGACAATTCGCCCGTGCCGAACAGCACCAGGAACAGCGGAAACAGCGCCGAGGCCGGGGTGGAGCGGAAGAAGTCGATCAGGAACTCGACCGAGCGATAGACCCTTTCCGAGGCCCCCAGCAGGATCCCCAGCGGCACGGCGACGACGGTCGCAAGCGCGAAGGACCACGAGGTCCGCACGATGGTCCGCCAGAAATCGGTCCAGAGCGTGCCGCCGAACAGGTCGGTGGCAAAGCTGTGGATCGCCGCCCAGGGCGAGGGCAGCAGGATCGGATCGACGATGTTCAGCGCCGAGACCAGCCACCAGACCGCTAGCAGGACCACGGTTCCGACAAGGGGTTGCAGATGGGACAAGAGTTTCGCGGGGCTCATTTGCGCACCTCCTCGCGGAAGATCCGCAGGCTTTCCCCCTTCACCCGGATGAACTCGGGCGAGATGCTGGTCTCTTCGGTCCTGGGGCGGGGGGCGTCGAAGCGCAGCCGGGCCGCGACCTGGGTGGGTTTCTTGGTCAGGAGCAGCACCTCGTTTGCGAGATGCACCGCCTCGTCGAGATCGTGCGAGACCAGAAGCGTGGTCACCTTCTGCGCGCTCAAGGCATGTTGCAGGCGCTCGCGCAGGAACATGGTCATTTCGTAATCCAGCGCCGAGAAGGGTTCGTCCAGGAACAGCACCTCGGGCTCGATCACCATGGCGCGCATGATCGAGACGAGCTGCTGCTGGCCGCCCGACATCTCGTAGGGATAGCGGTTGAGGTCGATCTTGACGTCGAACCCGGCCAGGATGCGCTCGATCCGCGTTTCGCGCTCGGCCTTGCCGAGCCTCAGGAATTTCAGCGGATAGGCGATATTGTCGATGGCCCGCAGCCAGGGAAAGACCGCCTCGCGGTAGTTCTGGAAGACATAGCCGATCCTTGTGTCCTTGACGGTCTTGCCGCCATAAAGCACCGATCCGCCGTCCATTGGCAGGATCCCGGCCGCCATGTTGATCAGCGTGCTTTTCCCGCAGCCGTTGGGGCCGAAGATCGAAACGAAGCTGCCGCGCGCGATGTCGAGGTCGAACCCGTCGTAAAGCGTGACCTTGTCGAACCGCTTCACCAGCCCCCGGATCGAGATATGGGCCGGTTCGGCCGCCCCTTCGGGGGCGACCTCGGCAATCCGGGCAGATCTCACAGCGCCGCCACCATGGTCGTCACATCGACCGCCGAAGGCACCACGCCGAACGAGACGCCGATGTCGATGAAGGCCTGGAAATCGGCGATCTGTTCCTCGGTCAGGTCGCGGACGGCGACGAAATGCGCCAGCGGCACCTCGTCCTTGACCGCTTCGGGAACGTTCATGTCCGAGACCAGATAGTCGCGCACCGTCGGGTCGGTCTGCACATCCGCCATGCCCCGGAACCAGCCGCGGGCAAAGCGTTCGGCCTTGTCGGGGTTGCCCTCCAGCAGCGCGCCGGAAACCACGGCGCCCGCGGCATAGGTATCGGCCTCGGGCTTTTTCAGCAGATAGGTCGAGATCACCCCGGCCTCGATCCGCCGTGCGATCCCGGCCTTGATCATCGCGGTCGCGATCGGCTCCAGCGTGTAGCCGCCGTCGAAATTCCCCGATTGCAGCGCGCCGATCTGCACCCCGAGCTGCTGTTCCTGCATCTGGTAGTCTGTGCCGTCCGCCAGCCCCACCTCGGCCAGGATCGCCTTCGCGGTGGCGATATTGGCGGGCCCGGGCGAGGTGAACAGCCGCGCGCCCTTCAGATCGGCAAGGCTTTGCGCGGGATGATCGGCGCGGACCACGAACTGCTCGAAGACATGTTCGCTGTTCTGCCCGACGAGCGAGATGTAATGCGCGGTGCCCGGACGGCGGGCGTTGATATTCGCGCCCTCCAGCGAGACGAGATTCGCCGCCGCCTCGATTTCGCCCGAGACCAGCGACTGGACGATCAGCGCGGGCGTGTTCAGGAGCACGGTCTCGGGCGCCAGCCCCTCATCGGCGAAATAGCCGCGCCTGAGCGCGACGAAATAGGGCAGCGCCGCGCCGACCGGGAAGACGCCGACCTTGATCGGCTCTGCCGCCTGGGCAAGGGTGGGGCGGGCCATGATGAGTGGTGTTGAAATGACACCGGCAAGAAAGCTGCGGCGTTCCATGGCTGTCTCCTGTTGCATGGACGAATCAAGGCACGCGCTTTCTTGCAAGAGACGGCCGTTGAAATGTCCTTTATAATTGGCTGTCCATAGGTTCTTCGGCTTGTCTCTTGCCTTGGGGCCCGTGGTATCATGCGTCGGGTGAAGGCGTCGGGAATCAGAACCTGAGCCCGAATGTAGCGGTGCGTTTACACTTGGCAAATAATATTTGATATATTCAAAATAAGTTCACCCGCTCTATAACGAGGGGGCCGTTTCCGCCCATTTTCGTGGCAGACGCCTTGAAAGGTCAGCGCGTGTCCGATCCCTTCCTGCATCTGACCTCGGATCCGCGCCTGCACGGCACGCTGGCCTTCCTGGCCGAGGCGGACCGGATGAAATCCATTGTTCGCCAGACCTTCCTGGTCGATGGCTCGCGGCAGGAGACGGATGCCGAGCACAGTTGGGAACTGGCGCTGATGGTCATGGCCTTCGCTGGGTTCGCGCCCGGTGGGGTGGATCCGGCGCGGGCGATGCGGATGGTGGTGATCCACGACCTGGTCGAGATCGACGCGGGCGACAGCTATGCCTATGACGCGAGCGCGAATGCGGCGCGGGTCGCGCGCGAAATGCGCGCGGCCGAGCGGATCTTCGGCCTCTTGCCCGCAGAGACCGGGGCGGAGCTGCGCGCGTTATGGCTGGAGTTCGAGGCGCGCGAGACCCCGGACGCCCGGTTCGCCCGCGCGCTCGACCGGTTGCAGCCGCTGCTTCACGCCTGGCACACCGGGGGCCGGATGTGGCAGCGCCGGGGGGTGCGGCCCGAACAGGTGCGCGAGGGGATGGCCGTGATCGCCGAGGGCATCCCGGCGCTGGCCGATCTTGTCGGCGCGCTGATCGCGGATGCCGAGGCGCAAGGCTTCTTCGGCCCGGCGGGCTGAGGCGCTCCCCTCAGTCGATGGCGAGGGATTCGGCCAGGATTTCGGTCAGCACCGATGCCGCAAGGGTGCGGGCGTCGCGCGTCGAGGGGATGATTCCCATCGGGCCGCGCAGCCGTTGCAGTGCCGCCGCATCGACGCCAAGCGCGTGCAGCCGCTCGGCCCGGCGCTCGGCGGTGCGGCGACTGCCCTGGGCGCCGATGTAGAAGGCCTCGGTCCTCAGTGCCTGGGCCAGGATCTCGGGCTCAAGATCATGATCGTGGAAGAACAGCGTCACCGCCGTATGGCGGTCGGTCGGCAGGTCGGCCCGCCGGGCCCCGTGGTGCGGGAAGGGCAGATTGCGGATCCCGTCACGCCCCGCCAGCGCCAGGGTTTCCTCGTCGGGCGAGGAGAGGAAGGTCTCATATCCTGCGCCCGCGGTCATCCGCGCGAAGGCCACCGCCTCGGGCCCCTTGCCGAAGGTGACGAAGCGGATGTCCGGGTTGATCCGCAGATGCAGGTCGGCACCGCGAAAGGCGCGGGTCGACAGCCGGTCGGGCCCGACCCACAGATCCGCCGGTTCGCGCGCGAGTATGCGCCGCCGCAGGGCCTCGAACCCCTGCGCCCCGGTGAGCGGCAGGATGCGGATGTCGAGACCGCCGCCGCAGGGCAGTTCCAGGTCGCGAAAGGGCGAGCCGTCGCCATAACGCAGGTCAAGCGCGGTGCCCGAGGCGATGACCTTGCGGGCATGCAGCGCGATATCGGCGTCGATGCAGCCCGACGACAGGTTGCCGGTGAACCCGCCGTCCACAGCGAAGACCATGGCCGCGCCGACCGGGCGATAGGCGGGGCCGATGGTGCGGCGGATCAGCGCCAGCGCCTGCGGCGCCTCGATCTTCTCAAGCGGCAGGTCGCTGGCGCGGATCGTGACATGGGTGACCGGGGCGGGTGTGACCGGAGCGGGTGTGACCGGAGCGGGTGCGGCCGGGGCGGGCGCCCCGGCGGCGTTCTGGCCGTCTGGAAGGGGTGGCAGGCGCATCCTCTCCATCCTTTGCCGGGGGGCTGCTGGCCGGGGCGGTTCAGCGCCGCACGTCGAGGCACAGTTTCACATGCGGCGAAGCCTTCTGGCGGTCCCAGGCCTCGGCGACCGAGGACAGCGCCACGATCTCGGTCGCCTGCCGCAGGTCGCCCGCAAGCGCATGGTCGCACAGGCTGGCATAAGCGGCACGGCGCACCTCCGGGGCGGCGATGCTTGAGGAATAGCCAAGGATCGCCGCCCCGGTCCCGCGCATGAAGGCGGGCGCCAGCGGCACCGACAATCCGGCGGAATGGCCAAGCTGCACCAGGCGCCCGCCCCGGGTCGCGGCCATCAGCGCGGCGACGGCGGGTACGCTCCAGACCGGGTCGATGATGACGTCGAGCTTGCCGCCGCTGGCCGCGCGGAACCGCTCGGCCAGGCTTTGCGGCGTGTCCTCGTCCAGGATCCGCACCGTCTCGTCCGCGCCCAGACCGGCAAGCTCGGCCAGCCGGTCGGCATTGCGGGCCGCGGCGATCACGCGCCCGGCCCCGAGATGCTTGGCCAGTTGCACCGCAAGCGCGCCGACCACGCCGCTGGCGCCAAGCACCAGAACCGTTTCGCCCTTTTGCAGTGCCGCGCTGTCGGTAAGCGACAGGTAAGCCGTCAGCCCGCCGATCCCGAGCGTGATGGCGGTTTCGTCCGAGACACCGTCCGGCACCGGATAAAGCCGCTCGGGCTGGGCGAGCGAGGCCTCGGCCATCGAGCCGAACCGCCCCGGCACAGCCGAGAAGTAATGCCGCGCGCCATTTGCGAGGCCCACCCCCTCGCTGCCCGGAACGCGGGGGAAACCGGCGCCGGGCTGGGTGGCAAGGAAGATGTCGATCGGATTGACCCCGGCCAGACTGACCTCGACCGGGACGCCCGGAAGCTCGGCGGTGGGCCGGTCGATGGTGCCGAAGACCGGCGTCCCCGCCGCATCAAGGCGGGCGGCGTTCATCTGTGCGCTCATGGCGTGATCCTTTCGGGCAGCGGGCGGTCGAGTTGGCCCGCGCTGAGAAACAGCGCGAGCAGGGGATAATAGCCCGCGATCACGGTCAGTTCGGTCGCGGCCTCGCGGCCATAGGCGGCGACAAGGCCCGCAAGCAGCGCCTGGTCGGCGGCGCGGTCGCGGATGGCCGAGAATATGTAGCGCACGCAAAGCGCCTCGGCCTCGGCCAGCCCCTCGCCCGAGCCGTCGAGGATGCCCTGGCGTTCGGCCGGGGTCATGCCGAGCTTCACCGCGATCTCGTCGTGGTAGTTCCACTCATAGCCCGAGCCATAGGCCGCCCCCGCCGCGCAGATCGCGATCTCGCGCAGCCGGTCGTCCAGGGTGCCGTGATAGCGGATCGCCTCGCCCACGCCCTGGATCGCCTCGGCGAATTTCGGCGCGTCCAGCATGGCCAGGAACGGATAGGGCACAGAGCCGCGCGGACCCGATGCGATCAGGTCGTGGGCGGCCTTCTGGGCCGGAAGCATCTTCTGAAGATCGGTCTCGCCAATCAGCATCGCGGGGTCTTTCCGAGGTCAGGCCGCCAGGGGACGGAACGAAGAAAATACCGGATCGAAACATGGCACGCTTCGATCCGGCGAAGTAACCCCCGCGTTGCAGGAAGACACGTCGCGGGGGCGGGGAGACTCGCGCCTCAGCGGCGGTCGAAGATCGCCTTGGCGACATTGCCGACGGCCTCGACCTTTTCCTCGATGTCCTCCATCAGCAGGATGCGGCAGGGGCTGGCTTCCAGCCCGTCGTAGCGCATCGGATAGGCGCCGATCACGCCGCGCTTGTTCAGGCACAGTTCGATGTCGCCGCCGACGTTCTCGGCATGGATCAGGCCGCGGTCGAAACCATAGGCGTGGAAGGGGAAGATGTTCTCGACCACTTCGCGGCCCGAACGGGCATGGGTGAAGGAATAGTCGCCGAAGAATTCGTCGCAGGTCATGCCGACCTTCTGTTCGAACCTCTTGGCAAGGTCGGGGCGCATGTGGCGGATCGAGGTGTTCATGGCATGGTCGCCCGAACCCGCGTCGATGCCGAACCACTTGATCTTCTTGTCCAGCATCCATTCCAGCAGCTCGATCTTGCCGCCCGGATGCATGCAGAAATATTTCACCAGATCCTGCTGGGGCTTGCCTTCCCAGTAGCGGTGCCAGCCGGTGTGCAGGATCAGGATGTCGCCTTCCCTGACCTCGACCGGGGCGGATTCGATCATCGCGGGGGTGATCACCGCCCAGTCGTCCATATGCTCCGAGATGTCGACGACCGCGCCCGGGCCGACAAGGAAGTCCATCGCGTAGGAGGCCATGTCGCCCATGCCGTCGGTGCCATGCATCGCGCCGTCGATATGGGTGCCGGTGTGCAGCGCGATGTCGATGCGCTGCGCGACGATCTGCTTCGTCTGCAGGTTCTGCGCGTAATACATCTTGTTGCCCGCATAGCCGACCCAGCCCGGCGTATGGGCATTCATCAGATGGGTCATGTCGGTGATCTTCATCATCGTTCCTTCGTTTGGACGGGGTCGGCCCGGTTGGCGGCCCCGGGATTGGTTGAGCCGAGTTGACAAGAATATTTAATAATATACAATTATTTTCCCGGATTTCCCGAGATTTCGATGCGGGTTCGACCGGAAATTTCGCATATGTCCATTTTTCCCATTGAAACCAGAAGGGTGATGGCGCGGGTTCTTCGCCGCTACGGTTTTCTGTCTGGCGGGCACGGGACCCGGAACTTTATCCTGATGGAAGGCCTCACACGCCCAGGAACAATTCGCGGAAGTTTTCGGCCCGAAGCATCTCGGCGGCGGGCTGGTGCAGGCGGATCGTTCCGGTGGACATCACCGCGACAGAATCCGACAGGCCGATGATCTGCTGGGGGTTCTCCTCGACCACCCAGAGCACGGTCACGCCGCTGCGGTTGATGGCGGCGATGCCGTTCGCGACCTCGTCGGTCATGCCCGGGGACAGGCCCGAGACAGGCTCGTCCAGCACCAGAAGCCGGGGCTTCATAAGCAGCGCCGAGGAAATCGCCAGCATCTGGCGCTCGCCCCCGGAAAGCGAACTGCCAAGCTGGCGGCGCCGCTCGGTCAGGCGGGGGAAACGCTCATAGGCCTCGTCGATGGCGCGGGCCTTGCGCGAGGCCGGGACCAGGGAGGCGCTCATCTCAAGGTTTTCCTGCACGGTGAGCGAGCGGAACACATTGCGCGACTGCGGCACATAGCCGATGCCAAGGGCTGCGATGCGATGGGTCGGCATCGCGCTGATGACCTCGCCCTCGAAGGTGATCCGGCCCGACATGATCGCGCATTGGCGCATGATCGCCCGGGTCAGCGAGGTCTTTCCGGCCCCGTTCGGACCGATGAGCGAAAGCATCTCGCCTTCGCGGATTTCAAGCGAGATGTCGTGCAGCACGGCAAGCTTGCCATAGCCGGCGGTCAGGTTCTCGATCTTCATCTGGGTGGCCATGGGCGGATCTCCGTAGGGACGTGGCCCGCCCCCCGCGAAAGGGGGGCGGGAACGGGCGGTCAGTTCGCCGGGAAGTTCGAGGAATCGATGACCTTGATGGTCTGCCAGCTTCCGTCCTCGGCGATCTGAAGCATCCGTGTGGCCGGGATGGTCACATTGCCGAATTCGTCGAAATCGAGCGAGCCCGAGGCGCCTTCGAAATCGATGTCCTCACCGGCCTGAAGCGCGGCGCGGCCCTCTTCGAAAGAGATGACCTTGGTGCCCTCGGGGCCCGAGACCTGGGTCAGATAGGCATCGACCGAAGCGCCCGAGGCATCGCCCGCCGCCTCGATGGCCAGGGCGACGGCGATGAAGGCGTCGTAGGTTTCGGCCTGATAGAAGCCCGGTTCGGGCTTTTCGCCGAAGCGCGCCTCATAGGCGTCCGAGAACCGCCCCCAGCTTGGCGAATCCTCGACCTGGCTGGACACCGGGTTGATCGCGCCCTTGACGATGTCGACGCCCGCGGCATTGACGAAATCCGGGGATTGCAACTCGGCGGTGACCCAGTATTTCCAGTCGTAGCCGCGCTGATAGGCCTGTTTGACGAAATTCACGCCCGCCGTCTGGCCCACCGCAAGAAAGACCATGGACGGATCGGTGTCGGCCACCGCCCGCACCTCGGCCTGATAGCTGGACTGGCCGGGGGCAAGGACCACCTCCTTGACGATGGTGCCGCCGAGACGCTCGTAAGCCGCCTTGAAGGTATTGGCGCCCGACATCGTGCCTTCGAGGTTCTCGACCACCAGCACGATTTCCTTCTGGTCCATCTCGTCCAGCAGCAGTTTCGCATGGACCACGCCCAGGAAGCTGTCCGAGGCATTGGTGCGGTAGATGAAGGTGCCGGTGCCGCCGGCCTTGTCGAGCGCCTCGGTCCCGGCCGAGGTGGAGATCACCGGGACCGCATTGTCCTTGGCATAGCTGCGCAGGCCCAGGATCGGATCGCTTTCCGGCCCGATGATGGCCGAGACGCCATCGACGCTGACCAGCTTGGTCGCGCCGCGCATGGCGCCCGCGACGGTCGAGTTGTTGTCCTCGGCGATCAGCCGCACCGGACGGCCCAGGAGGCCTCCGGCGGCGTTGATTTCCTCGACCGCGAGGACGGCGGCGTTGTTCAGGGCGGGCGCCCAGGGGCCCATGTCGCCGGTCAGGCCGATCAGAAGGCCAAGCTTGATCTCGCCCTCTTGCGCCATCGCGGCCGGGGCCGACAGCGCAAGCCCAAGCGCCGCCGCGCCGCCAAGCAATGCGCGTCTGGACAGGGTTCCAAAGCTTCTGGTCATGATTTAACTCCTCTGTTGCTGTTTATTGGTGGTCTTTGTCGCGGCTTTATGCCGCCTCTTCGCCGGCCTTGCCGCCAAGGTAGAGCCGGATCACGTCGGGGTTGTTCAGCACATCCGCCGTATCGCCGCTGGCGATCAGCCGCCCGTCCGCCATGGCGTAGGAGCGGTCGCAGATGTCGCGGATGAAGCGCAGGTTGTGGTCGACGACAAGGAAGGTGACGCCGCGCCGCCTGAGCGCGCCGATATGCTGCACCAGATCGCCCTGAAGCGCGGGGTTCACGCCCGCGGCGGGCTCGTCCAGCAAAAGCATCTTCGGATGCGCCATCATCGCGCGGGCGAATTCCAGCATCTTCAGCTCGGGCGCGGCCAGGTCCTGCACCCATTCCGAGGCTTTCGAGGCCAGGCCGAAGATGTCGAGAAACTCCATCGCCTCGTCCAGAACCGCGCTCGCGGGCGACGAGCCCCTGAAGATCGAGGGGCGCGCCAGCGCATCGGCCCGCGAAAAGACCAGCATGTTCTCCATCACGGTCATCTTCGGAAAGCCGACCGGGGTCTGGAACGTGCGCAGCATCCCCGATTTGGCGATCCGCGCGGCGCCGAGGCGGGTCACGTCGCGGCCAAGGAAGCCCACGCTGCCCTTGCTGGCCGGGACGAAGCCGGTGATCACGTTGAAGAGCGAGGTCTTCCCCGCGCCATTGGTGCCGATCAGGCCGACGATCTCGCCCTCGGCGACATCCAGGCTCATGTCGTTCACCGCGCAGACCCCGTCGTAGTAGAGAAAGACGTTGCGGACCTCTAGCATCACGGCTGCCCTTTCGAATGGGCCGCGTCTGCGGCAGTCGCGCGGCGCGGCAGGTTGAAAATGACCCGGGTTTCGGGGAAAAGGCCGTCGGGGCGGAAGCGCAGGATCAGGATCAGCACCAGGCCCACAAGCGCCGTGCGAAGCGAGGTCAGCGCCACCGCCGTCTCGCCCGACACCTGCAGGAAGCGCAGGGAATCGTGCAGCAGGATGAAGACGAAGGCTCCGAACAGCGCGCCCCGGCTGCTGCCGACGCCGCCGATGATCAGCGCGGCCCAGACGAAGAAGGTCAGGTCCGAGGTGAACTGCCCCGGCACGACAAGGGTGTTGTACCAGACGAAGAACACCCCCGCGACGGCCGAGATCGCGCCCGCAAGGACATAGAGCACCATCGAGGTCCGGCTGGGGTCGACCCCGGCGGTGATCGCCAGCGCCTCGTTCTCGCGCAGGGCCTTGCAGGCCCGGCCAAAGGCCGAAAGCGAGATCATCCGCGTCGCATACCAGATCGCCAGAAGGCCCGCGATCGACAGCCCGAACAGGACGTAGCCGTAGCTTCTGGGCTCGACGAGACCGCGGAACGGCTGGGCCAGCCCGTAGATCCCGGCCACGCCGTTGGTCAGCCAGTCCTCGTTGATGTAGATCTGGCGCAGCACCTCGGCGAAGGCGAGGGTGACGATCAGGAAATATTCCTTGCGCAGCTTCAGGGAGGGCAGGCCGATCAGCCAGGCGGCGATCGCCCCGGCGACGGCGGCCCCGATCATCCCCACCCACATCGGCAGGCCGAAGCCGTAAAGGTAATGCTGGTAGGAGGCCGCGGGCCCGGTGGTCAGCACCACATAGGTATAGGCGCCGATGCCGACGAAGGAGACGATCCCCAGATCCCACAGCGGGCCGGTGCCGGTTTCAAGGTTCAGGGCCAGCGTGACCATGCCGTAGATCGCGGCAAGGGTTCCGATGCTGACGGCGAAGAGAAGAATGCCTTCCATGGACCCGGCTCCTTAATGGGTGCGCATCTTGCCGCCGCCCCAGAGGGACTGAAGCCCCTGCGGCCGCACCAGAAGCACGACGATGATGATGAGGAAGGCGATGCCCGAACGATACGAGGGCTCGACGAACAGCAGCCCGATTTCGATGCCGAAGGCCAGGACGAAGGCGGCAAGCATGACGCCGTAGATGCTGCCGATGCCGCCCAGGACGGTGGTGGCAAGGATGATGATGATCTGCTGCCAGCCCATGCCCAGATGCAGCGAGCCCATGATCCCCAGCAAGACCCCGGCAAGCCCGCCCAGGGACGAGGCCACGAACCACACCAGATAGGACGAGCGCACCGGGTCGATGCCGCGGGCGCGGGCCAGTTCCTCATTGTCGGAAACGGCGCGGATCTCTTTCCCGGCACGGGTGTGGGCCATGAAGAGATGGACCGCGAGCGCCAGGACCAGCGCCAGGATCACGGTTGCCAGCTCGTATTTCGTCATGAAGGGCTGGCCGAAAATGCGGATCGCCCGGGTGGGCGGCAAGTCGTAGGCCAGCATCCGCGTGCTTGCGATGGCGCCGGTGATGCCGTGGATCATGTAGGCCGCGCCGACCGAGGTGAAAAGCAGCACGAGCGTCCCGCGCGATTTCACCGGACGGAACAGAAGCCCGTAGCACAAGGTGCCCAGAACCCCCGTCGCCAGGCTGGCCATGAGGGCGGTCACCGGCAGCGGCAGGTCGTAATAGCCCGAGAAGAAAAGGCCGATATAGGCTCCGAAAAGCAGCATCTGGCCATGGGCGATGTTCAGAAAGCCCTCGACTTTCACGATCATGGCGAAGCCGACCGATGAAAGGAGGATGATGCTCCCCGAAATCAGGCCAAAGGTTAAGACGTCCATCGGGATCCCCCAGGTCAAAGCGAGGCCGTCCAGCACAACAGGGTTGTGTCTGCGGCAGGGTCTTCTGTGCGGATTTCCGGCCCGGTCGGCCTACAGGCGGTATCGGGCGCGTGGCTCAGGCCGCGCGGCGGAAAAGCTTGGCGATCATGTTCTTGACGGTCAGCCACAGGATCCGCGTGCCGCCGATCGGACGGGGGGCAGGGGCGGGACGGGGCGCGGCGGCGGAGGTCTGGGCGGTGGGGTCGGCGCTCTGCGCCGGGGCCGATGCGTCGGGCAGCGCCGCCTCGACGTTGCGGACGAAATCCGAGATCAGAACGCTGGCGATTTCCTGGATGATGCCAGTACGGCCGAATTGGGCGATGGCGCCCGAAAGCTGCACATCGGCGTCCACGACGACACGGGTCTTGCCGTCTTCGTCAAGGATGCCGCAATCCATGACCATCTTGCCGCGCGAGGCGCCCTTCTTGTCCACGCCCTTGCCGGTCATGGCGACCTTGTGAGCGGCGGCATCGTAGTTCACCTCGGCCTCGCCTTCGAAGCTGGCCTGGAACGGGCCCACCTTCATCGACATCTTGCCGGTGTGCTTGCCGTCGTCGGCCTGGCCCAGATATTCGGCGCCGGGCAGGCAGGCGGCCACGGCGGGAACATCGTTGAAGAAGGCCCAGACCTGGTCACGCGGCCTGGAAAGCACGAATTCCTGTTGGAGTTTCATTTTTTGTTATCCACTTCCTTGGTGGTTTGGTCAGTAGCTGCGCCCGTTGACGCTCAGCCCGTATACGTCGGTTCGTCGATCCTCGCGGGGGCGGACGCGCTCCGAGCGTCGCCGCGCCGCGCGGATCCGCTCAAGGTCCAGCACCGCCCGGGCGGCGCCCTCCGCATCCTCTTCCATCGGCCCGGCAAGGCAGGCGCCCCAGGCGTCGACGACCAGCGAGGCGCCCAGAAAGCGCATGTCGTCCCTTTGTCCCGATTGCGAGGCGCAGACCATCGGCAACTGGTTGAGATTGGCCTGCACCACGGCGCCGCGCGCCTGGCCGATGAAGCCGCCCTCGTCGCGCGGCGCCTTGTCGAAGCCGCCGACCCAGGCCGTCGGCACGGCCAGGAGATCGGCGCCCAGCAGGGCCAGCCCCCGCGCCATCTCGACGAAGCGCAGGTCGTAGCAGACGCACAGGCCGATCTGGCCGACCGGGGTCTCGGCCACCACCAGGCCCTTGTCGCCGGGGGTGAAGATCTCTTTCTCGCCGTCGAAAAGATGCAGCTTGCGATAGAGCGCCAGCGCGCCCGAAGGCGTGACCAGCATGGCGGAATTGAAGAGCCTGTCCCCATCCGCCTCGCAAAAGCCGCAGACCAGCGTTACGCCCTGTTCGGCGGCCAGCCCGCGCAGAAGGGTCGCGGTGGGGCCCTCGGCGGGTTCGGCGGCGGCGCGCAGGCGCGCGGCGTCCAGATGATAGCCGCCGACGGCCAGCTCCGGGAGGACGATCAGCTTCGCGCCCGCCGCCGCCTCGGCGCGGATCGCTTGGGCGATGCGCTGGCGGTTGGCGCCGGGGTCTCCGGGCACCGCTCCGAACTGGACGGCCGAGACCCCGAATCCGCTCATTGCGCGGCCTCCTGCGGCAGGTCGGCGCAGAAACCGGCGGGCACCTCGGCATCGGGGGCCAGGGCGCCCGCCTTTCGCAGCAGGGGCACATCGGCCGGGGCGGGCCCGCCGACGCTGACGATCCGCTCGCCCAGATCGGCATGGACCGCGTGTTTCACGCCGACCGGCACATGGACCAGGCAGCCCGCATGGAAGGGCAGCGAGAGGTCGTTGGTGTAGTCGACCGCCGTCCCCTTGCCCGACAGGATGAAGATCGTGTCTTCGGAAATCTGGTGGACATGGGGGACATTGGCCTCGCCCGGCTCCAGCACCACATAGTTCAGGTTGGCGTTCCAGGCATCGGTGCCCGGCCAGATCACGAAACGCGCGTCCTTGGAGATCAGGGGCAGGCGCAGCGTGGGGTGATCGCGATGGAAAACACGGATTGCCATGATCTTACCCCAGATATTCTTCATAGAAGGCCGGTTCCACCGGCACGGTGCCGCCGATCGCGGTCAGCCCGGCCGCGCCGGCCTCGATCCTGTAGCGGTCGCCCGCGGCGATATGGATCATCGAGCCTTCGGACAAAGGTTGGGCGACATCGGTCGCCACGTCGCGCACCACGCCCTCGCCGCCCTGGATATACCAGGCGCATTCCTCGCCGTGGCACAGGTCGAGCGTAAGGCCGCGCGGGTCAAGCTCGACCATGTTGAAGCTGCGGTAATGCGCCCCGTTCCCGGGCCAGAGCAGGGCATGGGCGGCACCGCCCCGCTGCACGATCGACAAGGGCGCGCGATGCATGCCCGTGTCGATCACCCGAACCGTGTTGTGCGAATCTACCGTCATTCCATATCCTTGGGCCTGAGACACAATTTGAGCATAATTAAATTTTATGCTGGCACAAGAAATTTTACACATACTTTATATCTCTGCCCTGGTTTCCAAGGGTTTTCGATGTTTCTGCCTATTTTGCGGTCGTTGAGCCAGGCGTCCGGGCAATTTACGACCTTGGGAATCCTGGGCTCGCGCAAATGCTGTCCCCTGCTGTCCGGCTTGGGGCAAGCTGATTTAATGACATCAACTCATTCGGATGATAAGAAACGGCAACGGGACGCTTCTGTTGAAACATCCGCTGGAGATGATAGATCGTTTGGGAAAGGATCCGATGTTGAGCAGTAGTGAACAAATGTTTGAAGATGTCCCCGCCAGCGATGCGACCGAAAAGACCCTGGCCATCATCGGCCAGCGCATCCGCGACCTGCGCAAGGGCAAGTCTATGACGCTGCAGGCGCTGGCCGAGGCCACCGGGCTGAGTTCATCCATGCTGAGCCTGGTGGAGCGCGGCCTCGCCTCGCCCTCGATCGGCTCGCTCGTCGTCATCAGCGAGGCGCTTGGCAAAAGCATGTCGGCGCTGATCGTCGACGGCTCGGCCACGCCCGACAGCCTGGTGGTGCGTGCGAGCGAGGCGCAGGTGCTTGAGACCAACCCCGGAGTCGTGCGCCGGGTGATGAAGGAAGACGGCACCAACGGCACCACCGTCGCCGTGAACGAATATGCGCCCCATACCGGGTCGAGCGAGCGCCCGCTGAGCCATTACGGCTTCGAATACGGGCTGTTGCTTGAAGGTTCGCTGATCGTCGAGGTCGATGGAATCAACCATGTCCTTCAGGTCGGCGATCTCATTTCCTATTCGTCGCAGCGCCCGCACCGGATCTGGAACCCCGGTCCGGGCGTGGCGCGGACGGTCTGGTTCAACACCCACAGCCGATAGGGCGCGCCCAGATCTTACGCAAAAGGCCCGCGTCACGGCGCGGGCCTTTTGCTTTCGGGCGGTGGTGGCAGGTCCCGCTTCCCGGCCGGGTCAGTCCTGCATCCAGCGCGCAACCCGTTGCGGCGTGATCGGCAGGCGGTCGACCACGCCGGGGCGGCCGATGGCATCCTCGACCGCCGAGGCGATGGCGGCGCCGACGGCGGTGATCCCGCCTTCGCCCGCGCCCTTGGCGCCCAGCGGGTTCAGGGGGCTGGGCGCATCCTCGCGAATCATCACCTCGACATCGGGGATCTCAAGGGCGGTGGGCATCAGGTAATCGGCGAAAGAGGTGGCGAGGGGCTGGCCCATGGCGTCATAGACGAATTCCTCGTAAAGCGCGCCGCCGATGCCCTGCGCCACCGCGCCGACGATCTGGCCCTCTACCAGCATCGGATTGATGGCGCGGCCGACGTCGAAGGCCACGAGGTAGCGCTCCAGGTGGATACCGCAGGTGCCCGGATCCAGCCGCACCTGCGCGAAATGGATGCCGTAGGGATAGGTCATGTGATCGGAATTGAACGTGCCCTCGGTCACCAGCCCGTCCTCGGGGCCGAATTCGGCGGCCAGATCGCGCAGGCTGACCGTGGGCCCGTCGGCATGCCAGACCTGCCCGGCGCGGTAGCGCAATTCCCCGCGCGGCAGCCCCAGCTTGCCCGCCGCAAGATCCAGCGCCTGCTCGATCAGCGCCTCGGCCGCCAGCTTGATCGCCGATCCGGTCATCACCGTGACGCGGGTGGCGAAGGCGCCCCGGCCCTGGTCGATCAGCCGGGTCTGGCCGTGCAGGATCGAGATCCCCTCCATCGGCAGGCCCAGCGTTCCGGCGCAGATCTGGGCCATGGCGGTCTCGACGCCCTGGCCGATATTGGCGACGCCGGTGACCACGCAGATCAGCCCGTCGGGGTAGAAATGCAGCCGCACCTTGTCGTCGGGGCCCAGGCCGCTTTTCTCGACGAAATAGCCGATGCCAAGCCCGACCCTCTCGCCCGTCGCTCGGCGCGCGGCGATACTCGCCGTCAGCCCGTCCCAGTCGAGCCGCTCGCGCAGCCGTGCGAGCAGGTCGTGATACTTGCCCGAATCGTAGACGACATGGGTGCCGAGGGCCTCGATCCCCCGGTCATAGGGGATGCATTCTTCGGGGATCAGGTTGCGGGCGCGGATTTCGAACGGGTCGAGGCCCTTCCTGGCGGCGATGGCGTCGATCAGCCGCTCGCGCGCGAAGGTGCTCTCGTAGCGGCCCGGCGCGCGATAGGTGCCGCAAGGTGTCTTGTTGGTCAGCCGGATATGGCCCGCGACGCGGTAGTTCGGCACCAGATAGGGGCCCGGCAGCAGCGCCGCCGCCAGATCCGAGACGGTCGCGCCATGGGTGCGGACATAGGCGCCCTGGTCGGTGAAGAATTCGGCATCCAGCGCCTGGATCACCCCGCGTTCGTCGATCGCGGCCTTCAGCCGGTAGTGCTGGTCGCGCGAATGGTTGGTGGCAAGGAAATGCTCGCGCCGGTCCTCGATCCATTTCACCGGGCGACCAAGGCGCCTGCAGGCGTGGCAGACCAGAACGTCCTCGGGGTAAAGCTCGCCCCTGGGGCCGAAGCCGCCGCCGACATGGCCTTCGGACATCTGCACCTTGTCGAGCGGCAGCCGCAGCATCTCGGCGATGGCGCCGCGATTGTAATGCGGCACCTTGGCGGCTCCATACATGGTGATCGTGTCGCTGGCCGTATCGTAGACCCCAAGCGCGCCGCGGGTTTCCAGCGGGATCCCGCTGTGCCGCCCGACCGAAAGTTCCAGCTCGATCACCTCGGTCGCGGTGGCGAAGACCGCATCCACATCGCCCAGGGCCTTGTGCAGGACCGCAGGCTCGCTCAGCACGCCGGGCATGATATCGGGCATATAGGCCGAGGGCTCGGCCACCGGATCGAGCTGCGGGTCAAGCTCGTCGATATCGGGGAAGATCAGGTCGCAGGCGTCTTCCGCCAGGTATTCCGTCTCGGCGAAGACGACGGCGATGGGATCGCCGACATAGCGGACGTAATCGCGCGCGAGGCACCATTGCCGGTAGGGGCCGAGGCCCTGCACCTTGGTCATGCGAAAGTCGATCTGCGGCAGGTCGGCGATGTCCTCGGCCGTCCAGACCGCGACGACGCCGGGCAGCGCGCGGGCCACGTCGACCTCGACCGCATTCAGCCGACCGAAGGCCACGGGCGAGCGCAGGACCCGCATATGCACCTGGCCCGGGCGGTTGTTGTCGGCGGCGAAACTGCCCTTGCCTGTCAGCAGTTCGGGGTCCTCGATACGCGCGACACTCTGCCCGATGAGGTTCGGCGCGTTTTCCTTCATCCCCTCGCCTCCTGGCGCATCACGTCGGCGGCGGCGCGCACGGCCTTGAGGATGTTCTGATAGCCGGTGCAGCGGCACAGGTTCGAGGACATGACCTCGCGGATTTCCTCGTCGTCCATGTCGGGGTTCTCGCGCAGCGCGCCCGCCGCCAGCATGAGCATGCCGGGCGTGCAGAAGCCGCATTGCAGCCCGTGCAACTCCCAGAACTTCTGTTGCAAAGGGTGCAGGGTATCGCCGTCGGCCAGGCTTTCGACCGTCTCGATCCTGCGGTCTTCCAACTGGCAGGCGAAGGCCAGGCAGGATCGCACCGGGCGGCCGTCCACCAGCACCGTGCAGGCGCCGCAGACCCCGTGTTCGCAGCCGACATGGGTGCCGGTCAGCCCGAGGTCGTCGCGCAGCGTATCGGCAAGGTTGCGGCGCGGCTCGACCGAGAGCGCATGGGCCTTGCCGTTCACGTTCAGCTTGATGTCGATCTTGTCGTTCATTGATCTTTGCCCCTGGCTTCGCGCAGCGCGGCCTTGATGCGGTCGGGCGTTGCGGGGATGGTGTTGATCTGGACCCCGAAGGGCGAAAGCGCGTCGGTGATGGCCGAGACGATGGCGGCGGGCGCGCCGATGGTGCCGCCCTCGCCGATGCCCTTGGCGCCGGTCGCCGTCTCGGGCGAGAGGGTGACCATGTGGTGGATCTCGATCGGCGGGATCTCGGCGCAGGTCGGCGGCAGGTAATCGGCAAGCGAACTGGTCAGAAGCGTGCCGAATTCGTCATAGACCATCTCTTCGTAAAGCGCGCCGGCGATGCCCTGGGCCACGCCGCCCGCGATCTGGCCGTCGACGATCATCGGGTTGATCAGCACGCCCGCATCCTCGACCACGATGAAGCGTTCGATGCGCACGCCGCCGGTCTCGATATCGACCTCGACCTCGGCGATATGGGTGGCGTTCGAGAAGGTGCCGGGCGGGTCGTAGAAGCCCTGGGTCCTGATCCCCGGCTCCAGCCCCTGGAACTTGTGGCTCTGGGTATGGATGGCGCGGGCCAGCTCGGCGATGGCAAGGCTCTGGTTCGTGCCCTCGGCCACCGCCAGCCCGTCCTCCAGCCGGATGGTGGCGGGGGCGACATCCAGCATCCGGCCCGCGATTTCGCGCAGTTTCTCGGCCACCTTGTCGGCGGCGAACATGCTGGCCCCGCCCGAGATCACCATCGAGCGGCTGGCGAATGTGCCCCAGCCATAGGGGGTGGCGTCGGTATCGCCCGCGATCACCCGGATCTGGTCGGGCGCGATGCCGATCCGGTCCGCCACAAGCTGCGCCAGCGCGGTCTTGAGCCCCTGGCCATGGGGCGAGGCCCCGATCCGCAACGTGACCTGGCCCGAGGGGCCCATCTCGCAATCGACATTTTCGTAGCCGGGCACGATGGCCATCTTGCGCGCGGCGAAGGCGGGCGTGCCATAGCCGGTGCGCTCGGAAAACACCGAAAGCCCGATGCCGAGGTAACGGCCCCGCTTGCGCGCCTCGGCCTGGCGGGCGCGAAAGCCCGGATAGTCGGCGATCTTCACCGCCTCTTCCATCGCCTCAAGATAAGAGGCCTCGTCGAAAATCAGCCCGGTGGGCGAGGTATGGGGAAAGCGGGTGATCAGGTTGCGCCTGCGCATGTCGATCGGATCGATCCCCAGCTTCGCGCCGGCCCGGTCCATCAACTGCTCCATGCTGTAGGTCAGCATGGGGCGCGACACGCCGCGATAGGGCGCCATCATCGCCGTGTTCGAGGTCACGCCCACCGAACGCGCGCCGTAATGGCTGAAGTCGTAGGGGCCCGGCAGTTCGGCGAAGGCCATCAGCGGCTCGACCCCGCAGGTCACCGGATAGACCGAAAACGCCCCCACGTTCGAGCGCATGTCGGCATCCACCGCCAGCAGCCTGCCATTCGCCGCAAAGGCGCCGCGCACGATGAAATTCTGGTCGCGCGAATGCGATCCGGCCAGGAAATTCTCGCGCCGGTCCTCGATCCAGGCCAGCTTGCGCTTCAGCCGGAACGCCGCCCAGACCAGGGCGACATATTCCGGGAAAAGCGGCATCTTGGATCCGAAGCCGCCGCCCACATCGGGGGCGACGACGCGCAAGAGCGCCTCGTCGATGTTCAGCGCATCCGCCAGCCCCGTGCGCAGCATGTGCGGCATCTGGACCGAGGCGTAAAGCGTGACCCGCCCGCTGGCATGGTCGTATTCGACGACGCCGCCGCGCGCCTCCATCGGCATGGCGGTCTGGCGCGACGAACGCAGGTCGACCTCGATCACGCAGGCGGCATCCGCGAAGGCCTGATCGACGCCGGGGGTGCGCATCCGCCCCTCGACCATGATGTTCTCGGGCGTCTCGGGGTGAACCGGGCGGGCATCCTCGGCCAGCGCCTGTTCGATGGTGATGACCGGATCGTCGGGCTCGATATCGACGAAGACCTGCTCGGCCAGATCCTCGGCAAGCGCCTCGGTCCCGGCCACGACCATGGCGATGGCCTGGCCGGTGAAGACCACCCTCTCGCCCGCCAGCGCCGGATGCGGCACCCGGCGGTAGTCGGGGCGGTCCAGGATCGCCTGCACCGGGCGCACCCCGCTTGCCTCCAGATCCGAGGCGAGGAAGATATGGCCCTCGAAATCCTCGGGATCGGGAAGGTCGATGCCGGTGATCGCGCCCGCCGCCATCGGGCTGCGGACGAATTTCACCGCGTCGGCCCCGCGGGCGAGGTCCGAGAAATAGCGGCCATGTCCCTTGAGAAGCGCGGGATCCTCAAGCCGCGGCAGGGTGCGTCCGATCCAGCTCATGCCGCATCCTCGGCGGCCTGGGCCAGGGCGCGCGCGATCACCGTGCCGACCAGCTCCATCCGGTATTCGGCCGAGCCATGGATATCGCCCGAGGCCGAGACCATGCCGCGCGCCGCCTCGCCGATGGCGGCGAAGGTTTCGGCTGTGGCGGGGCGCCCGGTCATGTCGGCCTCCAGCGCCTCAAGCCGCTGCGGATGCGCGCCGACCGCGCCCAGGCCAAGGCGCGCGCCCCGGATCACGCCCCCTTCGACCTTCAGCGCCGCGAGCGACATGGCCAGCGCGAAATCGCCCTTTCGGCGCGAGAATTCGTAGAACCCGGTGCCCCAGCCCTCGGGCAGTTTCGGCAGGCGGATGCGGGCCAGCAATTCGTCGCGTCCGACGGCGGTGACGAAGGTGCCCTTGAAATAATTCGCCACCGCCACGCGGCGGGAGCCGGACGGGCCGTGGATCTCCATCTCGGCGCCCATGGTGGTGGCGACGAGGCACCATTCCGAGGCTGGATCGGCATGCGACAGCGAGCCGCCGAAGGTGCCGCGCTGGCGGATCGGGTAATGGGCGATATTGGCGACGACCTTGGTCAGCATCCGGCCCAGCGGACAGGGCGTGACCGGGTGGTGAAAGGTGGCGTGGCGCGTCACCGCGCCGATCTCCAGATGGTCGGGCATGTCGCGCACGCCCTGGATCTCGGCGATATTGTTGATGTCGATCAGGGTCTCGGGCCGGGCGAGACGGAAGTTCATCGAGGGGACGAGGCTTTGCCCTCCGGCGATGATTTTACCCTCCTCGCCATATTCCGCGAGAAGCGTGATCGCCTCGGCGATCGAGACGGGCTTGCGATAGCTGAAGGATGCTGGCTTCATTTTAACCCTGTCAAATTTTTATCATGGATAACACCCGTATTGTCGTCATGTCCAACGCAATTTGCGCTGGAAGGGGCGGTGCGGGCGAAATGCCGATGCGATGACGAAAGAAGCGGCAGATGGCGAAATTTCATATTTATATTATTGATATATAGTAATTAATTTTGGTGACGTTTGGCGGCCATGACGCCCGCCCGACCCGCTTGAGGCCGGGTTCCATCGAAATCGGGCGCGAACCGGCCTGTTTCGGCATATGGCGCAAATCTTGCTATAGTCAAAATGTGACGATGGTTTTCTGTCAGGATTGCCGGGGTGCCATGCCAAGGCGACGGCGCTCGCCGCCACGAAGCGCGGGTCGCCATCCCCTCGATCCATGTTCGGGGAGGTGCCCCGCAGCGGCGCGTGCCGGGCCGCACCCCGGGCGCGATGCGCGTTTCCGTCCGGGCGCTCAGGCCGCTTCCGCGGCGTGGGCGAGTTCGATCTGCACGACATCGGTGCGACCGGCGGCGAAAGTGGCGGCCGAGCCCTCAAGATAGAACTGCCAACTGCGCAGGAAACGCTCGTCATGGCCAAAGCGGCGGATGCGCGGGCGCTCGGCCAGCAGGCGCCCGGCCCAGATCCGGCAGGTCCGGGCATAGTCCTGGCCGAAGGCGAAGCTGCCCTGCACCGAAAGGCCCGCCCGGGCGGCCTCGCGCGCGATGACGGCATTGCAGGGCAGAAGGCCGCCGGGGAAAGTATGCTGGCGGATGAAGTCCGAGCGTTTGCGGTAAAGCGAGAATTCGGCATCCGGCACGGTGATCGCCTGCAAGACCGCGCGCCCGCCCTCGGCCAGCCGGGCCTTGAGCGTCGCGAAATAGGTGGGCCAGTAGCGTTCGCCCACGGCCTCGATCATCTCGATCGAGACGATATTGCCGAAGCGGCCCTGGACATGGCGATAGTCCTGCAAGCGGATCTCTGCCCGGCCGTCCAGCCGGGCATCGGCATAGCCCTTCTGCGCGGGCGAAAGCGTGATGCTGGTGACGCGGCGCCCGCGCGCGGCCGCGGCCTCGGCGAAACCGCCCCAGCCGCAGCCGATTTCCAGAATGCTTTCCCCGGGGCCGAGGCGCGACAGGATCCGCGCGTTCTTGCGTGCCTGCGCGGTCTCCAGATCGTCGCCGTCGGCAAAGAGTGCCGAGGAATAGGTCATGCCCGGGTCGAGCCAGAACTGGTAGAATTCATTCCCCACATCGTAATGGGCGCGAATGTTGCGCGACGATCCGCGCAGGCTATTCAACCGCAAGAGCCGGTCAGTCAGGACCATGCGCAGCCGCGCAATGCCGCGCACGTCGGACCAGGCCTCCAGCCGGTCGGCGTTGCGCAGCGCGAGCACCAGAAGCGCCTCGAGCGAGGATGTGCTCCACAGGCCATCGATCCATGTCTCGCCAAAGCCCACGTCGCCGCGCGCGGCCAGCGCGGTCAGGACTGACCAGTCCCGGATCAGCAGTTCGACCTCTTCGCCCGCATCCCCGAACAGATGCCGCGATCCGTCGGGCAGGGTCAGGCGCAACCGGCCATGGCCGATCCCCTCCAGCGCGGAGAGAAAGCGGTTGCGGATCATGCGCGAGGTAAAGGGCATCAGGTGATCTCCTGTTCAGGCGGGTCGGGCAGACGGCGGTAGCGCGCGCCCTTGAGCTTCAGCCGCAGCGCATTCCAGTAGATCAGCGCCAGCACCCGCAGGCTGCCGCCAGGGCGGCGCAGGCAGGCGGCAAGCACGCGGCGGTCGGTCAGCGGGTGCAGGGGCCCCGCCATGGCGGCGTTCAGGCCCCTGGGGCCGTCGACCTGGGCGATGCGGATCGCAATCCGGTCGGGCGCCAGCGCGAAGTTGAACCGGTATTCTCCGGCCACGTCCTGGAAGGGCGAGACATGGAACACCTTCTGCGCCCGGATCGCGTCACCGGGCCCGAGGGGGGTGAAGCCGGGCTGGTGGCACAGATAGGAATGGCGCTGGCCGAAGGTGTTGTTGACCTCGGCGATCGCGGCCAGCACGGCATCGCCGCGCAGCACCAGCCAGAAGCTGATCGGGGTGAACCAATGTCCCAGGACACGCGGCTGGGTCAGCAGCGCCAGCGCATCGCCGGGCGCCGTCTCCAGTCCTGCATTGGCGAAGCGCGCCCTGGCCCAGTCGGCGCCGCGCCCCTGGCCACGCGGGCCGCCGTGGTCGCGGTCATGCACCGCCAGCAGGTTGAAGCGGTTTCGCGAAAACAGCGGCGGCCCGGCGGCATGGTCGGGCGAGAGCAGCAGATAATCGGTGCCGTAGCGAAAGCTGTGACGGATGCGCCCGCGCCGCGCATGGCTGACAGTGGCGGCCAGATGCAGCACCTCGCCGCAGGTCAGGCGTTGGGCCAGCGTCATCGCTCAGACCTTCTCGGGCAGCAGGCGCCGCGCGATGCGCAGGGCGCTGGCGAAGCCATCCTCGTGAAAGCCGTTGCGCAGCCACGCGCCCGCGAACCAGCTTCGCCGCTCGCCCTGCAGGGCGGCGATGCGGGCCTGCGCGCGCAAAGCGGCATGGTCGAAGACGGGGTGGCGGAAGGTGGTCTCGTCGTAGATGGCCTCCTCGCGGATGGCGATCTCGGGGTTCAGCGAGACGAACAGCGGATCCTCCATCGGGATGTTCTGAAGCCGGTTCATCCAGTAGCTGACGCCGACCGAGGCGCCCTCGTGGCCAGGGGCGGAGCCCGGCGAGTCGGCGCGGTAGACCCACGAACTCCAGCAGCGCCGCCGCCGGGGCATGACGGCTGCGTCGCGGTGAAGCACCATGCGGTTGGGCTGGAACCGCACCGCGCCAAGCGCCGCGCGTTCCTCGGGCGCGGGATCGGCCAGCATGGCAAGCGCCTGGTCGGCATGGGTGGCGAAGATCACCTGGTCGAAGCGTTCCGGCAGACCACCCTGCGGGCGCAGATCCACGCCCGTCTCGTCCCGCGTCACCGCCGCCACTGGCGCGCCGAGGCGCAGGCGCACGCCCGAGGTCCAAAGCGCGGCCTCAAGCCGTGCGACATAGCTGCGGCTGCCGCCCGAGACGGTCCACCATTGATGCTGGCCGCCCGCCGACATCAGGGCGTGGTTGCACATGAAGCGGATCAGGGCCTGCGCGGGAAACGCGCCGATCCCGCTGGTGGGCGTGGACCAGATCGCGCCGCAGATCGGATAGAGGTAATGGTCGCGAAATCGCGGCCCCAGCCGCAACTCGGCCAGCATCTCGGCGATGGTCAGGTCCGGGCGGCCCTGCGCCATATCCTCGGCGCGGGCGTTGAAGCGCAGGATGTCGCGGATCATCCCGTGAAAGCCGGGAGACAGCAGGTTGGCGCGTTGCCCGAACAGCGCATTCCCCGAACTCAGCGCATATTCCAGCCGCCCTGCCATCAGCGAGACGCCGAAGCTCATGTCGCTGCGCTGGACCGCGACGTCGAGGTCGCGAAACAGCGCGGTCAGATGCGGGTAATTGGCATAGTTGAAGACGATGAAGCCCGTATCCACCGGCCGGTCGCCGTTTCGCCCCGCCAGCACGGTGCGAGCGTGGCCGCCAAGGCGGTCGGCCGCCTCGAAGAGCGTGACCTCGTGGTGTCCTCGCAGCAGCCAGGCCGCGGCCATCCCCGAGATGCCGCCGCCGACGATGGCGATGCGCCGGGGCGCGCCACGGCTCAGGTCAAAGGGCATCGGCTCGCTCCCGCTTTGGTGATCCGACCATGTTACGCGGTGCGGTGCGGCCCGGATCACTCGCCGCATCGGGGTTTCGCGAAAAGTTCCGGCTTCGCGAAAAGTTTTTCGTTTGGCTGATCCAATCGGCCCCGGCTGCGTAATCAGGCCATGGTGGCACGAAATGAAATCGACAGTCCGGTGGCGGAGGGGACCCCTCTGACCTTGCATGCGGATGCCGGGCCTGTTCAGTTGGGCTCGATCAGGAAGACAGAGTTCATGACACCAGCTTCACCGGCCGCCGATCCGGCGTCAGAGATGACCATGGCGTTGATCGCGGTGCGCGATCAGCGCGACCGAGCGGCCTTCGGGCGGCTTTTCGACCATTTCGGACCCAGGCTGAAGGCCATGCTGATGCGCGGCGGCCTGCGCGACGGCAGCGCCGAGGATGTGGTGCAGGACGTGATGCTGGCGGTCTGGCACAAGGCCGCGCAGTTCGACCCGCATCGCGCCGAGGCCGCCGCCTGGATCTACCGTATCGCCCGCAACCGCCAGATCGACCTGGCGCGCCGCCGTCCGCCGCCGGTGCCCGATGCGATCGAAGAGCCCGCGACCATCGAGCCCGACGCCGCCCAGATCCTTGCCCTTGCGCAAGAGGCGTCCAGGCTGCGCGCGGCCATGACCATGCTGACCCCCGAACAGGGGCGGGCCCTGGAACAGGCGTTCATCGAGGAGCTGCCCCACAGCCAGATCAGCCAGATGACCGGATTGCCGCTCGGCACGATCAAGTCGCGCATCCGCCTTGGTCTCGAACGGCTCCGGCATGAGCTAAGGGATCTCAAGCCATGACGATCACCCATCACATTCCCGACGATCTTCTGCGCGCCTATGCCAGCGGCAACCTGCCCGAACCCTTCGCCGTGGTCGTGGCGGCGCATGTCTCGCTTTGCGACGAATGCCGCGCGATGGCCGAGGCGCAGGATATGGTCGGTGGCGCGCTGCTCGATCGCCAGGCCGAGGTGGCGCTGTCGCAGGGCGCCCGCGCCCGGCTGATGGCGGCGCTGGATCATGCGCCGCCGCCCGCGCCCGGGCCGCGCGCCTCGGGGATCTTTCCGGCCCCGGTCATGCAGGTGCTGGATGGCCATCCGCCGCAATGGCGAATGCTGGGCGGCGGCATCCGCCAGCAGATCCTCAGTGCCGACCGCACCGGATCGCTGCGGCTGCTTTACATCCCGCCCGGGCGCGCCGTTCCCGAACACGGGCATCGCGGGCTGGAGCTGACGCTGGTGCTGCAAGGCAGCTTCTCGGACAGCGAGGGGCGGTTCGGGCGCGGCGATGTCGAATGCGCCCATGACGAGATCGACCACCAGCCGATCGCCGGTCAGGGAGAGCCCTGCATCTGCCTTGCCGCGACCGACGCGCCCCTGCGTTTCCACGCGATGATCCCAAGGCTGTTGCAGCCGATCTTCAGGATCTGAGCCATGGGTTTCGCGGGCAAGCGCATCTGGATCATCGGCGCCAGCGCGGGGATCGGCGCGGCGCTGGCGCGCGCCTTCGCGACCAAGGGCGCAAGGCTGATCCTGTCGGCGCGCGATGAGGCGATGCTTGCGGCGCTGGCCGGGGAATGCGGCGGGGCCCAGGTGTTGCCGCTGGATCTGGCGCTTCCCGAAACGCTGGAAGGCGCGGTGGCGGCGCTGCGCCGATCCGAGCCGCTTGACGCCGTGATCTGCACCGCCGCGCTTTACGAACCCTCTCGCGTGGCCGGGATCGACCCTGGAAAGGCGGCCGAGATGGTGCGGGTCAACCTGCTTGGCACCATCGAGGTGGCGCGCCTGTGCCCGCCGCTCTTGCGCGATGGCGGGCAGCTTGTGCTTTTCGGCTCGGTCGCGGGATGGGTGGGCCTGCCCGGCGGCCAGCCCTATTCCGCCACCAAGGCGGCGGTGAACAACCTGGCCGAGTCGCTGGCGGCCGAGCTTGCCCCCCGCGTCGATGTGCGGCTGGTCTGCCCGGGCTTCGTGCGCTCGCGCCTGACCGAGAAGAACCGCTTCGCCATGCCGGCGATCATCTCCTCCGAAGAGGCCGCGTCGCAGGTGCTGCGCGGCCTGAGGGGAAGGCGCTTCGAAATCCATTTCCCCAGGCGGTTCACGCTGGCGGTCAAGCTGTTGCGGCTGCTGCCTCATGCGCTTGTGCAAAGGCTGGTCCGGCGGCTGGGCTGAGCCTGCGGTACGCGCCCGCCCGATCGGGACGGCTGCCCGGTCAGGACAGGCGCCCGCTCAGGACGGCGACGCCCGCCCAGGCCGAGAACCCGGTCAGAAACGTGCCCCAGCTCAGGTCCATCGCCACCTGCTGCCAGCTCCAGTCGCGCAGCGTCGCGTAATTGGTCATCTCATAGGTGCCATAGCACAGGAACCCCAGCACCATGCCGCCGACCAGCGCCTGAAGTGGCGCGCCCTCGCGCAGCGCGGGCAACGAGACGAACCACAGCAGCCCCGCCACATAGGCCATATAGAACAGCGCGGCGGGCCCCAGCCGCAGGGGCGAGGCCAGCAGATGGCCGACATGGGTCTGAAAGACCGGACGGACCAGCCAGTTGATCCCGATGATGTCGAGCCCGAGGAAGCAGACCACGGTCGCGGCATAGAGGAAAAGGATCTGCGTCATGTTTCGCCTCGCGGTGATGTCGATGCAGGGGATACGCAGCCCTCGGCCGCGCGGATCACAACCGGGGTGCCGAAAGCTGCGGGCATCGGCGGGCAGGACTGGCCGAATTCCTGGGCAAATTGCCGCCAAATGCGACAAGCAGCCGGGCAAAACATGTATCCGGGTAAAATTTTTACCATCCGCTAAAATTTTTGTCGCGACCGCGGAAGAAACCGGCGTAGCCTTGGGCGAACCTTCACCGGGGCCGCGCCGCCCCAGAGCGCAGTCAGCGCGCAGCCAGAGCGGAGAATGCGAATGGAAGTCGGTGTCTTCATCCCTATCGGCAACAACGGCTGGCTGCTTTCGGAGAACGCGCCGCAATACAAGCCCAGCTTTGCGCTGAACAAGGCGATCACGCTCAAGGCCGAATCTTACGGTTTCGACTTCGCGCTTTCGATGATCAAGCTGCGCGGTTTCGGCGGCAAGACCGAGTTCTGGGACTACAACCTCGAAAGCTTCACGCTGATGGCGGGGCTGGCGGCGGTGACGACGAAGATCAAGCTTTTCGGCACCGTGCCCACGATCATCACTCCGCCCGCCATGGTGGCGCGGATGGCGACCACGATCGATTCCATCTCGGGCGGGCGGTTCGGGATCAATCTGGTGACCGGCTGGCAGCGGCCGGAATACAGCCAGATGGGGCTTTGGCCCGGCGACGATTATTTCGGCGACCGTTACGAATATCTGGCCGAATACACCACCGTCCTTCAGGATCTACTGACCACTGGCCAGTCGGATTTCAAGGGCAGGCACTTCCAGATGGACGATTGCCGGATGAAGCCGCTGCCCGAGGGGGATGTGAAGCTGATCTGCGCCGGTTCCTCGAACGCAGGCATGGCGTTTTCGGCGAAATATGCCGATTACAGCTTTTGCTTCGGGGTGGGGGTGAACACGCCCAAGGCCTTCGCGCCCACCAACGACCGCCTGCTGGCCGCCACCGAAAAGACCGGGCGCGCGGTCAAAAGCTTCGTGCTGACCATGATCCTCGCCGAGGAGAAATCCGAAGACGCCTGGGCGAAATGGGAGCATTACAAGGCCGGGGCCGATGAAGAGGCGATCAAATGGCTGGGCCTGCAAAGCGCCGCCGATACGAAATCCGGCGCGGATACCAATGTGCGCCACATGTCGAACCCGGTCTCGGCGGTGAACATCAACATGGGGACTTTGATCGGATCATATGCCGAGGTGGCCGCGATGCTGGATGAGATGGCCGAGGTGCCGGGCACCGGCGGCGTCATGCTGACCTTCGACGACTTCCTCGAAGGGGTCGAGAAATTCGGAAAACACATCCAGCCGCTGATGAAATCGCGCCAGCACATCACCCTTGAGGCCGCAGAATGACCGCCACCGTCGATACCACCGGCGGCAGGCCGGGCCGCAGGATCACCCTGCCGGGTCGTCCCGAATCGCTGACCCTCAACGCCGACGACACCGCCGTCGTCGTTGTCGACATGCAGAACGCCTATTCGACCGAGGGCGGCTATGTCGATCTTGCGGGCTTCGACATTTCCGGCGCGAAATCGGTGATCGAGAACATCCGGCTTGCCGTCGAGGCCGCGCGGGCGGCAAAGGTGCCGGTGATCTATTTCCAGAACGGATGGGACCCGGATTATGTCGAGGCGGGCGGCCCCGGCTCGCCGAATTATCACAAGTCGAACGCGCTCAAGCATATGCGGGCGAACCCCGAGCTTGCGGGCACCCTGCTGGCCAAGGGCGGCTGGGATTACGCCATCGTCGATGAACTGACCCCCCAGCCCGGCGATATCGTGGTGCCGAAGACCCGCTATTCGGGCTTTTTCAATTCCACGATGGATTCGACGCTTCGCGCGCGCGGCATCCGCAATCTGGTCTTCGTCGGCATCGCCACCAATGTCTGCGTCGAAAGCAGCCTGCGCGACGCCTTCCATCTGGAATATTTCGGCGTGGTGCTGGAGGATGCGACCCATCACCTTGGCCCCAAGGCGATGCAGGAGGCCTCGATCTACAATATCGAGAAATTCTTCGGCTGGGTCTCGACCACCGCCGATTTCTGTGGCGCCGTCGGCCAGATCGCGCCCGCCGAATAAGACTGCGAACCGGCCCGAACAGGAAGGAACAGGAAATGCCCAAGGAAATCGTCGTCCCCACCGGCAGCGGCAAGCCGCTGGCCCCCTATTCGCCCGGCACGCTGGCCGATGGCGTGGTCTATGTCTCGGGCACGCTGCCCTTCGACAAGGACAACAACGTCGTCTTTCTGGACGATCCGAAGGCGCAGACGAAACATGTCCTCGACATCATCAAATCGGTGATCGAGACGGCGGGCGGCACCATGGACGACGTGACCATGAACCACATCTTCCTGACCGACTGGGCCAATTATGGCGCCATCAACGAGGTCTATGCCAGCTATTTCCCCGGTGACAAGCCCGCGCGCTATTGCGTGCAATGCGGGCTGGTCAAGCCCGGCGCGCTGGTCGAGATCGCGAGCGTCGCCCATATCGGCAAGAAATGACTGCGGGCGGGCGGGCCCGGTCCCGCCCGCCCCCCCCCTCCTTCGGGCGGAAGCGATGAAATTCGATATTCATGACGGCCCCGGCGACGAGACGGTGCTGCTCTCATCGGGGCTTGGCGGCGCGGCGGGCTATTGGGCGCCGCAGCTCAATGCCCTGCGCGCCCGGTTCCGGGTGGTGACCTACGACCATTTCGGCTGCGGCCGGACGGGCGGAGAGGTGCCCGAGGGCGTGACGATCTCTGACATGGCCGATGAGATGGCCGAGGTGATGCGGGCCTCCGGGACGCCGCGCGCCCATATCGTCGGCCATGCGCTTGGCGGGCTGTTCGGGCTGGACCTGGCGCTGCGGGCGCCGGAAATGGTGGCAAGCCTGGTGCTGGTCAACGCCTGGAGCCGCGCCGATCCGCATTCGGGGCGCTGCTTCGACACCCGCCTCTCTCTGCTTCGGGACAGCGGCGTCGCGGCCTTTCTGAGGGCGCAGCCGCTGTTTCTCTATCCCGCCGAATGGATGGCGCGGAACGCCGGGCGCCTGGCCGAGGAAGAGGCCCATGGCCTGGCGCATTTCCAGGGCGCCGAGAACATCCGCCGCCGCATCGCCGCGCTGCGCGCCTTCGACATCGACGCGCAGTTGGAGCGGATTTCGGTGCCGGTGCAAGTCATCGCCACCCGGGACGACCTGCTGGTGCCCTGGTCGCGCTCGGCGCGGCTGGCCGAGGGGATCGCGGGCGCCGAATTCGCGCTGGAGCCCGAGGGCGGCCATGCCGTCAACGTCACCCGGTCCGCGCGCTTCAACCGGCTGATGATGGATTTCCTGACGCGGCACCCGGCCCGCCCGGCGGCGTGAGGGGCCGGGATCAGGCCGCGCCTCCCGGATCGGCATATGCAAGCGACCCGCCGATCCAGGTTTCCCGGATCCGCAGCGCCCCACCCTCGTCGGGGGCGTCGAAGAGGATCGCATCCGCTTCGGCCCCGGGCCTCAGCCCGTCCAGGCCAAGAAGGCGCGCGGGCGCGACGGTGGCCAGGTGCAGGGCTTCGTCCAGCGTGATCCCCGCCATGGCGGCGGCCCCGGGGGGTGGTGACGGAAAGCGGCAGCGCCGTCCCGGCCAGGAACGCGGTTCCCGACAGCAGGATCCGCCCGTCCCCGGTCAGCTCCACCGCATCGCCGACCGGCTGGCGGTAGATCCCCGGAGCCCTTCCCGCCAGCGCCACCACGTCCGAGACCAGCACCGTGCCGCCCGCCCCCTTGGCGCGCAGCATGGCCTTGAAGGTCGCGGGCGAAAGATGGTGGCCGTCGCCGATCAGCCCGGCGGTCAGCCGGTCCTCGACCAGTTGCGCGCAGAGAAGATTGGGATGGCGCGGCAAGACCCCGCGGCTCCGTTCCCCGGTGGGTGGACATGCGCGCCCCGGTCTCTGTCGCGCGGGCGATCTCGTCGGGCGTGGCGGCGCTGTGGCCGATCAAGGCGATCGCGCCCGGCGACATGGCGGATGTAATCCTTGGCACCTGGATGCTCGGGTGCCAGCGTCACAAGCCGGACCAGCCCGGCGGTCGCGGCCTGCCAGCGGTCCAATTCGGCGGTGTCGGGCGGGCGGATGTGATCCAGCGGATGCGCGCCGCGCGGCTCGTCCAGCGCAGAGATCGACGACCCCTCGGCATGGATCCCGACGATCATCGCCGCGACCAGCGGATGAGCGGCACGGGCCTGCGCGATCGCCGCGCATCCCGGGGCCGTGCCGGTGATCACCGTGGCCAGAAAACGCGTGACGCCGGTGGCGGCAAGGTCCCGGCACAGGCGCAGCGCCGCGTTCGCGCGACGGGCGCGCCGTTGAAATCGGTGCCGCGATAGCAGTTGACCTGCAGTGGCCTTGTTGCGCAATTCGGATTGAGGCGGCAGGTCTCCCTTTCCCGGCCATCTTCAGCGCATTCGGACAGTCTCGGGCGTGCCGAGGGATGTGAAGCGGTTCATGTGGAGCAGGTGAACGCCATTGGTTCGAGAGAACCCGCGACCCGATGCGGATCTGAGCCTCTGCATGCTGCCTGTCGAAGTCTCTGGCCATGATGCGCTCGCCGAGGAATTCGAGGCATCTCATCCTGGCCTCCACGCGGGGCTTCGTCGGTGATATCCGGACCATTTCTTCCAGCTCGCCCGGCCGAAGCGCTTGCAGGCGCGCAGGGCCTCGTTGCGGGCCTGCAGGCCGGGATGGTGTCCCTTCCAGTCCCGGGCATTGCGTCGTGGTGGCATGATGGCATCGGCGGTGACACTGCCGATCCGCTCTTGCATCGGGATCTGCGCCAGCAAGTCGGGCAGAACGGACGCATCGCCGATGCGGTTGCTGGTCATCTCGACGGCGCGCACCTCGAGCGTTTCAGCATCGATACCGATGTGGATCTTGCGCCATTGCCTGCGGCGGCTGGCTCCGTGCTTGCGGACCGGCCACTCGCCTTCGCCCGAGAACTGGATCCCCGTGCTGTCCATCAGCAGATGCAGCGGCCCGGGCGCGGCACGATACGGGATCTGCACCTTCAGGTGCTTCTGCCGACGGCAGAGCGTCCGTGTAATCCGGCACCGGCCAGTCGAGCCCGCTCAGAGCCCGCAGGCTCTCCACAAACCCCGTCGTTTGACGGAGCGGCAGCCCGAACAGCACCTTGATCGAGAGGCAGAACTGAATGGCCGCCGCCGAGAACCTCTCAGGATGACCCGCCTTGCCGCTCGGGGCCGCAGACCATGACATCTGCGGGTCAAGCCATACCAGCAGCGAGCCGCGGCGCTTCAGGGACAGGCTGTAGCTGGACCAGTTCGTCGTGCGGAAAAGGGGGACGGGCTTGCTCATATGCCTATCCCAAACCCCTGACCCAAAAACATGATTCCGCAAGTCAGAGGGATAGCGCAACAAAGCCGCGTATATGCAAGCCCGTTATGCAGCCGATTGCGCATATGGGCGCTGACCCAGGAAATTTCGCTCAATAAATTGTTTTTATTTATGAAATATGTTTCGGGCCATGGATCGCATGCGATCGCGCCGCCGGATCCCGACAGGCCGGGTCGATTCCTGATAGCTTCGCCGGGCCGTTCCGGGGTATTGGGTCTTTCGCAGGCCGCGTTGCGGGCGCGGCGCAAGAGGTCTTGGGGCACAGCAGGGAACCAACCGATCATGTCCAGCATGCCTCCGTCGGATGCGGTCCCGCAGCGGCCGGTCCCCTTGCCCGGAGATCCGCCCGCTCCGCCCGTGCGGACCACGCTGTTCGGGCTGACGCTGGGCACCCTGGGCGTGGTCTTCGGCGACATCGGCACCTCGCCGCTCTATGCCTTCCGCGAGGCGATGCTGGCCAGCGGCGCCACCCCCGGCCATGTGCCGCAGGCCAATGTGCTGGGGGTGCTTTCGCTGATCATCTGGACGCTGATCGCCGTCGTCACCGCCAAATATGTCACCATCCTTCTGCGCGCCGACAATGAGGGCGAGGGCGGCACCCTCTCGCTGGTCGCGCTGGCGCAAAGGGCGATGGGGCGGGTGCATCGGGGCGTGCTGCTGCTGGGGATCTGCGGCGCGGCGCTGTTCTACGGCGATGCGCTGATCGCGCCGGCGATCTCGGTCCTGTCGGCGGTCGAGGGGGTGCGGCTGATCGCGCCCGCCGCCGGGCATTGGGTGGTGCCGATGGCGGTGGCGATCATCCTTGCGCTTTTCGCGATCCAGAAGCACGGCACCGGCGCGGTGGCGCGGTTCTTCGGGCCGATCATGCTGGTCTGGCTGCTGGTGCTGGCCGCCGGGGGGCTGTGGCAGATACTGGGCCAGCCGCAGGTGCTTCGGGCGGTCGATCCGATGCGGGCCATCGGCTTTCTGACGGCGCATTCCGGGGTGGCGCTGGCGGTTTTCGGGGCGACGGTGCTGGCTGTCACCGGGGCCGAGGCGCTATACGCCGACATGGGTCATTTCGGGCGTCGGCCGATCCGGCTCGGCTGGTTCGCGCTGGTCTTTCCGGCGCTGCTTTTGAACTACATGGGGCAGGGCGCGTTGCTGCTGGCCGATCCGGCCGCACTGGTCAACCCGTTCTATCTGAGCTTTCCCGCCTGGGCGCTGACCCCGGTGGTCCTGCTGGCAACCCTGGCCACGATCACCGCGGCCCAGGCGGTGATCACCGGGACGTTCTCATTGACCCGGCAGGCGGTGCAACTGCGGCTTTTGCCCCGGATGCGGATCCTGCACACCTCGGACGAGCATCGCGGCCAGATCTATATCCCGCTGGTGAACAAGCTGCTGTGCCTGGGCGTGATCGCGCTGGTTCTGGGCTTTGGCAGTTCCTCGGCGCTGGCCTCGGCCTATGGCATCGCGGTGACGGGGGCGATGCTGGTGACCGGGCTTCTGGCGGCGATCGTCATCCACCGCCATTGGGACTGGTCGCGCCCGGCCGCCGCGCTGCTGATGCTGCCTTTCGCGCTGATCGACCTGCTGTTCTTCGGCTCGAACCTGACCAAGCTGGGCGAGGGCGGCTTCGTGCCGCTGGTGATCGCGGTCGGCCTGATGACGGTGATGCTGATCTGGCGGCGCGGCAGCAACCTTCTACTGGCCAAAGAGGCGGAAAGCGAGGTTCCGATGACCGCCCTCATCGCGCAGTTGAAGGAAAGCGATGTCGCGACCGTGGCCGGGACCGCGGTCTTCATGACCTCGACGCCCGAGATCGCACCGGGCGCGCTTCTGCACAGCCTCAAGCATTTTCGCTCCATTCACGAGCAGAACCTGATCCTGACCATCCGCACCGCCGATCTGCCGCGAATCAGCGACGCGGACCGGGTGGAGCTGCATCCCCTGGACGAGGGTTTCCGGCGCGTCACCCTGACCTATGGCTATACCGAAGAGCCGGATGCGCCCAAGGCGCTGATGCTTTTGCGGCGCAAGGGGCTGAAGTTCGACATCATGTCCACCTCCTTCATCCTGTCGCGGCGCAGCCTGCGGCTGGCGGCCAAACCGGCGATGCCGGTCTGGCAGTCGCGGCTTTTCATCTACCTGTCGCGCAATGCCGAGGCCGCTTCGGATTACTTCCGCATCCCGGCGGGGCGGGTGGTGGAACTGGGCGTGCAGATCAGCATCTGACCCGGGGGCGCCTAGGCCCCGATCCGGGCGAGGGCTGCGCCGAAGGCAATCGTCTCGCCCGTCCGTGCGATCCGGGTGATCCGCCCCGGCCTGTGGGCGGTGACAGGGCTCTCCATCTTCATCGCCTCGATGACGGCGATCGCCTCGCCCTCCTCCACCTCGGCCCCGTCCTCGACCTGCCAGAGCGTCAGGATCCCGGCCACCGGCGCGGCGACGGTCGCGGGATCCTGCGACCCCGCCGGGCGCGTCTCGGCGCGGTCCGGGGCCCGCGCCCCCAGCAGTTCGGGCGGCAGGCCGAGTTCGTGGCGCTTGCCGTCGATCTCGACCCCCAGCCGGATCAGCGGGGCCGGATCCGCGGCGGTGACACGGGAATGGGGCACAAGTGCCCGGGCCAGGGTTTCGGAGAAATCGGTCTCGATCCAGCGGGTATGGACCCCGAACACGCCCGAGGGCGCAAGGAAATCCGGCGCCTCCAGCACCGTGCGGTGAAACGGCAGGACCGAGGCCAGGCCCCCGATGTGGAACTCCGAAAGCGCGCGGGCGGCGCGGCGGATCGCCTCGTCGCGGGTGGCGCCGGTCACGATCAGCTTGGCCATCAGGCTGTCGAAATGGCCCGGCACGACCGAGCCCGCCGCGACACCGCTGTCGAGTCGCACCCCGGGGCCCGCGGGCGGATCGAAACGGCTGATCACCCCCGGCGTGGGCAGGAAGCCGCGCGCGGGATCCTCGGCATTGATGCGGAATTCGATGGCATGGCCGCGCGGTTCGGGCAGGCTCTCATCCGCCAGGCGGGCGCCGCGCGCGATCTGGATCATCGCGCGGACAAGATCGATCCCGGTGGTTTCCTCGGTCACCGGATGTTCGACCTGAAGCCGGGTGTTGACCTCAAGGAACGAGAGCCTGCCATCGGCCGCCAGCAGGAATTCCACCGTGCCCGCGCCGCTATATCCAGCCTGGGCGCAGATCGCGCGGCTGGCCCGATGGATCGCGTCGCGCTGGTTGTCGCTCAGGAAGGGGGCGGGGGCCTCCTCGACCAGTTTCTGGTTGCGCCGCTGCAGGCTGCAGTCGCGGGTGCCGATCACCTTCACCCCGCCGTGGCGGTCGGCAAGGATCTGCGCCTCGACATGGCGCGGGCGGTCGAGGAACTGCTCGACATAGCATTCGCCGCGCCCGAAGGCGGCCAGCGCCTCGCGCCGGGCCGAATCGAACAGCTCTTCGACCTCCTCCAGCCGCCAGGCGACCCGCAGGCCCCGCCCGCCGCCGCCATGCGCCGCCTTGATCGCGATCGGCAGGCCATGGGCGCGGGCGAAGTCCAGCGCCTCGGCGCCCGAGGCAAGGGGGCCGGGGCTGCCCCGCACCAGCGGCGCGCCGACGGATCGCGCGATGCGGCGCGCCTCGATCTTGTTGCCAAGCGCCTCGATCACCTGCGGATCCGGGCCGATCCAGATCAGGCCCGCCTCCTGCACCATGGCCGCGAAATCGGGGCGTTCTGACAGGAAGCCATAGCCCGGGTGGATGGCATCGGCGCGGGCGTCGCGGGCGATTTCAAGGATGCGGGGGGCGTTCAGATAGGTCTCGGCCGGGCCATCGCCCCGCAAGGCGCGGGATTCGTCCGCCATGCGGGTGAACAGCGCATTGCGGTCGCTGTCGGCATGGATCGCGATACTTTCGATCCCTTCGTCGCGGCAGGCCCGGATGATTCGCACCGCGATTTCGCCCCGGTTGGCGATCAGAAGGCGGCGCAGCGGGCGCAGTTCGGGCCCTTGCCGTTCGGCATCGGGGACGAAAAGGGTCATGCCGGGCCTCCTGTCGGCTGGATGGGGGCGAAAACCCGCTCGGCGGTGAAGCGGATGCGGGCGCCGGGCGGGATCTGCCCCGCGAGATCCAGCGCCCGCGGCAAAAGCGTGGCGATCACCGGATAGCCGCCGGTCAGCGGATGGTCAGCCAGAAACAGCACCGGCTGGCCGGAATGCGGCAATTGCACCGCGCCGGCCTCGGTCGCCTCCGAGGGCAGTTCGTCCTTCCGCGCAAGGGTCAGGGGCCGGTCCGCCGAAAGCCGGATGCCAACGCGCGACGATTGCGGGCTGACCCGCCATTCGGTGGCAAGGAACCGCTCGATCTGATCCGGCGCCAGCCAGTCCGCCCGCGGGCCGAGCGTGACCGGCAGTTCGACCAGATCCCCGGGCCGGGGCAGCAGGGGTCCCGGCCCGGGATCCGAGGTCGCGAGCGTGGCCAGTTCCCCGGCGACAAGGCCCGCGCCCGCACCCAGCGGATCGGGCCCGATCATCGCCAGAGTGTCGCGGGCCGCCGAACCCAGCACCCGCGCCACCCGGAAGCCGCCGCGCAAAGCCAGATAGCTGCGCATCCCGCGCTCGGGCGGGTGGACCAGCAACTCCTCTCCGGGATCGAGCGCGAAGGCCTGTCCGGGCGGCGCCGACAGCGGGCCTTGCGGCGCCAGGATCTCGATCCGCCCGGCCGCGCCACTCAGCGCGAGCGTCACCGCCCGTTCCGCCCGCAGCCACAGGGGGCCCAGCGTCACCTCCAGCGCCGCCGCGCCCGAGGGGTTGCCCACCGCGCGGTTGGCCCGGCGCAGCGCGCCGAGGTCCAGCGCGCCCGAACCCGAGATGCCCTGGCTGGCCTGACCCGCGCGGCCCTCGTCCTGGAAGAGCAGCGGGAAGGCGGTGGCACGGATGGTCAGGGCAGGCGTCTGCGGCGCCGGGGCGGGTTCGGGCTGGCGGGCTTCCGGCAGGCGAGCCGAGGGGCGCAGCCCCGCCCGGTGCGCGACGAAGCGCACCCGCATCCCCGGCGCCAGCAGCGCCGGGGGCGCGCGGCGCATGTCCCACATCGGCACCGGCGTCGTCCCGATCAACTGCCAGCCGCCGGGTGTGTCCTGCGGATAGATGCCGCAGAACCGCGCCGCCAGCGCGACCGAGCCCGTCGGAATCCGTGTGCGCGGGCTTGGGTGGCGCGGCAGGTCGAAACGCGGATCCGCGCAGGTCATATAGGCGAACCCGGGCGCGAAGCCGCAAAATCCTACCTGCCAGACCGTGTCTTGATGCGCGGCGATCACCTCGGTTGTGCTCAGGCCCATGAGGGCGGCGACCCCGGGCAGATCCTCGCCATCGTAGCGCAGCGGGATCTCTATCGGCGGGCCCGTGGGGGTGAGGCGCGCGCTGCCGTCCTCGGGCAGGCGCGCCGCGACCGCAGCGGCCAGGGCCCCGTCGGCTGGATGCCCGGGCAGGGTGCGGATCATCAACGTCCGCGCCGCCGGGATCGTCTCGGCCAGGCCCGCCACCGGATCGCGGGTCAGCGCCTGGTGCAGCGCCAGCACGCGCTCCAGATCCGGCAGTTCGACCAGAAGCGCCCGGGGCGAGACCGGCAGGAACCGCAGGCTCATCGCGCGGGCCCTGGCGAGGCGAAAGCCGCGATGGCGATCCCTTCTGCCAGAAGCGCCGCGCGCAGGTGGCGAGCGATCGCCACTGCATCGGGGCTGTCGCCGTGCAGGCAGATGCTGCCCGCGGCGATCCGCAGGGGGGTGCCGTCGATGGCCTCGACGACGCCCTCGCGCACCAGCCGGACCATGCGGCGGGCGATCAGGGCCGGGTCGTGCAGAACCGCCCCCGGCGCGCGACGCGAGACCAGCGCCCCCTCCGCCTCATAGGCGCGGTCGGCGAACGCCTCGCCCATGGTCGCAAGCCCCGCCGCCTGCGCGCGCAAGAGGCCCGCGCTGCCCGCCAGTCCCATCAGCGGCAGCGAATTGTCGATTTCGCGAATGGCGGCGATCACCGCATCGGCCTGGCGGGCATCGCTGGCGATGGTGTTGTAAAGCGCGCCATGCGGCTTGACATAGCCGACGCACCCGCCCGCCGCCCGCGCAAGGCCCTGCAACGCGCCGATCTGATAGATCACATCGGCGGTCAGCTCCTCGCTGGAGAGCTCCATCGGGCGGCGCCCGAACCCCACCCGGTCGGGGTAGGAGACATGCGCCCCGATCGCCACGCCCCGCCGCACGGCCTCGGCCAGGGTGCGGCGCAGCGTCAGCGGATCGCCGGCATGGAAGCCGCAGGCGATATTGGCAGAACTGACCAGCCCCAGCATGGCGGCATCGTCGCCCATCACCCAGGCGCCGTAGCTTTCGCCGATATCGCTGTTGAGGTCGATGCTGAGGGTCATGGCGGCTCCCACGGTCCGAAGCGGACCGGCCGGTTTGCCGCGATGCCGCCGGGCCATCTGCGGATCAGCATAGAAAACGCAGGGGATTGTTCAATCGCCGACCAGCCCCTTGCGTTCGCCATGCCCGGCCCGAACGCGGCCTAGCTGCCGGTGACCATGGTCCACCAGATCTTGCCGTTCTCTTCCTGATACCAGGCCAGGCCAAGCTCGCGCGCCGCAGGATCCATGATCACCGCACGCTGGTCGGGCGCCTGCATCCAGACCGAAAGCGTCTCAAGCTCGGTCTGGTAGGTTTCCGAGATCAGCTCGCCCGCCAGCCGCCCGGGATAGCCGGTCCGCTGCACCCGGGTGAGGGGGGAGGAACCGTCCGATCCGAAATGCCAGGGCCGGTTCTGCATCGACATGTCGCGCGAATGGGTCTCGGCGGCGGCGTTCAGATGGCTGCTGTAGGCCAGGGGCGTCAGGCCGCGCGCGCCGCGAAGGGTATTGATCGAATCGAGGAAGCGGAACGGAATCTGCGCGGCGATGTCGGGGGTGATGCGATAGACGCGGGGAATCGGTCGGCCGTCGGGGCCAAGCTGGACGGTCGCCGCATCACCCCCCGCGACGCAGCCTGTCAGAATCAGCGCGGGAAGAAGCAGCACGAATGCGCGTCTGTTCATTGTTTTTTCCAGTTCCATGGGCTCGATGACCGGATTTTGTGACCTTTCCTTTACCGAAACCGCAGCCTTCTGGCAAACCAATCCCGTCCTGCCCGCGCCTGTTTACGGGCGTTTGATTTGCGCGAGCGGGCCAAAAGGCGTAGACAGGCTGTGGATAAAGACACCGGCGGGCTGCAAGCCGGGAAGCCCATGAGGAGCATCGGGATGAGTGAGAAGGCCTTGAACCGCCGCGCGCTTCTGGGCGGGGCCGCCGCCTTGGGCGCCGCCGCCGCGACCGGCGCGCTGCCCGCGATGGCGCAGGATGTCGTGCGCAACAACGCGTCGAGCTTTCGCATGCTGGACTGGCGCGGCTATTTCAACGACACGCGCGGGGGCGCGATCCTGGTCGATATCACCTCGCGCGCGCTGCATTATTGGTCGGCGGACCAGTCGGTCTACCGGCTTTACCCGACCTCGGTCCCGCTTTCCGACGACCTGACCCGGCTGGGCCGCACCGAAGTCGTGCAGAAAGTGGTCAATCCGACCTGGCGTCCGACCCCTTCGATGAAGGAGCGCAACCCGGAATGGCCCGATGTGGTCGAAGGCGGGTCGCCAGATAACCCCTTGGGAACGCGGGCGCTTTATCTGAGCTGGACCTATTACCGCATCCATGGCACCCATGACACCCGCAAGATCGGCCGCAAGTCGTCGAACGGCTGCATCGGGCTTTACAACGAGCATGTCGAAGAGTTGTTCGAGATGGTCGGGGTCGGGGCGCAAGTGTTGCTAATTTGACGACATTTCATCGAAGCCAGACCCACCCCAAAGAGCCGGATTGCAATTTCCCCGACGGGCTGCTTTAGAAGGCTATACGAGGACAGTCTTGGGTGCGTGCCGTCACCTCTGCAACAACTGATGGCATGCGATATCTGGAGGTTACTATGAAGAAAATCGCGCTCGCCGCCGCGCTTTCGGTCGCCGCTTCGTCGGCTTTCGCCGGTGGTTTCGTCGAACCGCAAATCGAGCCGGAAGTGATCAAGCAGTCGACCTCGTCGTCGTCCGCTGGCGTCGTCGTTCCGCTGCTGCTCCTGCTCGTCATCGCGGCTGCCGCGAGCTGAGCTGGACGCTATCGTTCAGGAAAGGACGGCAGAGCGATCTGCCGTCCTTTTCTTTTGCGCAAGCCGGATCCGGGGCGGGGGTTTCGCACGCGGGTCCGCGCCTTTGACGCCCGCGGGAATCGGCCTGCCGCCTTGCGGCCCCGGCCGACCCATCCCGGAGCGTTGGAACGGATCCGCCCCCGCCGCGATGGCAGGCCTGGGCTGCAAGGCCGCGCCTCAGCGCGGCGCCAGCCACCCGGCCAGATTCTCGTCGATCACCGTCGCCAGCGCATGGATATGGGCGGGCTGGTCGTTGAGGCAGGGGATATAGGTGAAGTTCTCGCCCCCGGCGTGGTGGAAGCTCTCCTGGATCTCGCCCTCGATCTCTTCCAGCGTCTCGATGCAATCGGCCGAGAAGGCGGGCGCGATCACGGCGATGTTCTTCATCCCCGCCTTCGCCAGTTCCGCCACATGTTCGACCGTATAGGGTTTGAGCCATTCCTCGGGGCCGAAGACCGACTGGAAGGTGGTGTCCAGCGCCTCTTTCGGCCAGCCCAGCCTTTCGCGCAGCAGGCGTGAGGTTTTCTGGCACTGGCAGTGATAGGGGTCGCCCTCTTCCAGATAGCGTTTCGGCATGCCGTGGTAGCTGACGACCAGCTTGTCGGGCCGGGTCGGCAGCGCGGCATAGGCGGTCTCGACCGAAGCGGCCAGCGCCTCGATATACAGCGGATGGGCGAAATATTCCGGCACGGTCCGCACGGCGGGTTGGCGCTTTTCCTTCATCAGCGCGCGGAAGAACTGGTCGTTCGCCGTGGCCGAGGTCGCGCCCGCGTAATGCGGGTAAAGCGGGAAGAACAGAATCTTGGTGCAACCGGCCTCGACCATGGCGCGCAGCTTCGATTCGGTCGAGGGATTGCCGTAGCGCATGCAGAAATCGACCATGACCGCATCGCCGTGGCGCTCAGTCAGCGTCTGGGCCAAGGCGCGGGTCTGGGCCTTGGTGATCGTCATCAGGGGCGATTCGCCCAGCTCTTCGTTCCAGATCAGCTTGTAGTTCGCGCCCGAGGCGAAAGGCCGCTTGGTCAGGATGATGGTCTGAAGGATCGGCTGCCACTTCCACGACGGATAGTCGATCACCCGTTTGTCCGACAGGAACTCGTTCAGATAGCGCCGCATCGACCAGTAGTCATAGCCGTCGGGCGTGCCCAGATTGGCCAGAAGCACTCCGATCCTTGGCGGTTTGATGGCGGGATGTCCGGCCGGGACAGGGTCTGACGTCTTGGCTCCGTCGGTCATCTCGCGCGCTCCTTCTGGCTGACAGGACCGAGATAAACCACTCGCGCCCGGGGTCAACCGTTGCGCCCGTCCGGGGGCAGGCGGTGTTCTGTCGCATTCAGCGCGCTGGCCAGCCGATGGGCGGCCGATCCCGGACGCAGGGGTTTTTGCTGGCTTTCATGCGGGGTCCAGCCGGTCAGGCACAGCATCTCGAAGGTGGCGAGGATTCGCCCGCCCTCGGCCGGGAAGGCCTGCGCGTGGATCTGCGCCGCCCGGGAGAACAGCGCGCGCGCGACCGGGCGGCGCAGCCGGGCCTCCAGCGCATTGGTTTCGCCCATGGCGCGCAGGTCGGCCATCAGGTGCAGGGCGCTGCGGTAGCTGACCTCGCGCGTCGCGCTGTCGGCCACCGGCAGGGCAAAGCCCGCGCGCTGCAAGAGGGCGCCGACCTCGCGGATCTCGGCCATGGGCAGGACGCGGGGGGAAAGGCCGCCCGAGACCTCGGCCTCCGCCTCGGCAAGGCTGGCGCGCAATTCGTGCAGCGTGCGCCCGCCGGGAAAGATCGCCAGGAAAAGCCCGTCGGGGCGAAGCGCGCGATGGGCCTGCACCATCTGCCCGACCGGATCGTCGGCCCAGTGCAGCGCCATGGCATGGATCACCGCGTCATGGGCCCCGGGCGCGAAGTCGAGAATGGTCTCGTCAGGCACGATGCGCGCCTCGGGAAAGGCGGATTGCCACAGATCGGGAAATCCGGTGACGATCGCCAGCGACGTAAAGGTTCTGTTAACCGAACTCAGTCTCCACTGCACCTCGTCGATGGCGTCCTGGTGCAGGAACAGCGCGGGATTGGCCGGGCCCATCCGCCGGGCGCGGGCGCGCCGGGCGTCCAGCGCCTTGCGGTCGGTCAGCTTCGGCGCGGTGCCGGGGGGGGCGGGGGATGCGGCCATGGCGGCCGACCATAGGAGGGCGGGATGAATATGCAAGCCTTGATCACCGCGCTTTACCCGCCGCAATGCCTGCTGTGCCGCGCTCTGGTCGACAGCGAATTCGGTCTTTGTCCCGACTGCTGGCGCGACACGCCCTTCATCTCGGGCCTGACTTGCGACAAATGCGGGATCCCGCTGCCCGGACAGCCGGACGAGGCCGGGCCGGGCGTGGTCTGCGACGACTGCCTCGGCCATGACCGGCCCTGGCAGGCGGGGCGGGCGGCGCTGCATTACCGTGACAACGGGCGCAAGCTGGTGCTGGCGCTGAAACATGGCGACCGGCTGGATCTGGCGCGGCCCGCCGCCGAATGGCTGCGGCGCGCGGCGGGGCCGCTGCTGCGGCCGGAGATGCTGGTGGTGCCGGTGCCGCTGCATTGGCGGCGGCTGATCCGGCGGCGCTACAACCAGTCGGCGCTGGTCTCGGCCGCGCTGGCGCGGGCGGCGGGGCTGGAACATTGCGTTGATGCGCTGCGGCGGCCCCGCTTCACCGGCTCGCAGGATGGCCGCACGCGCGAAGGCCGGTTCGAAAATATGGCGGGCGCGATCACCGTGCATCCCCGGCGCGCGGCCCGGCTGAAGGGGCGGGAGGTGGTGATCGTCGACGATGTCATGACCTCGGGCGCGACCTTCGCCGCCGCGACCGAGGCCTGCCATGACGCGGGCGCGGCCTCGGTGCTGGTCCTCAGCCTCGCACGCGTTGCGAAAGAGCCGTAAATCCCTATAGTTCGCCGCGAACAAGGGATATGCGCCATGACTTCCGCCACCAGAGCCGTCGAGATCTATACCACGCCCTTCTGCCCCTATTGCCTTGCGGCCAAGCGCCTGCTGACGCGCAAGGGCGTGGCCTTCACCGAGATCGACGTCAGCGCCGACCCCGAATTGCGCGCGGCCATGACCCGGCGGGCGCAGGGCCGCCGCACCGTGCCGCAGATCTTCATCGGCGACATCCATGTCGGCGGCTCGGACGATCTGCATGAGATCGAGCGCGAGGGGCGGCTCGACGCGCTGTTGTCGGCATGATCCGGGCGGCTCTCCTCCAGCTCAACGTCACCGACGATCCGGCGGCCAATCTGGTCGCCACGCTGGACCATCTGCGCCAGGCGGTCGAGGGGGGCGCGCGTTTCGTGCTGACGCCCGAGATGACGAATTGTCTTTCCTCAAGCCGCAGCCACCAGGCCTCGGTCTACCGGCCCGAGGCCGGGGATGAGACGCTGGCCGCGCTGCGGGCGGCGGCGGAACAGGCCGGGATCTGGCTGCTGATCGGCTCGCTGGGCCTGGTCAGCGGCGATGCGGACGGGCGCTTCGCCAACCGCTCTTTCCTGATCGGGCCGGATGGCACGGTCCGGGCGCGCTACGACAAGATCCACATGTTCGACGTGAACGTGTCCGAGACCGAGGTCTACCGCGAAAGCGCGGGCTACCGGCCCGGCGCGCGGGCGGTGACGGCAGAGACCGATTTCGGCACGCTGGGCCTTTCGGTCTGCTACGATCTGCGCTTTGCGCATCTCTACCGCCGCCTCGCCCAGGCCGGAGCACGGATCCTGGCCGTGCCCGCTGCCTTCAACCACATCACCGGCGCCGCGCATTGGGAGGTGCTGTTGCGCGCCCGCGCCATCGAGACCGGCTGCTTCGTGCTGGCCCCGGCCCAGACCGGCTTTCATGCGGAATCCCATGGCAAGGGGCGGCGCACCTGGGGCCATTCGCTGGCCGTGGCGCCCTGGGGCGAGGTCCTCGCCGATGGCGGCACCGAGCCGGGCGTGACCTTCGTCGATCTCGACCCGGAGGCCGTGGACCGCGCCCGGGGCCGGGTGCCCTCCCTCGATCACGACCGCGCCTTCGAGGGGCCATGACGGGCGAGCGTTTCGACGATATCGCCGTCGCGCTGTTCGGCGAGCTGTTCATGGCTGACCAGCTTGCGCGCAACCGGATCTCAAAGGCCCTGCCGCGCGGGATGGAACTGTCGCAGTTTTCCGTGCTGAACCACCTTGCCCGGGTGGGCGACGAGCGCACGCCGGCCCAACTGGCCCGCGCCTTCCACGTCACCCGCGGCGCGATGACCAATACGCTGGCGCGGCTGGAATGGGCCGGTCACATCCATATCCGCCCGGATTGGGACGATGCGCGGCAGAAATTCGTCGCGATCAGCCCGGCGGGGCGGGCGGCGCGGGATGCGGCGGTCAGCGCGGTTTCCCCCATGATCGCCGATGTGGTCGAGGCGCTTGGCGCCGACCGGGTGCGCGCCGTCCTGCCGGTGCTGCGCGAATTGCGCGCCCGGCTCGAACAGGACAACTAGGCCCGCGTCCCCCGGCCGATTCGCGGCGCTATCCCCGGGCGGAAACCCGGGCGTTGGAATCTCTGCATCCCGCGCCGGCGATGAGGCGGCGGCCCGAAACCCAATCTTAACCCGGCTGCGCCAGTCTGGGGCTGCGGCGGGGGTCGTGGTGACGCAGGTGGTGCAGGTGCAGGGTGCCCGAAGAATGACAGATGCCGGGCTTGCCCCCGCCGCGCCGCTGCGGGTGCTGGTCGTCGACGACAGCCGGGCGCAGCGCCAGCTTCTGGCCGTCTTCTTGCGCCGCATGGGGCATGAGGTGGCCCAATCCGCCACCGCCGAAGAGGCGCTGGAACTCTGCGCGGCCCAGCCGGTCGATCTCGTGATTTCCGACTGGATGATGCCGGGCATGAACGGCGTGGAATTCTGCCGCAGGTTCAGGGCGCTGCCCCGCGAGGGCTATGGCTATTTCATCCTGTTGACCTCGAAATCCGAACGCGCCGAGATCGCGCTCGGGCTTGAGGCGGGGGCGGATGATTTCGCCACCAAGCCGGTCAGCGCCGGAGAATTGCGCGCCCGCCTGCGCGCCGGAGAACGCATCCTGTCGATGCAGGCCCAACTGGTCGAGCGCAACCGCCAGGTCGCCGAGGCGCTGGCCGAGCAGCGCAGGCTTTACGACGCGCTCGACCGCGACCTGATCGAGGCGAGGAAGCTTCAGCAGACCCTACTGCGCGACCGGCATCGCGATTTCGGCGCGGCAAGGGCGTCGATGCTGATCCGGGCCTCGGGCCATGTCGGCGGCGATCTCGTGGGGGCGTTCCGGCTGGATGACAGCCGGGCGGCGGTCTATTCGGTGGATGTTTCGGGCCATGGCGTGGCCTCGGCGATGATGACGGCGCGGCTTGCGGCCTATCTTTCCGGCTCGGTCGAACAGAACCTGGCCTTTCGCCAGATGCCGGGCGGGGCACGGACGGTGCGGGGGCCGGCCGAGCTGGCGGGGGCGTTCAACCGGCTCATGCTCGACGAAATCCAGGTCGAGCAATATTTCACCATGGCCTATGCCGAGATCGAGCTGGACAGCGGCCGGGTGCGGCTGGCGCAGGCCGGGCATCCGCATCCGATGGTGATCCGCGCCGATGGCGGGATCGAGCGGGTGGGGGCGGGCGGCCTGCCCATCGGCCTGATCCCCGAGGCCGGTTTCGACGAGGTCGAATTCTCGCTTGCCCCCGGCGACAGGTTGTTCCTGGTGTCGGACGGCATCACCGAATGTCCGGGCCGGGCGGGCGCCGATCTGGGCGAGGCCGGGCTTGCCGACCTGATCCTGCGCCTTGCCGCGCTGGAGAGCGGCGAGTTTCTGGAGGCGCTGGTCTGGTGCCTGACCGATTTCGCCGGGACCGGGGCCTTTCCCGACGATGTCTCGGCGCTCATGCTGGACTATCTCGGCCCGAAGGGAGGCCCGGGGTGATGCGCGGCCCGCCTCAGCCGCCCGCCTCAGCCGCCGGTCTGGCGCAGTGTCTCGGCCAGCAGGGCGCGGTCGCCCGCATTGCCAAGCCGCACCAGCGCCTCCTCGACCGGCAGCCAGACCGCGCTGTGCCCGGCTTCGGTCGGGGCAGAGAGTCGCATGACCGGGCGGGCCAGGTAGATGGTGCAGATCTTCTCGGCCCAGAAATCGTATTCCGGCATGAAGGTGAAGCGGCGGAAGGTGCCGATCCGGCGCCGGGGCGCGATCTTCCAGCCGGTTTCCTCGATCACCTCGCGGTGCAGGGCGCTGATCGGATGCTCGCCCGGGTCGATCCCGCCGCCGGGAAGCTGGAACTCGGGGACCGGGGCTTCCTGGAACGTCGTCAGGATATGGTCGCCCGCCAGCAGGACGGCATAGACGCCGGGGCGGCGGCGATAGCTTTGCCCCGGTTTCACCGGCTCGCCGAAGCGACGGATGCCCGGAAGGCGCGAGGTGGCGATACGCTGCGACATGGCCTGGCGCCCTGGATGCCTGGATCCCGCCCGTAAACGCAAGGTGGGGGGGGGTTGGTGGGGGAAGTGTCAGCGTCTATATAGACGCGAATTGCCCGCATGACTTGCCAGACCCGGCAGACCAAGGAAACCCCCGAAATGGCCATCGGCTCCAAACTCGCATGGGACGACAGCGTCCTTCCCTTTCAGCTTGACCGCTCGGGCATCCGGGGCCGGGTGGCGCGGCTTGACGGCGCGCTGGACCAGATCCTTGCCCAGCACGACTACCCCGAGACCATCGAGGCGCTGGTGGCCGAGATGGCGCTTCTGACCGCGCTGATCGGCCAGAGCATCAAGCTGCGCTGGAAATTGTCGCTGCAGGTGCGCGGCAAGGGCCCGGCCCGGCTGATCGCGACCGATTACTACGGCCCCTCGGACGAGGGCGAGCCCGCGCTGATCCGCGCCTATGCCAGCTATGACGAAGAGCGCCTGCACGAGACCGACACGCCCTTCGACCTGATCGGCGAGGGGTATCTGGCGGTGATGCTGGACCAGGGCCAGGGGATGCTGCCCTATCAGGGCTTCACCCCGATCGCGGGCGGCAGCCTGTCGGCCTGCGCCGAAAGCTATTTCGCGCAATCCGAGCAACTGCCCACCCGGTTTTCCCTGGCCTTCGGGCGCGAGCGCGACAGGGAGCGCGACAAGGGCGCGCGGGCCGACTGGCGCGCGGGCGGCGTGATGCTTCAGCACATGCCGCAGACCGGCGGCGTCGCGGCCGAGGCGGGCTCGGGCGAGGGCGGGCTTCTGACCCATGCCGACATCCTGTCGGGCGCCGCCTCCGAGGACTGGAGCCGGGTGAACATCCTGCTCGACACGGTCGAACCCGAAGAGCTGATCGGCCCCTCGGTCACGCCCACCGATCTTCTGGTGCGGCTGTTCCATGAAGAGGTGCCCCGGGTCTTCGACGCCCAGCCGACGCGGTTCGGCTGCTCCTGCTCGGAAGAGAAGGTGCGCAACACCATGTCGATCTATTCGCAGAAGGACATCGCCCATATGACCGATGCGAGAGGCAATGTGACCGCCGATTGCCAGTTCTGCGGGGCGCATTACGTGCTGGATCCGAAGACCCTGGGCTTCGAGGGCGCGGATGCCGCCGGTTGAGACGGAATTGCGCGCCGCCCTGATGCGGGGCGGCGCGGCCTCGTCGGACTACGACCTGAACCCCGGCATCCGCCTGCCCGAGGGCAGAAGGCTGCGCCCCGCCGCCGTGCTGGTGCCGGTGCTGCCCGGACCGGCGGGCGGGCGGCTGATCCTGACCAAGCGCGCCTCCCATCTGCGTCACCATCCGGGGCAGGTCGCCTTTCCCGGCGGCAAGGTCGAGGCCGAGGACGGCTCGGCCGAGGCCGCCGCCCTGCGCGAGGCGCATGAGGAGATCGGGCTTTCCCCGGATTCGGTGCGCCTTCTCGGTCGGCTTCCCGCGCATGAGACGGTGACGGGCTTCCTCGTCACCCCCGTCCTGGGCGTGATCGAGGGGGCCTTCCGCCCCCGGCCCGAGGCGGGCGAGGTCGACGAGATCTTCGACCTGCCGCTGGCCCATGCGCTGGATCCGGCGCATTACCTGGTCGAAAGGCGGCGCTGGCTGGGGCAATGGCGGCATTACTATACCCTGCCCTGGGGGCCCTATTACATCTGGGGCGCGACCGCGCGCATCCTGCGTGGCATGGCGGGGCAGGGGGCGGGGAAGCATGAAGATCGCGGGTGACTGGCTGGCACGGGCCGGGACCCAGTCGGTGCTTTCGCTGCTGACCGGGGCCGGGCACCGGGCCTATGTCGTCGGCGGCTGCGTGCGCAACGCGCTTCTCGGCCAGCCGGTGGCGGATATCGACATCTCGACCGATGCGCGGCCCGAACGGGTGATGGCGCTTGCGCGCGCGGCGGGGCTGCGCGCGGTGCCGACCGGGGTCGAGCATGGCACGGTGACGGTGATCGCGGGCGGCGCGCCGCATGAGGTCACCACCTTCCGCCGCGATGTCGAGACCGACGGGCGGCGCGCGAGCGTCGTCTTCTCGGACCGGATCGAGGAAGACGCCCTGCGCCGCGACCTGACGATGAACGCGCTTTACGCCACGGCGGACGGCACCGTGGTCGACCCGCTGGGCGGGCTGGCCGATACGCTCGCGCGCCGGGTGCGCTTCGTCGGCCGGGCCGAGGACCGTATCCGCGAGGACCACCTGCGCATCCTGCGCTTCTTCCGCTTTCTGGCCTGGTATGGCGATCCGGCCGAGGGACCCGACCCCGAGGGCCTGGCCGCCTGCGCCGCGCTGGCCGAGGGGATCGACCGGCTCTCGCGCGAGAGGGTGGGGGCCGAGATGCGCAAGCTTCTGGCCGCCCCCGATCCCGCGCCCGCCGTTGCGGCGATGGCGGCGGCGGGTGTGCTGGCGCGGGCGCTGCCCGGCGCCGATGCGCGCGCCCTGCCGGTTCTGGTGCATCTTGAGGCCGCCCTGGGGCCCCAAGACGCGCCGGACTGGCGTGGCCGCCTGGCCGTGCTGGGAGGCGAGGATACCGCCGCGCGGCTGCGCCTGTCGCGGGCCGAGGCCGCCGCCCTTGCCGCGATCCGGCGTGGCATCGGCGACGGGGCCGCCCCGGCCGAACTGGGCTGGCGCGACGGTATCCAGGGCGCGACCGCGGCCATCCTTGCCCGCGCCGCGCTGACCGGCACCCCGCCGCCCGAGGGCTGGCAGGCCGAAATCCGGCGCGGCGCATCCGCGGTCTTTCCCCTGCGCGCCGCCGACCTGCCCGGGCTGTCCGGCCCCGCCCTGGGCGCCGCGCTGAAGCGGCTTGAGACCGCCTGGCTGGCCGACGGGCTTCGGCCCGGCAAGGCGGAACTTCTGGGCACAGATTTCCTTCCCCCCGAAAACCCGCTATAGGCCCGGGGCAATTCCGGGTGAGAACATGTTCCGCTTTTTCGAGACCCTCGTGGACCCCTATGCCCCCCACGAGGCAACCGACACGCCGCCGCGCAGGCTCTGGCCATTCCTGAAGGTCTATATCCGCCCGTTCCGCAAGGTCTTTGCGGTGACGGCAGTTCTGTCGATCCTGGCGGCCTTCCTCGACGTCGCGCTGATATGGTATCTGGGGCGGCTGGTCGATCTGCTGGCCGAGACCGGGGCCGCCGCCTTCATGGCCGCGCATGGCGCCGAGGTGGCGGCGGTCGCGCTCGGCGTCCTGTTCCTGCGCCCGCTGATCATGGTCGGGAACGTGGCGCTGTTGCACAACACCATCCTGCCCAATTTCGGCACGATGATCCGCTGGCGCGCGCATGCCCATGTGATCCGCCAGCCGGTCGGCTGGTTCGAAAGCGATTTCGCGGGCCGCATCGCCAACCGCATCATGCAGACGCCGCCCGCCGCCGGGGACGCGGTGTTCCAGACCTTCGACGCGGTGGCCTTCGCCAGCGTCACCATCGTCGGCGCGGGGATCATGCTGGCGGGGGCCGATCCGCGCCTTCTGTTGCCGCTGCTGATCTGGCTGGGGCTTTACCTGTGGCTGGTGCGCTGGACCATCCGCCGTGCCGGTCCGGCCGCCAAGGCAAGCTCGGACGCGCGCTCGGCGGTGACGGGGCGGGTGGTCGATGCCTATACCAACATCCATTCGGTGAAGCTGTTCGCCCATCATTCGGGCGAGCTGGACTATGCCAGAGAATCGATCGAGACGGCACGCCAGACCTTCATGACCGAAATGCGGATCATCACCCGCATGGACCTGTGGCTGACGTTGCTGAACGGCTTCCTGATCGTCGCCGTGATCGGCTGGGCGGTGCTTTTGTGGCTGCAGGGGGCGGCCAGCGTGGGCACGGTCGCGGCGGCCTCGGCGCTGGTCCTGCGGCTCAACAACATGACCTACTGGATCATGTGGGCGTTCTCGTCCTTGGTGCAGGCGCTTGGCGTCGTGCAGGAGGGGATGGAGACCATCGCCCAGCCGATCCAGTTGGTCGATGTCCCCGGCGCAAAGCCGCTGGCCTTCCGCGAGGGGCTGATCGAGGTCGATTCCGTCAGCCACCATTACGGGCGCGAGGCCGGGGGGCTGCAGGACGTCTCGCTGCGGATCCGTCCGGGCGAGAAGATCGGGCTGGTCGGGCGCTCGGGCGCGGGGAAGTCGACGCTGGTCAAGCTGATGCTGCGGTTCTACGATCCCGAATCCGGGCGGATCATGATCGACGGCCAGGATATCGCCCGGGTCACCCAGGACAGCCTGCGCCGCCATATCGGCATGGTGCAGCAGGATTCCAGCCTTCTGCACCGCTCGGTCCGCGACAACCTGCTTTACGGCCGTCCCGACGCCACCGAGGAAGAGATGATCGCCGCCGCCCGCCGGGCCGATGCGCATGAATTCATCCTTGGGCTGGAGGATCCGCAGGGCCGCAAGGGCTATGACGCCCATGTCGGCGAACGCGGCGTCAAGCTTTCGGGCGGCCAGCGCCAGCGGGTGGCGTTGGCGCGGGTGATCCTGAAGGACGCGCCGATCCTGATCCTGGACGAGGCCACTTCGGCGCTCGACAGCGAGGCCGAGGCCGCGATCCAGGCCGCGCTTTATGGGGTGATGCAGGGCAAGACCGTGATCGCCATCGCGCACCGGCTTTCCACCATCGCCGAGATGGACCGGATCGTCGTTCTGGATGCCGGGCGCGTCGCGGAAGAGGGAAGCCATGCCGAACTGCTGGCGCAGGGCGGGCTTTACGCCCGGTTCTGGGCGCGGCAATCGGGTGGCTTCATCGGATTGGAGGCCGAAACGCAATGAGCATCGTGCAACGTCTGGGCGAGGTCGTCGATGCCTTCCGTCCGGCGGACGGCCCGCCCCCGACGACCCTGGGCGCCTTCTTCCGCTGGAGCCTGCGCGGCTCCTGGCCCGCGCTGTGGGTCGCGGCGGGGGTCTCGGCGGTGGCGGGCGCGACCGAGGTGTTTTCGGCGACCATCCTGGGCTGGGTGGTCGATGCGGTGACCGGGGCGGACCCTTCGCGCTTCTTCAGCGACCACGCCCTGCTGATGATAGGCTTTTGCGCCTTTTACCTGCTGGCCCGGCCGCTGGCCTTCGGGCTGGCCTCGGCCTCGAACTCGATCGCCGTCGCGCCGAATGTGCTGCCGCTGGTGCTCAGCCGCCTGCATCGCTGGACATTGGGCCAGCCGGTGACCTTCTTCGACAACGATTTCGCCGGTCGCATCGCGCAAAAGCAGATGCAGGCCGCCCGCGCCGTGACCGATACCGCGACCGAACTGATCAATACGGTGACCTTCGCGCTGGCCTCGGTGATCGGATCGGTGGTGTTCCTCTTTGCCATCGACTGGCGGATCGCCGCTGTGCTGGGGCTGTGGCTTCTCGCCTATATCGGCCTGATCCGCTTCTTCATGCCCCGCATTCGCGAGAATTCCGCCGCGCGGGCGGGCGCGCGGGCGATGGTCTCGGGCCAGGTCGTCGACACGATCACCAATATCAAGACGGTGAAGCTTTTCGCCCATGCCGCGCATGAGGACCGGGTGGCGCTGGATGCGATGCAGGTTTTCCGCGACCGTGCGCTGGAATTCGGCGAGATCTCGACCTGGTTCCGGCTGTCGCTGATGACGCTGGCGGGGGTGCTGCCGGTGCTGCTGATCGGCGGCACGGTGCTGATGTGGACCGAGGGCGCGGCGACGCCGGGCGCCATCGCGGCGGCGGGGGCGATCGCGATCCGGCTGGCGCAGATGTCGGGCTGGGTCAGCTTCACGCTGATGGGGATCTACACCTCGGTCGGCGAGGTCGAGGATGCGATGGACACGCTGGCCGTGCCCCATGCCCTGGCCGATGGGCCCGATGCGCGCGTGCTCGACCGGGTGCGCGGCGCGGTCACCTATGAGCATGCGAGTTTCGCCTATGGCGGGCGCCGGGGCGGAATCAGCGGCGTCGACCTGGCGATCCGCCCGGGCGAAAGGATCGGCATCGTCGGCGCCTCGGGCGCGGGGAAGTCGACGCTGGTCTCGCTGCTCTTGCGGCTTTACGATGCGGAATCGGGCCGGGTGCTGGTCGATGGCCGGGACGTGCGCGAGGTGACGCAGGAATCCTTGCGCCGCCAGATCGGCATGGTCACCCAGGAAACCGCCATGTTCAACCGCACCGCGCGCGACAATATCCTTTACGGCCGCCCCGATGCGACCGAGGCCGAGATGATCGCCGCCGCCCGCGCGGCCGAGGCCCATGACTTCATCGTCACCATGCAGGACGACAAGGGCCGCAAGGGCTATGACGCCTTCCTGGGCGAGCGGGGGGTGAAACTCTCGGGCGGGCAGCGCCAGCGGATCGCGCTGGCCCGGGCCTTTCTCAAGGACGCGCCGATCCTCGTGCTGGACGAGGCGACCTCCGCGCTCGACAGCGAGGTCGAGGCCTCGATCCAGGAGGCGCTGCGCCGGGTGATGCAGGGCAAGACCGTGCTGGCCATCGCCCACCGGCTTTCCACCATCGCCGAGATGGACCGGATCATCGTCATGGAACAGGGCCGCATCGTCGAACAGGGCAGCCATGAGGCGCTGATCGCCCGCGACGGCGTCTATGCCCGCTACTGGAAGCGCCAGTCCGGCGGCTTCATCGTCACCGACGAAGAGGACGGGCCCGAAAGCGGGGCCGCCGCGCAATGAGGCTGGTGGTCGAGCGGCTGGGCCATCACGGCGACGGCATCGCGCCGGGGCCCGAGGGAGCGGTCTTCGTCCCGTCCTGCCTGCCGGGCGAGGAGGTCGAGGGTCGGCTGAACGGCGACCGGCTGGAAGAGGTGCGGATCCTGACCCCCAGCCCGGCCCGTGTGCGCCCGGCCTGTAGCCATGCGCGCGCCTGCGGCGGCTGTCAGTTGCAACATGCCGCCGAGCCTTTCGTGGCGGGCTGGAAGGCCGAGGTGGTGCGCCAGGCGCTGGCGGGCCAGGGGCTTGAGGCGCCCGAGCTTGGGTTTCCGGTGCGCGAAGGCGTCGCGACCTCGCCCGCGCGCTCGCGCCGCAGGGCGGTGTTTTCCGGGCGGCGCACCAAGGGCGGCGTGCAACTGGGGTTCCACGCCCGGGGGCGCGACCTGATCGTGCCGGTGCCGGAGTGCCGCTTGATCCACCCGGATCTGGCGGCGGGGCTGCCCGCGCTTGAGGCGCTGGTGGCGCTTGGCGGCTCGCGGTCGACCGAGGTGTCGCTGACGGTGACCCAGAGCCTGACCGGGCTCGACGTCTCCGTCAGGGGCGGCAAGGCGGCGGATGCCGGTCTGCGCATGGATCTGGCGCGGCTGGCCGAACGCTTCGGCCTGGCGCGGCTGACATGGGAGGGCGAGACCGTAGCCCTGCGCCATGAGCCGCTGGTCGCGCTTGGGCCCGCGCGGGCGGTGTTGCCGCCGGGGTCCTTCCTGCAAGCCACCGCAGAGGGCGAGGCGGCGCTGCTGGCGGCGGTGCGCGAGGCGCTTGGCCCCCAGAAGCGCATCGCGGATCTGTTCTGCGGCATGGGCACCTTCGCCCTGCCGCTGGCCGAGACGATGGAGGTCCATGGCGTCGAGGGGCTGGCGGCGCTCACCGGCGCGCTGGAGCGGGCCGCGCGGCGGACGCCGGGGCTGAAACAGGTCACGACCGAGACCCGCGACCTGTTCCGCCGCCCGCTCGAACCGGACGAGTTGAACGGGTTCGGCGCGGTGGTGATCGACCCGCCGCGCGCGGGCGCCGAGGCGCAGGTGCTGCGGCTGGCGCGATCGAAGGTGCCGGTCGTGGCCATGGTCTCGTGCAACCCCGTCACCTTCGCGCGCGACATGCGGATCCTTGCGCAGGGTGGCTACCGGCTGGACTGGGTGCAGGTGGTCGATCAGTTCCGCTGGTCGGTCCATGTCGAACTGGCGGCGCGGCTTTCGCGCGACTAGGCCTGCGGGGCCCGCCCGGCGCGGGATGCGAATGCCGGAAATAGGCGCCAAAAACGCTTTTGCGGCCGTCTGGTAGGGGAATCGGCAATTGCGCCAGCCGTCGGATCGGGCTTAAGCTTCGCGCGATTGTCGGCAAAGAGATATCTGATGCGGAAGCCTTTTCTGACTGCGGCCATGGGCGTCGCGCTTGCCTTTGGCGGAACCTTCCCCCATCCCCTTCCGGCCCAGACACCCGACGATCCGGGCGCGGCCGCCGTGGCGGCGCCGGTGACGGACCGGCTGGTCATCCTTGGCTCGGGGCAGGCCGCGGGGGTCCTTGGCGGGATCTCGCAACTGGTCATGCCCCGCCTGCCCGAGGTCGAGGCCGCCAAGGCCGAATTCCTCTCGGCCGTGCTGCGTTCGACCTCGGTCTCGTCCTTTGTGGCCGAGCCCGAGGATCTGGGCGGCAACACCGGCCAGCTTTTCCTGCGCATCGAGGCCGAGGTCGGCCAGGGCAATGGCGGGCTGTCGCTGTCCCTGGGCGGGGAAAGCCTGTCGCTGACCGATTTCGGCGCCCGGCTGCGGGCCCTGGTCGCGGCGGTCGCGCCCGAGGATCGCCGGGTGGCGATCTTCCATCTCGCCGATCCGGGCGGGCTGTTCGCGGGCCAGGTCTCGGCCTTCCAGCAGGCGGTTTCGGGGGCGGGTTTCGCCATGGTCGTGGCCGAGATCGGCACGCGCGAGCCGAACTGCCAGCTTGCCCTTGCGCCCGATGTCGCGCTGATCGCCGGGCTGGCCGACCGCGCGCCCTTCGGCGACGGCGATGGCGAGACCTCGGCCGCCGAGGCCGAGGCCTGGCTTCTGGCCGCGATGGAGCGTCCGGGCCGCCGCGCGGCGGAATGCAACGCCACCTATGCGCTGATCGTGCGCGCCGATGCCGATCCCGGCGCGCCGGTCGCCCGCGCGGGTGGGGCCGAGCTTTCGGCCGATCTGGAAAGCCAGCTTTACCGCGAGACCTTCGAGGCGAAATTCCTCCTGGGCTCCGAGGATGCGCAAAAGGTCGAGAATTTCCTCGATTCCTGCATCTACTGCCCCAGCGAGCCGGAACTCACCGAAAAGCTGGCCAGCCTGCGCCAGTTCGGTATCACCCGCGATCTGGAAGCCTCGATCTGGGCCGAGATCAAGGAGGACCAGACGCCCGAACGGCTTGAGATCTATCTGGCGAATTGCGGGATCTGCGCCGACCGCGCCGAGGCCGAGACCCTGATCGCCACGTTGCGCGCCAAGGCCGCCGCGCGCGAGGCCGAGGCCGAGGCCTTTGCGGTTGCGCTGGCCGCCCGCGATCTGGACGGGCTGCGCGCCTATGCCGAGACCTGCGTCGCCTGCGACGAGGTGGCCCGCGCCCGCAGCCTGATCGCCGAGATCGAGGCCGATGCGGCCTATCGGGCCGAGGTCGCCGCGCTTGAGGCCGCCACCGCCGGTCGCGACCGCGCCGCGCTGGCCGAATGGCTGGAAAGCTGCACCACCTGCGCGGGCCGCGCCGGGGCCGAGGCCCTGGTCGAGGAATTGCGTCAGGCCGAAACCCTGATCGGTCCCTGTCTTGTCGCGGCGGGCCTGCCGCAGCAGGGCGGGCCGCGCCAGTTGACCGATATCGACATTCCCGCCGCACGCGCGGCCTGCGTCGTCGCTCTGGCCGAACTGCCGACGAACATCCAGCTTCAGGTCGTGGCCGCCCGGATCGACCAGGCCGAGGGCCTGCATGCCCAGGCCCTTGCGATCTACGACGAAGGCGTTGCGGCGGGTCTGCCCGAGGCCCATGGCCTGGCCGCCTATCTGCGCTTCGCCCCGGCGGACGGCAGCGCGCCCGACCTGGTCTCGGCCACCGAGATCGCCCAGGCCGGGGCGGAACGGGGCGACTGGCTCTCGAAAGAGATCCTCATGCTGCTTTACTCGCGCGAGCTGGTGGCGGGCCATGGCGCCGCCGAGGCGGTCGAGATCGCCCGGGGCGCCGCGGGAGAGGGCAATGTCGTCGCGCAGTTCTTCCTTGGCTATTTCCTGCAAAGCGGCATCGGCACCGAACCGGACGAGGCCAGGGCGCTGGAATGGCTGGGGCTGGCCGTCGATGCGGGCTATGTCCGCGCCCAGCCCTTCCTCGCCCAGATCTACGAACAGGGCCGCGCCGTTCCGGCCGATCACGCCCGTGCCGCCGCTTTGCTGTGGAGCGCGCTTGAGGCCGGGGATGCGGTGGCGATCACCCGGCTGACCGACCAGCTCTCCGACCGCCCCTCGGGCGTGATCCTGATCGTGCAGCAGAACCTGCGTGACCTTGGCGTCTACAGCGGGCGGGCCGATGGCATTGCCGGCCCCTCGACCGCGCGCGCCGTGCGTGCCTATGTCGACAGCCTGAACCAGTAAGGACCTAAAGACCGTGACGACCCGCAGCCCCCTGCCGATCCTTTGCCTGGCTCTCGGCCTGGCCCTGCCCGCCGCGCCCGTCGCCGCCGGGATCTATTGCCCGCAGACCCCCGCCGAGGTGGCGGTGCTGGGCGATTCGCTTGCCGACGGGGTCTGGGGATCGCTGTTCCGGGGTTGGCAGGGCTGCGCCACCGTGACGCTGCATCGGGTGACGCGGGTGTCGGACGGGCTGACGGTCACCGCGCCCGAAACCTGGTCGGCGCGGCTGGTGGACAGCCTGGGCGGCGATGTGGCGGCGGCGGATCTGGTCATCGTGCAGTTCGGCGCCAATGACATCCGCGCCCTGCGCACCGAAGGCGGGCGCGCCACCTTCGGCACCGAGGCGTGGAAATCGGCCTATGGCGGGCGGGTGGACAGCCTGCTCGACCATCTGGCCGGTCAGGCGGGCGCGACCTGGTGGCTGGGCCTGCCGGTGGTGGGGGATGCGAAGCTCGAAGCCTCGTATGTCGAGGTCAGCGGGATCCAGTCCGATGCGACCGGCGAATGGCAGGGCGGAATGGCGGCGCGTTTCGTCGACACCCATGAGCCGACCAAGTTCGGTACCGAGGGTTTCGTGCAAAGTGCCGAGATCGACGGGCGCATGACCCAGTTGCGCGCGGGCGACCTGATCCATTTCACCGAGAAAGGGTATGATCTGGTCGCCGCAACCTTCCTGCCCGAGGTGGAGGCGCTGCTTCGCGCCAAGGATGCCGAGGCGACCCTGAAGTCGCTGGCGCTGCAATGATGCGGGCGATCTTCCGCTTTCTTCTGCTGGGCTTTCTGATGTCGGCCTGCGCCAATGCGCCGGCCCAGGATCTGGGGGCGAGCCTTGCGACCGCCGCTCCCGCCGCCGGGGTGGCGACCGATGCGGCCCAGACCGATGCCGCACAGACCGCCGTCGCCCAGACCCCGGCCATCCAGGTGCCGCGCCGTCCGGGCCGGATGATCACCGAGGCCGCCCCCGCCCATCTGATGGTGATCGGCGACAGCCTTTCGCAGGGGTTTGCCGATGCGCTGCGCGCCCGGGCCGCGGAACGCGGGCTGGCCTTGCGGGTGACCAACCGGGGCCGGGTCTCGACCGGGCTGGCGCGGGTGGACTACTACGACTGGCCGACGAATTTCGTCACCCTGGCCGCCGCGGAGAAACCCGATATCGTGGTGGGCCATTTCGGCGCCAACGACATGCAGGGCGTCACCCGGCCCGGCAATCGCGCCTCCTACGGGTCCGAGGGCTGGGCCGCCGCTTATCGGGCCGAGGCCCGGCGCATCCTGGCCACGGCGGCCGAGAACGGGGCGGTGATGATGTGGCTCGGGCCTGCGCCGGACGGCAATGCCGCCCTGGGGCGGCATATGAAGATGATCCCGCCCCTGTTCCAGGCCGAGGCCGAGGCGGCGGGGGCGCTTTACCTGCCGCTTGCCGCCTTCACCTCGGGGCCCGAGGGGCAATATGTGACGGCGGTGGAACTGGGCGGGCAGATGACCACGATCCGCACCGGCGACGGGTCGCATTTCAACGGCACCGGCTATCGGCTGGTCGCCGACCGCATTCTGGATGCGCTGGTAAGCCGCTATCCCGACCTGCAACCGGCCAAGGCCGACACGCTTGCCGCCGCCTTGCAGTAATGGTCTTCCCCACGCTTGAGTTCGTGCTGTTCTTCGCGGTCGTCCTGGCCTTGAACCTGGCCTGCGACGGGCGGAGCGGCTGGCGCAAGGGGATGCTGATCGCGGCCTCGTATCTTTTCTACGCCGCCTGGGATCCGCGCTTCTGCCTGCTGATGGCGGGGGTCTCGGCGCTGGCCTGGGGGGCGGGCCTTCTGGTCAACCGGCCGGGCCTGCGCGGGCCGGTGCTGGCGGTGTCGGTCACCTTGCTTCTGGGCGTGCTCGCGGTCTTCAAATACGCCAATTTCTTCATGCTCTCGCTGGCGCAACTGCTTGAGGCCCTGGGGCTTGGCCGCGACATGGCCTGGGCGGGGATCATCCTGCCGGTGGGGATTTCCTTCTACATCTTCCAGGCGATCAGCTATGTCGTCGACGTCTCGCGCCGCGAGGTCGAGCCCCGGCGGAACCCGGCGGATGTCGCGCTCTACATCTCGTTCTTTCCGCAGCTTGTCGCGGGGCCGATCGTGCGGGCCTCGGATTTCATGCCGCAGATCGACGCGCCCGCGCCGCCCGGTCCCGCCCTCCGGGCCGAGGCGGTGGTGCTGATCCTGACAGGGCTTTTCAAGAAGATGGTGGTGGCGAACTACCTGGCGGTGCTGCTGGTCGATCCGGTGTTTTCCTGGCCGCAGGGGCAGGCGGCGGGCATGGCCTGGGCGGCGCTCTTGGGCTATGCGGTGCAGATCTATTGCGATTTCTCGGGCTATTCCGACATGGCGATCGGCATGGCGTTGCTGCTGGGCTATCGCTTCCGGCCGAATTTCGACCAGCCCTACCGCGCGCGCAGCCTGCAGGAGTTCTGGAGGCGCTGGCATATTTCGCTTTCCAGCTTCATCCGCGACTACCTCTATATTCCGCTGGGCGGCAACCGGGGCGGGATGACAAGGACCAGCCTGGTCCTGCTGGGCACGATGACGCTGGCCGGGCTCTGGCACGGGGCGGCCTGGCCCTTCGTGCTGTGGGGCGCGCTGCACGGGCTGGGGCTGGTGGTGGAGCGCGCGGCGCGGCGCGCGGGCCTGGGCCTGCCTGGGCCGCTTGCGATGCTGGCGACCTTCGCGGTGGTGGTGCTGCTGTGGCTGCCCTTCCGCGCCGCCGACAGCGCGACCATGCTGGCGACGACCCGCGCGCTTTTCCGCCCCGGCCTTGCCGGGCTGGAGACCTTGCCCGCCGCCGTTTTCGTGCTGATCGGGATCGGGCTTGCGCTTAACCTTGCGCCGATGGCGGCGCGCGATGGCGCGATCGCCGCCCTGGCGCGCCTGCCCGCCGCGCTTCAGGCCGGGCTTCTGGGGCTGGGGGTCTTCCTGACCTTCGCCTTCGCGCAGGAAGGCACCGCGCCCTTCATCTATTTCCAGTTCTAGCGGGGGACCCCGGATGCGGCGCGCGATGACCGGCTTTACCCTGACGCTCTGGCTGATGCTGCCCTTGGCCTGGCTGCTTTCGGGTGAGCGATTTCTGGACTGGGCCTATGGAATGCCGGATCTTGGCCCCGTGGATGACATTCTTCTATCGCTTCTTGACGGGGCGGACCGGCTGCGGGTCTCATCCGGGCTGGGAGACGTCTTTGGCGCCCTGCGCGCGCGCCTGCATGGCTGGACCGGCCTTGGCGGGATGTGACGGGGCATGAAATCGAGAAGGGATCTGGCCATGGAAGCATCCGGTTTCACCCGCCGTCAGGCCGTCTCGGGCGGGCTTGCGCTTGGCGCCGCGCTGTTCGCCCCGCCTCTGGCACGGGCCAGCGTGGCGGCGCCGGGGCTGGAGTATCTTGAGACGCTTGGGCCCGTCGAGGGGCGGCCCTTCGTCGCGCCATCATTGCTGCATCCTTCGTATCGCGCGGCGGTCTATGTCAATTGCGCGCTTTCGGGCCCCGGGGCGCAGAAGATGTGGGTGCTGGAGCGCGGCGCGCAGGGCTGGGCGCTTGCCCATCACGACGAGGATTACTGGCAGGGCCGGGACGATTCCCCGGCCTATTCCTGGCCGGTCTCGACCGGGCGGAAATATCCCGGCGATTCCCGCTCGGGCCCGACCCCGGTCGGCGTCTTCAACATCGACGACCGGCGCCACCGCCCCGGCTGGGGATCGCCGGGGATGTATAATTCGCTATACATCGACCTGCATTATTCCGGCGGCCGCGCCTCGGGCGTGGCGATCCACGGCACGACGAGGAACCAGTATGGCAAGCTGGGCCGCGTCGACAGCCATGGCTGCGTGCGGATGCGGCAGGCCAATGCCGACAAGGTCTGGGCGATGATCCATCCCGGCGGTGCCAGGGCCGGGGACTCGCCGCTCTGGGGCGAGATCCCGCGCTATTTCACCTCGCGGGTGACGAAGGACATGAGCCCGCGCTCGGGCTATGTCCGCGACGGATCCCTGCTTTACGCCGAGGATGGCGGGCTTCTGACGCGCGAGGGCTACCGCATGGTCTTCGTCTTCTTCCGGGACGATCCGTGAGCGCAGGCCGCCTTCGCCGCGCCTTGTGCGGGCCGGTTCTGGCGCTGATGCCGCAGGCGGCGTCGGGACAGGATCTGGCGCTGGCGCTTGGCGCGCCGATGGCGGCGCCGGTCCTTGCCGTTCCCGCGGCCCAGGTCCCTTCGGCGGATGAGGCCTGGGTGCCCGGCATCCTGACCTTCCGGGGCCGCCCCGACCGTTCGGGCCATGCCACCGGCCGCCTGCCGCGCGCGCCGAAGGTGCTGTGGCGGGTGGGGCCCTATTGCGGCCTGTCCTCGGACCAGCACGGCACGCGGCAATGGTGCGGCACCGGCTGGACCGGCCAGCCCGCCATCCGCCCGCTGGGGCCGGGCCGGGCCGAGGTGATCTTCGGCGCCTATGACCATGCACTGCATTTCCTCGACAGTCGCAACGGCGAGGATCTGCGCCGCCCCTTCCGCACCGGCGATCTGATCAAGGGATCGGTCACGCTCGACCCTTCGGGGCTGCCGCTGCTCTATTCCGGCTCGCGCGATGATTTCATGCGCGTCCTGCGGCTCGACGAGGCCGAGGCGGTGGAGCTTTACCGCATCAACGGCAATGCGCCCGACGGGATCTGGAACAACGATTGGGATTCAAGCGCGCTGGTCCTGGGGGACTGGATGTTCCAGGGCGGCGAGAACGGCTGGTTCCATGTCGTCCGCCTGAACCGGGGGCGGGACGCGGCGGGCCGCGTCACCGTGGCGCCCGAGATGGTGAACCGCATCCCCGGCTTCACGCCCGCGCTGTTCGCCGCCGTGGGCGACCGGATGGCCAGTATTGAAAGCTCTCCCATGGCGATGGGGGGCAATGTCTGGTTCGCCAATTCGGCGGGGTTGGTGCAGGGCTACGACATCGCGGCGCTGGTCGCGGGCTTGCCGCGCGACGAGGCGCTGGTGATGGAATGGCGCGCCGGGGACGATGTGGACGCCACCCTTGTCGGGGGGCCGGACGGCGCGATCTATGTCGCCATCGAGGACGAGCGGCCGATGAACCCCGACAAGCAGAAGGCCGGGCATCTGGCGCGGCTCGATCCCGCGCGGCCTGCCGATCCCCTGGACTGGTCGATCCGCTTCCCCGGCACCTGGCAGGGCGACGGCGGAGTGTGGGCGACTCCTGCGCTTTACCGGGGCCATCTGCATGTGCCGACCCATGCGGGCGGGCTTTACACGGTCGAGGCTGCGACTGGCCGGATCACCCAGACCCTGCCGATGCCGCCGCATGGCTGGTCCTCTCCGGTCGTGGTGGGCGAGGATCTGCTTCTGGGCACCTGCGAGGGCGACCTGATCGCCTTCTCGCTGGAAGATCCGGCCCGACCGCGCGAGATCTGGCGCTTTCGGCCGCCCGGGGCGGGCTGCTGGGAAAGCACCCCCGCCGTGTGGGAGGGCGTGATCCATCTGGGCAACCGCAACGGCTTTTTCTACGCCGTGGGCGATGCCCCCGCCGGGGCGGAGGCCGGGTTTGACGCACTTCTTCAGTAGCCTTCTTGCCCTTTGGCTGATCGTCTCGGCGGGGCTGGCGCAGGAGATCGTGATCTCCTTCGGGGGCGACGTGAACTTCGCCCGCTCACGCGAGACGCCCGATCCGGTCTGGGTGCGCAAGTTCGGCACCCTCAGGATCGAGGAGACGACGGCGGGCCTTGCGCCCTATTGGGACGCCGATCTCAACATCGTCAATGTCGAGACCGTGGTCTCGGACCGCAACGGTGCAAGCAGCGCCACAAAGGCCTTTGTCTTCCGCAGCCACCCCGAAAGCTTCCGCCACCTGATGGAACTGGGGGTGAACGGCTTCGCCCTGGCCAACAACCATGCCTATGATCACGGCTTTCAGGGCATGGCGGACACGCTTGGGTTCTTCGCCGCCGAGGCCGCGCGGCGCGAGATCGCCTTCGCCGGGATCGGCGCGGGGGATGCGGCCTTCGCGCCTTCGATCGTCACCCTTCGGGGGGTGCGGATCGCCTTCGCCTCGGCCAGTTTCGGCTCGGGCGCGTTCGGGCCGGAATACGGGCCGGTCGGCATGGCCTATCTTTCGGTGCCGTCGCATTACGACCGGGTTCTGGCGGGCCTGCGCGAAGCCGATGCCGATCTGCGCATCCTCGCGCTGCATTACGGGACCGAGAACATGAACGCGCTCAACCCCGGGCAGCGGGCGATGTTCCGGCGCGGGCTGGAAGAGGCGGGGGTCAATCTGGTTATCGGCCATCACCCCCATGTGGTGCGGGGCGTCGAGGCCGATCCGGCGGCGGGTCAGGCAGTGTTCTATTCCATGGGCAACCTGCTGTTCGTCGGCGGGGCCGAGAAGGACAGCGCCCCCCTGGGCATGGATTACGGCCTGCTGGGCCGGGCCTATTTCCAGAAGACCGCGCAGGGCTGGCGGATCACTGCCCTGGAGGCAGTGCCCCTGAAAGGCGTCCATTTCACCCCCGCGCCGCCGCCGCCCGAGCGGGTCGCGCGTACGATCGACCACCTCAACCGGCTGTCCGAGGCCTCGGTCGGCCCGGGGGCGGCGGTGCGCTTCACGCCGGTCGAGGGGCGGGGGGACCGGGGCGCGGCCTGCTACGGCAGCGGCTGGGGGCCGCGCGCGCAGGCGCTTTGCTGCGCTTTCGCCCGCGGGCCGAACCCGTCCTGCGACCTGCCCGATCCGATGTGAACGCGCGGCGATATGTTGCATGCCCCCCCGGCTGGCGCGGGGGCGCGCGCGGGACTATGGTCCCGTCCCAGCGACCGAGGCGGGAAGCCATGGGATGCAATGCCGGGGGCGGCCTTGGCGAAACGGATGCGAGGCGCGGATGGCCGACAACCAGGATACTCCCGATTGTGTCATCGCGGGCGGCGGTCCGGCGGGGATGATGGCGGGCCTTTTGCTCGCGCGGGCGGGGGTTCGCGTCGCCGTCCTGGAAAAGCACCCCGATTTCCGCCGCGATTTTCGGGGCGACACGATCCACCCCTCGACGCTGGAGCTGATGGCCGAACTGGGCTGGCTGGAGGAATTCCTCGCCCTGCCGCATCAGAAGGCCGCCGACCTGCATGCCGAGATCGAAGGCCGCCCGGTGACCATCGCCGATTTCTCGCGCCTGCCGCTGACATGCCGCTACATCGCCTTCATGCCGCAATGGGATTTCCTCAGCTTCCTGGCCGAAAAGGCCGCAGACCTGCCCGGCTTCTCGCTAAGGATGGATCACCGCATCACCGGGCTGATCCATGAGGGCGGCCGCGTCGCGGGCCTTGGCTGGGAGGATGGCGCGGGCCGCAGGGGCGAGATCCGCGCCCCCCTGGTGATCGGCGCCGACGGGCGGCATTCGCAGGTCCGCGCCGGGGCGGGGCTTGAGGTGATCGACTTCGGCTCGGCGGTGGATGTGCTGTGGTTCCGCCTCTCGCGCCTCGCCGACGATCCCGCCCCTGCGATGAGCCATGCCGGACCCCAGCAGGGCATGGTGCTGATCGACCGCGGCGATTTCTGGCAATGCGGCTATGTGATCCGCAAGGGCGGGTTCGAGGATCTGAAGGCCGGGGGCCTGCCCGCTTTCCGCGCGGCGCTGGCGCGGCTTTCGCCCCTGCCCGGGGACCGGCTGGCCGAGATCGCCTCATGGGAGGATGTGCATCTGCTGTCGATCCGGCTGGACCGGCTGCGGCGCTGGTGGGCGCCGGGGGTCCTGTGCATCGGGGATGCCGCGCATGCGATGTCGCCGGTGGGCGGCTTCGGGGTCAATCTGGCGATCCAGGACGCGGTGGCGGCGGCGCGCCTTCTTGCCGCGCCTCTGCGCGAGGGGCGGCTTTCGGACCGCGACCTCGCGGCGGTCGAGGCGCGGCGGATGTTCCCCACCCGCGCCACCCAGGGGCTGCAACGCATGATGCGCAGGAAGCGCGATGCCGGGGGCGAGGTGAAGGGCGGTCCGCCGCGCTTCCTGCGCATGATCGCGCGCTTTCCGGTGCTTTCGCGGCTGATGGGGCGGCTGATCGGCATGGGCTTCAGGCCCGAACGGCTGGGGCCGCTGGCCAGGGCCGCAACGCCCGGAGCGCCCGCGAAATGACGACATCTGCCGCAAAGGATCCCGCGATGCCCGCTTCCACACCCGTCCGCCCGCTGCTGCCGGAATGGGTCTTCGACCTCTTCCGCCTCGTCGCGCTGGTCGAGGGGGTGACGACGCTTCTGCTGTTCTTCGTGGCGATGCCGGTGAAATACCTGCTGGACGATCCGTCCTGGGTGGCGGTCATGGGTCCGGTCCATGGCTATGCCTTCCTGGCCTATCTGGTGGCCATGGTCGCGGCTTTGGCCGGGCGGGGCTGGGGCCTGGCCGATTGGGCGCGCACCGTGCTGGCGGCCTTCCTGCCCTTCGGCACCTTCCTCAACGAACCCTTCCTGCGCCGCCGTCGCGGGGCCGCATCGCCAACCAACGCGACATGAGGCCGCAGCCCGGATTTTCCGCCGTTTTTTGACCTCGCGCAACAACAGCGGCCGCGCCCCGGGGGTAAACGGGACGCAACGGGCAAGTCCCCCGCCGGAAACGCCCGCAGCGGAAATCAAGGAGACGAACATGGACCGCAGAACCTTCCTCGCCGTGGCCGCAGCCACCACCGCCGTCGCCGCCCTTCCCGCCCGGGCCGCGACCGAGCATGAGGTGAAGATGCTAAACAAGGGCGCCGCCGGAACCATGGTGTTCGAGCCCGACTACATCCGTGCCGAGATCGGCGACAGCGTGCGTTTCGTGCCCACCGACAAGTCCCACAATGTCGAGGCGATGAAGGATGTCCTTCCCGAAGGGTTCGAACCCTTCAAGGGCAAGATCAACGAGGAATACGTCGTGACCCTGACCGAAGAGGGCATCTACGGCATCAAATGCACCCCGCATGTCGCCATGGGCATGGTCATGGTGATCCAGGTCGGCGCGGGCCCCTTCGACCTGGCGCCCGCCCAGAACACCAAACTGCCGAAAAAGGCGCGCGAGCGGTTCGACGCCGCGCTGGCCCAGGTGCAATAACCCGGCGCCGCGGCCTTCGGCGTCAGATCGGGACCGGCCGGAGCGATCCGGCCGGTCTTGCTTTTTCCGGCCCGGCAAGAGAGGCGGATCGGCCTGGCGGGGCAGATCCGCGCGGGGTTGCCCATCCGCCACCGCAAGGGTTGCATGCGCGGAAACTCCGACTTAAACGCTAAGAAATCATGATCGGCGCATCCTCTCCATGCCCGGGCGAAGGGTTCGCGCGCCGCCCCCTCAGGAACGGAAAAAAGCAATGTCGCAGACTCTCCGCCTTCTCGCCGGTTCGGCGCTTTTCTCGGCGATGGCTTCGATCGCCCTGGCGGATCCGGTCACCGTCACCCATGCCCAGGGCGAGTTGACGATCGAGGCGGTGCCCGAGACCGTCATCGTCACCGACTGGGCCGCTTTCGACAACCTTTCCGCCCTTGGCGTGGCGGTGGCGGGCGTGCCCGGATCGAACGCGCCCGCCTATCTGGTCGATCAGGTCGCGGCGGATGCGCTGAAGGTCGGCTCGCTGCAAGAGCCCGACATCGAGGGCATCGCCGCCGCCGAGCCCGATCTGGTGATCATCGGCGCGCGCTCGCGCACCTCGTTCCCGGTGATCTCGGGCATCGCGCCGACCATCGACGCCTCGATCGACAACGGCACGCTGATCGAAGGGGTGGAAACCCGCCTGACCCAATATGGCGAGATCTTCGGCAAGACCGAAGAGGCCGCCGCCCTGATCGCCAGTCTGGATGCCAAGGTCGAAGAGGCCAAGGCGGCCGTCGAGGGCAAGGGCACCGGCCTTGTCATCGTCACCAATGCCGGCAAGATCGGCGTCTATGGCCCGCAATCGCGGGTGGCCTGGATCTATACCACGCTGAACATGCCTTCGGTCTATGATACCGTCGACGACCGCGACCATGGCGGCGACGGCATTTCCTTCGAATATCTGCTGGAAACCAATCCCGACTGGCTTTTCGTGGTGGACCGCGACGCGGGCGTCGGCAACGAGGGCGCGGCCCGCGCGCTGCTGGACAATGAGCTGATCCACCAGACCAGCTTCTGGCAGAAGGGCCAGATCGTCTACCTGGAGCCGCAGGCCGCCTATGTCACCATGCATGGCTATCAGGGCCTGATCCTGCTGCTCGACCAGGTTCTGGCCGCCTTCAACGAAGCGGGCTGACGCCTTCGTCCCTTCCTGCCCGGTCCTTGCGCTTCGCGGGGCCGGGATTCTTCCCGCCATGATCCGGCCCCCGCCTTCCCCGCGGCGCGGGCGGCGGGATCAAGCTGAAAAGCAGGTTCCATGCGGCTGTGGCTTTTGATTGCCATGTTGGGTCTGATGATCGTTCTGGCGATCGTCAGCCTTTTCATCGGCGTAAGCGATGTCTCTCTGGGCACGCTTTTCATGCCCGATGCCGCCGAGCGGGCGCAGCAGGTCATGCTGATCAGCCGGGTGCCGCGCACGCTGGCGCTGATGCTCGCGGGATCGTCGCTGGCGATCGCGGGGATGGTCATGCAGATCATCGTGCGCAACCGTTTCGTCGAGCCCTCGACCGTGGGCACCAGCGAATCCGCCGCGCTCGGCTTTCTGGTGGTGACCGTTTTCGCCCCGGCCTGGCCGATGATGGCGAAGATGGGCGTGTCGGCCGGTTTCGCCCTGGCCGGGACCGCGCTGTTCCTGCGCATGCTGAAGTTCATCCCCCCGCGCGAGGTGCTGCTGGTGCCGCTGGTCGGCATCATGCTGGCGGGGGTGATCGGCGCGGTGACCACCTTCTTCGGCTATCGCTTCAACATGCTGCCCTCGCTTCTGGCCTGGCAGATGGGCGATTTCTCGGGTGTCCTGCGCGGCCGATACGAGCTGTTGTGGTTCGGCCTTGGCGCCACCGTCCTGGCCTGGTTCGCCGCCGACCGGCTGACCGTCGCCGGGATGGGGCAGGATTTCACCACCAATCTGGGGCTGAACTACCGCCAGGTCATGATATTGGGCCTGGTCATCGTCTCGGTCGTCTCGGCGGTCTGCCTGGTTTCCGTGGGCGCGATTCCCTTCCTGGGCCTGATCGTGCCGAATGTGGTCAGCCTGATGGTGGGCGACAACATGCGCATCACCGTGCCATGGGTCGCGGTTCTGGGGGCGATCTTCGTCCTGGCCTGCGACATCCTGGGCCGCGTCGCGCGCTATCCCTACGAGATCCCGATCGCCGTCGTCGTCGGCGTGATCGGCAGCGCGATGTTCCTTTACCTCCTGCTCAGGAAACGCCCCCATGCGGCCTGAGCCCGCCCTGACCCTGCCGCAGGGGGTATCCTTCTGGCGGCGGCGCGAATTCGTCGTGCTGGCGGTGCTTTCGGTGCTGGCGCTGATCTCGGTCGTCTGTTTCATGACGCTTGGCGCGCGCGGAAGCTGGAGCTTCATCCTGAGCTTTCGCGGCAAGAAGCTGGTCGCGCTGCTTCTGGTGGCCTGGTCCATCGCGATCTCGACCGTGCTGTTCCAGACCGTGACCTCGAACCGCATCCTGACGCCCTCGATCATGGGGTTCGACGCGCTTTACGTCCTGCTTCAGACCGGGCTTGTCTTCTTCATCGGCACCGAGGCGCTGGTGATGTTCGGCGCCCACAGCAAATTCGCGATGGAAGTCGGGCTGATGGTGGTGTTCTCGGGCATCCTCTTCCGCTGGCTCTTCCTGGGCGAGGAGCGCAGCCTGCATCTTCTGGTGCTGGTCGGGATCGTCTTCGGCGTGCTGTTCCGCTCGCTGGCGCAGTTCATGCAGCGCATCCTGGATCCCAACGCCTTTCAGGTGCTGCAAGACACGCTGTTCGCCAGCTTTTCGACCGTGGACACCTCGTTGATCCGGGTTTCCCTGGCGATCATCGGGGCGGTCAGCCTCGTGCTGTGGCGGATGGGCCATGTGCTGGACGTGCTGAACCTTGGCCGGTCCCATGCCGTGAACCTGGGCGTGGCCTACAAGCGCGACGTGGTGGCGATCCTTGTCATGGTCTCGATCCTTGTCGCGGTCTCGACCGCGCTGGTCGGGCCGATCACCTTCTTCGGCCTTCTGGTGGTCAGCCTGGCCCACGGGCTGATCGGCAATTCGCGCCATCGTTTCATCCTGCCCGCCTCGGTCCTGCTGGCGGTGATCTGCCTTGTCAGCGGCCAGACGCTGCTGGAGCGGGTCTTCGCCTTCGACACCGCCCTGGCCATCATCGTCGAGTTCATGGGCGGGCTTGTCTTCCTTTTCCTTGTCATTCGTGGAGTGGCCAGATGATCGCGACCAAAGGCGTGCGCAAAAGCTATGGGCCGAGCGTCGTGCTCGACGATGTGACGGTCGATCTGCCGAAGAATGCGTTGACGGCGATCATCGGTCCGAACGGCGCCGGGAAATCGACGCTGCTCGCCGTCGTCAGCCGGTTGCTCGGGATGGAGGCGGGAAGCGCGAGCGTGGACGGGCTGGACGTCACCCGCACGCCCAGCGACGTTCTGGCGCGCAAGCTTTCGATCCTGCGCCAGGACAACCACATGACCGCGCGGCTGACGGTGCGCGACCTGGTGTCGTTCGGGCGCTATCCCTATTCCCGGGGGCGCCTGACCGCGCAGGATCACGCCCAGGTCGATCGCGCGCTCGACTGGCTCGACCTGCGGCCTCTGGCCGGGCGGTTCCTGGACGAATTGTCGGGCGGCCAGCGCCAGCGCGCCTTCGCGGCGATGGTGGTTTGCCAGGACACCGATTACATCCTGCTCGACGAGCCGCTGAACAACCTCGACATGAAACATGCCCAGGCGGTGATGACACTGTTGCGCCGGATGTGCAGCGAGCTCGGCAAGACCGTGGTCGTCGTGCTGCACGACATCAATTTCGCGTCCTGGTATTCCGATCATATCGTCGCGCTGAAGGACGGGCGGCTGTGCCGCCACGGTTCCACCGCCGAGATCATGACCGCCGAGGCCCTGCGCGAGATCTACGACATGGAGATCGACATCATCGATTGCGGCGGGCGGCGGCTGGCGATCTATTATGGCGCCCAGGCTCTTTCGGCCTAGACCCGCCCTTTCGGCCTAGACCCGCCCGTCGGCCCCGATCCCCGTCGGTTCATATCCCCTCGGGCGTCACTACCCGCCCCTCGCGCACCGACACCAGCGCGGCCTCGGCCAGCGCCAGGGCGGCCAGCCCGTCCTCGCCCGAGGGCGAAGGCGCGCGATCCTCGCGGATCGCGGCGATGAAGGCGGCGATCTCGTTGGCATAGGCTTCGGTGTAGCGGGTCATGAAGAAATCGTGCAGCGGCGGGCGGGTATAGCCCGCCGCCGTCGCCAGTTCGATCGAGACCGGGCGCTGGTTCTCGGCCGAGACCATGCCTTTCGAGCCATGCACCTCGATCCGCTGGTCGTAGCCATAGCTGGCGCGGCGCGAATTCGAGATGACGGCCTGCCGACCATCGGCGGTTTGCAACAGGACCTGAACGGAATCGTAATCCCCCGCCGCGCCGATGGCGGGATCGACCAGAACCGCGGCGGTGGCGGCGACGGCGGTGATCTCGGCGCCCAATAGGAAACGCGCCATGTCGAAATCGTGGATCGTCATGTCGCGGAAGATCCCGCCCGAGCGGCGGATGTAATCCACCGGCGGCGGGCCGGGATCGCGCGAGGTGATCACCGCCATCTCGACCTCGCCGATCGAGCCCTTGTCGATCTCGGCCCGGACGGCGCGGAAATGCGGATCGAAACGGCGGTTGAAGCCCACCATCAGCCGCCCGCCATGGGCGCGCACGACGCCAAGGCAGGCCCGCACCCGGTCGAGCGACAGGTCGACCGGCTTTTCGCAGAACACCGCCTTGCCCGCGCGGACGAACCGCTCGATCAGATCGGCATGGGTGTCGGTGGGGGTGCAGATCACCACCGCGTCGATATCCCCGGCGGCTTCGATCTCGTCGATCGCGCGGATCTCGCAGCCATGGCGGGCGGCAAGGGCCTGGGCCGCCCCGGGCATCGGATCGGCCACGGCGACCAGCCTTGCATCGGGATCGGCGCCCACGGCGGCGGCATGGACCTTGCCGATCCGGCCCGCGCCCAGAAGTCCGAAACGAATGGTCATCTTCATGCTCCTGCCGGTGCGGCGCTGTCGTCGGGGGCGCCCTTGACCCCGGTGATATAGGATACGATGTCGTTGCCGTCGGTCTCGTCGCGGTTGAGCGAGGCGACGATCCGCCCGCGCCGGAACACCACGATCCGGTCGACCAGATCGAAGACCTGGCGCAGGTTGTGGCTGATCAGGATCATCGGGATGCCGCGCTCTTTCAGCCCCCGGATGATGTTTTCGACCTGCGCGGTCTCTTGCACGCCAAGCGCGGCGGTCGGCTCGTCCATGATCACCAGTTTCGAGGCGAAGGCGGCGGTGCGGGCGATGGCGACGCATTGGCGCTGGCCGCCCGACATGTTGCGGATCGGATTGTCGACATTGGGGATCTTCACCGCCGTCGTCTTCAGGGCCTCGAGCGTGCGGGCGCGCATCGCCCTGCGGTCGAGCCATGAGAAGGGCCCGAGCCGGAAGCGGTAAAGCTCGCGCCCCAGAAAGAGGTTCGAGGGCACGTCGAGGTCGTCCGCCAGCGCGAGGGTCTGGAACACGGTCTCGATCCCGGCCTCGCGCGCCTCAAGCGGTCCGGCATGGCTGACCTCGCGCCCGTCGAAGAAGATCTGGCCCGAACTGCGCTGCTCGACCGCTGTCACCTGGCGCACGAAGGTCGATTTTCCCGCGCCATTGTCGCCCACCACCGCGACATGCTCGCCCCGGCGCAGGATGAAATCGGCGTCTTCCAGCGCATGCACCCCGCCATAGCGTTTGGTCAGCCCCCGGGTTTCAAGAATGATGTCGTCCATCGCGCTTCTCTCCCTTACAGCCGGACGCGGCTGCGCTGCCGCCACTGGTCCAGCACCACCGCGCCGACGATGATCGCGCCTTTCACCATCTCCTGGTAATAGGCGTCGAGCCGGATCGAGGTGAAACCCGAGATGATCACCGAAAAGATCATCGCCCCCAGAACCGTCCCCAGGATCGAGCCGCGCCCGCCCGCAAGGCTGACGCCGCCGATCACGGCCATGGCGATGGCGTCCAGCTCATACATCACGCCCATGCCGGCCTGGGCGGTAAGGTTCTTCGAGGTCAGCAGGATCGCCGCCACGGCGGCCAGCCCGCCCGCGATGGTATAGACCAGCACCTTGTGGCGATCGACGGCGATCCCCGACATCCGCGCCGCCGCCTCGTTCGAGCCGATGGCATAGCTGCGCTTGCCATAGACGGTGCGGGTCATGATCAGGTGAAACAGTACGGCCAGAAGCGCGAAGACCACCACCGGATTCTGTCCCGGCCAGTGCAAGAGGCCGAAGCTGAACCCGCCCAGCAGATCGCCGTTCGACAGGCCCGCATAGGTTTCGGTCGGGAACGAGACCGGCTGGCCGTTCGACCACCAGCGCGCCACCCCGCGGGCCGAGACCATCATCCCCAATGTGGCGATGAAGGGCGGGATCCTGGTATAGGCGATCAGAAGCCCGTTGATCAGCCCGGCCAGAAGCCCGCAGCCCAGCCCCACAAGGATCGGCGCCGCCACCGGCAGGTCCATCGCCCAATCCCCCAGGATCATGCGCGGATTGGGCGCGCCGTTGACGGTGGCGGTCTGGGCGAAGCTCATCGTCACCATGGCGGTCGCGCCGACGACCGAGCCCGAGGAAAGGTCGATCCCGCCCAGGATGATGACCTGGGTCACGCCAAGCGCGATGATGCCCACGATCGCGACCTGAAGCAGGATGATGTCGATGCGCTGCTGGTTGAACAGGCCCGGCACATTGTCGCGCATGTTGAACAGAAAGCTGGTGCCGTTCATCCGGTTCAGCACCTCGAACACCACGACGATGATCAAAAGCGCCGCCGCCACGTTCAATTCGGGCGGGCGCGCCTTTTTCGTCGGGTCGAATTTCAGGCCGCCAAGGCCATGGGTCTGTTGCGTCACCGCGCCCTCCACCAGATCTGTCATCGAAAACGCATGCGCCGGGGCCGGGCAGGCCCCGGAATGCGGGGCGCGGGCCGTTCGGGCCCGCCCCCCCTTCGCGGTCCTGTCCCGGCCCGGGCCGGGACAGGGGGCTTAGTTCTGCGCCAGGTAGTCCGCGATATTCGCGGGCGTCACCAGTTCGAACGCCACCCAGACCTCGCGGTCGACCTCCTTGCCCGCGATCAGCTTCGAGGCGGTGTCGAGCGCGCCCGACCCCTGTGCGAAGGCGTTCTGGAACACGGTCACGTCCAGCTCGCCCGCCTGCATCGCCGCCAGTGCATCGGGGGTGGCGTCGATCCCGGCGATGATGACGGAATCGATGGCGATCCCGGCGGCCTTGATCGCCTGGATCGCACCGATGGCGCTTTCGTCGTTGTTGGCGATGACGGCGTCGAAGGCGGTGCCGGTCGAAAGCCAGTTGGTCATGAGGTTCTGCGCCTGGTCGCGCTGCCAGTTCGAGGTCTGCTGGTCGATGATGGTGATCGCCACGCCGCATTCGTCGCCCGCGATCACGTCATGGATGTCCTGGGTGCGGACCACCGCCGCCTGGTTCGAAAGCTCGCCCATGATGACATAGGCGGCGGCCTCGGTCTTGCCCTGCTCGCGCAGGAGGCGGCAGACCTCAAGCGTCTCCAGCGTGCCCGATTCCAGATCGTCCGAGCCGACATAGGCCTGGTTGTCGGGCAGGGTGGTCAGGTTGACCGGCTGGCGGTTCACATAGACCAGCGGGATCCCCGCGCGCTCGGCCGCATCCGACATCGCCTGGGTGGCCGAGGTGTCGACCGGATTGACGATGATCGCATCCACGCCCGAGGCGATGAAATTGTTGATCTGGTCAAGCTGGCGCGCCACGTCGTTCTGGGCGTCCTGGATCTGGACGGTGACGCCCTTCTTGCCGGCGTCCTCTTCGATCCCGTTGCGCAGGATGGTCAGGAAGTTGTCGTCGAACAGCGCCATGGTGACGCCCACGGTCTCGGCCATGGCGCTGGTGCTCATCAGAGCGGCGATGCCGCCGATTATCAGGGTCTTCTTCATTTCCGTTTCCTCCTCCTCTGTCGGTGCCCGGTCTCACCGTTCCTCCCGCCGGGCCGCCCCTGGGGCGGATCTTGCGTCGTCAGGCCGCCGTCTGCACTTCGGCAGCGGCCCGAAGAAAGGTCATCGAGGCTTGCAGCGCGGGTCTCGGATCCTCCAATCCGTGGACCGCGGGCGAGAATGCCTCGAAGGAAATCGGCGCGGTGCAGCCTGCCGCGCGCAGGGCCCGGATCTGGGCCACGTTTCGCAGCCTGTCATGTTCGCCGACCAGAATCCGGTCGGAATCGCGCATGTCGTCGAAATTCCCCGGCGTCTCGACGCCCGAGACATGGATGCAGCCGGTCAGCGCGGGAAAGATCGGGCCGAAACCGGCCAGCGCGTGATGGAACGTGTCATGGATCATGAAGACCGTGCCCTCGGCTCCGGCAGCTTCGATGCAGTGGGCAAGGACCGACTTTTGCCGCAGCGCGCAGGTGCGGAAGCCCAGGGGCTCGACCATGGCGCGGAGCCCTGCCGATTTCAGCAGAGGCAGGATTTCGCGCAGCGCGGCCAGGGTGGCGCCCTGCGCATCGTCTTGGGCATCGCCCTGCCAGCCGTCATTGCGCGGGATCAGGCTGATCGCCTCGGCGCCCGAGGCCTTCGCGACGGCGATCAGCGCCTCGGCCTCGGCGGCGCGGGTCTCCGACCAGTCGTCGAAGCGTTTCAACTCGGCCAGGGCGAGGATCCGCAGCCCCTGCGCCCGCGCCCCGGCCCGGACCCGGGCGGGATCGACGCCGCCGAACAGCGGCCCGTCGAGGTCGTTGCGGAACTCCACCCCCAGGCAGCCGAGGGATCGGGCAAGGATCAGCAGATCCTCCCATCCCGTCCGGGGCGCGGTCATATGGTTCAGCGCGAAAGGCAGCATGGCCGCATGGTTCTCCTCGCCGATGGTTCGGCCTGGGCGCCCGCCCGCCCGGGATGGAATCGGGACGGCGGGGTCTGGCGCTCCTCAACGCCATATGGAATTGATATTCTATTTTTTCGCCGTATCAATCAAAAAATCCAAGAAACAGAAAATATGTTCCATTGATGGAATGCGCGGTCACAGCGTGATCCGGCGCCCGTCGGCGCGCCCGCTTTCCGCCATGGCGTGGATGACGCGCTCAAAGGCGTGGCCGAGGGCGAAATCGGGCTGGCAGGGTTCCAGCCCTGCGACGGCGCGCAGAAAGGCCGCGCATTCGATCACCTTGAGGTCGTTGATCCCCAGTTGATGCCCAGGCGCCGGGCAGAAGCGGCCATAGGGCGGATGGGCGGGGCCGGTCAGGATGGTCTTGAACCCCTGCTCGGCCAGCGGCCCGCGGTTCTGGTAAAGCCGCAATTCGTTCATCCGCTCCTGATCGAACAGGATCATGCCTTCCGTGCCGTGCAATTCGAAGCCGAGCCGCGATTTCCGTCCCCAGGCCGCGCGCGAGATCACCATGCTTCCCCGCACCCCGTTGGCGAATCGCAGCAGCGCCGAGGCGGTGTCCTCGTTCTCGACCCTGCCGCGACCGGATCCGTCGGGCAGGGGGCGGGTCTCGTGCAGGGTCTGGATCTCGGCCCGCAGGCTTTCGACCGGGCCGAGCAGCCCCCAGGCCAGGCTGACCAGATGGCAGCCGATATCGCCAAGCGCGCCCAGCCCGGCGTCTTCCAGCCGGGCCCGCCAGGTCCAGGGCAGATCGGGGTCGGCCTGGTAATCCTCGTCGGCCCAGCCCCGGAATTGCACCGGGCGCCCGATGGCGCCATCGGCCAGCAGGCGGCGGGCATGGGCATAGGCGGGGTTGTGGGTATAATTGTAGCCCAGCATGGTCGCCCGGCCCGAGGCGCGGGCCGCGTCGCGCATCTCGGCCGCATCCTCCAGCGTCAGCGCCATCGGCTTTTCGCACCAGACATGCTTGCCCGCCCGCAGCGCGGCGATGGCGATTTCGCGGTGCAAACCGTTGGGCGTGGTGATCGACACGATGTCGATCGCCGGGTCCTGCGTGATCTCGCACCAATCCGACACCGCGCGGGAAAAGCCGAATTCCCGTGCCATCTGCGCGGCCTTGTCCTGGGGCTGGTCGCACAGCGTGGCCAGCGCGATCCCGGGCACCGGCCCCAGGCTGTCGCCGAAGACCGAATGGACATTGCGCCAGGCCAGCGCATGGGCCTTGCCCATGAAGCCGGTTCCGATAAGACCGATGCGAAGGGGCTGCATGATGGCGACCTGTTTTAACTTGGAACATTTGTTCCATGTGCTAGCCTGGAACCGGGGCGCTCCGTCAAGAGGGAAAGATGCAGGAAGACCGGACAGGCGAAGAGGCGGGGTTGCGGGCGGATGCCGGAACGGCGGGCGAGGTGGCCGGGACGCGAGGTCCTTCCGAGGCGCCCCGCCCCCCCGAAAGCCCCCCCGAAACGGTCGAGGCGTTCCGCGAGCGGCTTGCCACGGTGATCGAGGGCCTGCCCAAGCGCTTGCGGCAATGCGCCGAACATGTCCTGGCCCATTCCGACCGGATCGCGGTTTCCACCGTGGCCGAACTGGCGGCGGGGGCGGGGGTGCCGCCCTCGGCCCTGATGCGCTTTTGCCAGATCATGGGCTTTTCGGGCTATTCCGGGATGCAGCGCCTGTTCCGCGAGGCCTATGTGCCGGGCTGGCCCGACTATGCCACGCGGCTTGGCAACCTGAAGGCCTCGGGCAGCGGGCGCCCCGGCGCCCTGGCGGCGGAATTCATCGAGGCGGGGCGGCTTTCGCTGGAATCCCTGGCCCGCAACCTGGACGAATCGGCGCTTGAGGCGGCGGTCTCGCTGCTGTCGCAGGCGGGAACGATCCATATCGTCGGGCTGCGCCGGGCCTTTCCGGTCGCCTCCTATCTGGCCTATGTCTTCGAGAAGATGGCGGTGCCTGCCATGCTGCATGACGGGGTGGGGCGGCTGGACCACCGATTCGCGCTGCGCCCGGGCGATGCGCTGATCGCGATCACCTTCGCGCCCTATTCCGAGGAAACCATCGCGCTGGCGCAGGTTGCCCATGACGTCGGCCTGCCGGTCGTGGCCCTGACCGACCGGCAGGGCGGGCCGCTCTCGCGCGCGGCGAAAGTGACGGTGACGCTGACCGAGGTGGATTTCGGCGCCTTCCGCTCGCTTTCCGCGACTCTGGCCATGGCGATGACGCTGGCCGTGGCGGTCGGTTCGGCGCGCGGATAAAAATCGCTTCCCCTGCGATCCAATATGGAATAAATATTCCAAATCATCAGGGCGTGAGCCCCGCCCATGGCGGGGAATCGCGAAGGGAGGCCGGATGAAGCAGCTTGATGTCATCACCATCGGCCGGTCTTCGGTCGATCTCTACGGCGCGCAGATCGGCGGGCGGCTGGAGGATATGGGATCGTTCCGCAAATATATCGGCGGATCGCCCACCAATATCGCCGCCGGCGCCGCCCGCCTGGGCCTGCGCGCGGGCCTGATCACCCGGGTCGGCGACGAACATATGGGGCGCTTCATTCGCGAGGAACTGGCGCGCGAGGGCGTCGACCTGCGCGGCGTGACCACCGACCCCGAGCGGCTGACCGCGCTGGTTCTGCTGGGCATCCGCGACCAGACCCGCTTTCCGCTGATCTTCTACCGCGAGAATTGCGCCGACATGGCCCTGTGCGAGGCCGATATCGACGAAAGCCTGATCGCCGAGACCCGGGCCCTGGTGGTGACCGGCACCCATCTGTCGCATCCCCGGACCGAGGGCGCGGTGATGAAGGCCTTGCGCCTTGCCCGCGCGCAGGGGGCAAGGACGGCGCTGGACATCGACTACCGGCCCAATCTGTGGGGCCTTTCGGGCCATGGCGACGGCGAAAGCCGCTATGTCGAAAGCGCCGCCGTCACCGCGAAGCTGCAATCCACCCTGGGCCTGTTCGACCTGATCGTCGGCACCGAGGAGGAGTTCCATATCGCCGGCGGCTCGACCGACACGATCGAGGCCTTGCGCGCGGTGCGGCGTCTGACCCCGGCGGTCCTGGTCTGCAAGCGCGGCCCCCTTGGCGCGGTGGCCTTCGCGGGACCGATCCCGCAGGATCTGGACCGGGGCGAGAGCGGCCCGGGCTTCGCCATCGAGGTCTTCAACGTGCTCGGCGCCGGGGACGGGTTCTTCGCCGGGCTGCTCAAGGGCTGGCTGGACGGCGAATCCTGGCCCAAGACGCTGGAATACGCCAATGCCTGCGGGGCCCTCGCGGTCTCGCGCCATGGCTGCACGCCCGCCTATCCGTCGTGGGAGGAGTTGCGCTTCTTTCTGTCGCGCGGGGTGGTCACGCCCGCCTTGCGCCATGACGCGGCGCTGGAGCAGATCCATTGGGCGACCACGCGGCGCAATCCGCCCCAGGGCGCATGGTCCGAGATGCGGGTGTTCGCCTTCGATCACCGCATGCAGCTTGAAGAGATGGAGGGCGCCACCCCCGCCCGGATCGGCGCGTTCAAGCGGCTTTGCCTGCGCGCGGCGCGACAGGTGCAGGCGGGGCGCCACGGCTACGGCATCCTTTGCGACAGCCGCCTGGGGCGCGAGGCCCTGTTCGAGGCCGCCGGAACCGGCCTGTGGATCGGCCATCCGGTGGAATGGCCCGGCTCGCGCCCGCTGCGGCTGGAGCCGGGGATCGGCCCGGATCTGGGCGGGCTTGCGGAATGGCCGCTGGAACATGTGGTGAAGGTGCTGTGCTTCTATCACCCCGACGATGTCGCCGCGATCCGCGCCGCGCAGGAGGAGACCATCCTGCGCCTGTTCCATGCCTGCCGCCGCAACCGGCTGGAGATGCTGCTGGAGATCATCCCCTCGAAAGCCGCGGCGGCCGAGGGGCTTGCGGTCGACGAGGCCACCTCGGCCCGGGTGATCGAACGCTTCTACGACATCGGCGTCTATCCCGACTGGTGGAAGCTGGAGCCTTTCGCCTCGGACGCCGCCTATGAGCGGGCCTGTTCCGAGATCGCCCGCCGCGATCCGCATGTGCGCGGCGTCGTGGTGCTTGGGCTCGATGCGCCCGAGGCCGAACTGGCGGCCTCATTCGTCCATGCCGCGCGGCAGCCCCTGGTCAAGGGCTTCGCCGTCGGCCGCACCATCTTTGCCGAGGCCGCGCGCGACTGGCTGGCCGGTCGGATCGACGACGATACCGCCGTCGCGAGGATGGCCGAGAACTACGCCCGCCTGTGCCGGATCTGGGACGAGGCGCGGGCCGCCGCAGGAAAGGCCGCAGCATGACGACGATCCGCCTGACCGCCGCCCAGGCAATGATGCGCTGGCTTTCGGTGCAGACCACCGAGGACGGGCACCGTTTCATCGAAGGGGTCTGGGCGATCTTTGGCCATGGCAATGTGGCCGGGATCGGCGAGGCGCTGCATGGCCTGCGCGACAGCCTGCCGACATGGCGCGGCCATAACGAACAGACCATGGCCCATGCCGCCATCGCCTTCGCCAAGACCTCGGCCCGGCGGCGCGCGATGGCGGTGACCTCTTCCATCGGGCCGGGGGCGACCAATATGGTGACGGCGGCGGCGCTGGCGCATGTGAACCGGCTGCCGGTGCTGTTCGTGCCCGGCGACGTCTTTGCCGGGCGCGGCCCCGATCCGGTCCTGCAGCAGATCGAGGATTTCGACGATGCCACGGTTTCGGCCAATGACTGCTTCCGCCCGGTGGTGCGCTATTTCGACCGGATCTCGCGCCCCGAACATATCCTGACCGCGCTGCCGCGCGCCTTTCGGGTGATGACCGATCCGGCGGATTGCGGCCCGGTCTGCCTTGCCTTCTGTCAGGACACCCAGGCCGAGGCCCATGATTACCCGGAGGCGTTCTTCGCCCCCCGGGTCTGGCATTTCCGCCGCCCCGAGCCCGACCGGCGCGAGCTGGAGGCGGCGGTGGCGCTGATCCGCAGTGCCCGCCGCCCGCTGATCGTGACCGGGGGCGGCGCGATCTATTCCGGCGCGGCCGAGGTGCTGCGCGATTTCGCACGCCGCCACAACATCCCCATGGTCGAGACCCAGGCCGGGAAGGGCGCGGTCGGCTGGGAGGAGCCGCTGCATTTCGGCGCGCCCGGCGTGACCGGCACCGGCTGCGGCAACCAACTGGCGGCCACGGCCGATCTGGTGATCGGGGTCGGCACGCGGTTTCAGGATTTCACCACCGGCTCGCGCCAGTTGTTCTCGGCGCCCGGGCGCAGGCTCTTGTCGATCAACGTCCACGGCTATGACGCCGCGAAACACGATGCCCAGGCCCTGGTCGGGGATGCGCGGATCTGTCTGGAAAACATCTCGGCCGCCCTGGGCGCGCATCGGTTCGAGGACCCGGATTTCGCGCTGCGCGACGCCTGGTTCCGCAAGGTCGATGCGCTGACCGCCGCGCCCGGGACGCAGGAGGCGCTTCCCACCGATGCCCAGGTGATCGGCGCGGTGCAGCGCAATGCCGCAAGCCATTCCGTCGTGATGTCGGCGGCCGGCACGATGCCCGGCGCGCTGCATGTGCTCTGGCGCGCGGCGCAGGGCGGCTATCACATGGAATACGGTTTTTCCTGCATGGGCTACGAGATCGCGGGCGCGATGGGGATCAAGATGGCGCGACCCGAGGCGGATGTGATCTGCATGGTCGGGGATGGCAGCTACATGATGGCCAATTCCGAACTGGCGACGGCGGCGATGATGGGGATCCCCTTCACAGTGGTCCTGACCGACAACCGCGGCTATGGCTGCATCAACCGGCTTCAGATCGCGACCGGCGGCGCGCCGTTCAACAACCTGCTCGACGACAGCCATCACGTCACCCCGGCGCGGATAGACTTTGTCGCCCATGCCGCCTCGATGGGGGCAAGGGTGGTGCGGGCGCATTCGATCCCCGAGCTTGAGGCGCAGTTGCAGCATGCCAGGGGCGCGGAGGGGCCGGTGGTGATCGTGATCGACACCGATCCGGGCCCCGGCACCGGCGCCGGCGGGGCGTGGTGGGATGTCGCCGTGCCCGAGGTCTCGGCCCGCGCCGAGGTGCGCGCGGCGCGGGCCGAATACGAAACCCATGCCAGCCGCCTGCCCGGGCAGGCCCGCGGAGAAAGCCGATGATCCGTTTCGGAACCAATCCCATCGCCTGGGCCAATGACGACGACCGCTCGATCGGCGCGGATATCCCGACCGAGCGCATCCTGGACGAGGCCGGGCGGCAGATCGGCTTCGAGGGGATCGAGAACGGCCATCGCTGGCCCGACGACCCCGAGGAACTGCGGGTGCTTCTGGCCGCGCATGGGCTGCGCTATGTCTCGGGCTGGTATTCGACGGGGCTCCTGGCCCATCCGGTCGAGACCGAGATCGCGCGGGTGCAGCCCGCGCTGGCGCGGCTCAGGCACAACGGCTGCAAGGTGCTGATCGCCTGCGAGACCTCGGATGCGATCCATGGCGATGCCGCGCGCCCGCTTGGCGACCGCCCGCGCCTGGGGGCGGAAGAGATGCGCGCCTTCGGTGCCAGGCTTGAGGCTTTCGCGGAATATCTGGCCGGGCAGGGGATCACGCTGGCCTATCACCACCACATGGGCACCGTGGTCGAGACACCCGAGGAGATCAACGCGCTGATGGCCGCGACCGGACCGCATGCGCAACTGCTGTTCGACACCGGGCATTGCGCCTTCGGGGGGGGCGATCCGCTGGAGGTGCTGCGGCGCCATGCCGGGCGGGTGCGGCATTTCCATGCCAAGAACATCCGCGCCGATGTGGTGGCGCGGGCGAAGGCCGAGGGCATGTCCTTTCTGGAGGCGGTCCTGGCCGGGGCCTTCACCGTGCCGGGCGATCAGGAGGGCGCGGTGGCGTTCGGCCCGTTGCTGGGTGTGCTGGCGGAGGCGGGCTACGACGGCTGGATCGTGATCGAGGCCGAGCAGGATCCGAAGCGGCGCAATCCCTTGCTGTATCAGACGCTCGGGCTGGCGACCCTGCGGCGCGAGGCGGCGGCGGTCGGGCTGACGTGACCGGGCGTTCCGGCATATTCGGGTAAAAGGGGGAAGGGAAGATGGTCGATCTGCTGGTCAGGCCCGGGGGCGTGCGGGGCAAGGTTCACGGCATCACGCCCGAAAGCGCGGGCTGGGGGCATGTCGGCTTCTCGCTCTACCGGCTGGTGGCAGGGGATCGCGCCGATGGCGGGATGGAGCCGCAAGTGGCGGGGCGCGAGGCGATCCTTGTCGTGGTCGAGGGCCGGGTGGCCCTGCACGGCGCCGGTCGGGACTGGGGCGAAATGGGCGCGCGGATGGATGTGTTCGAGCGGCTGGCGCCGCATTGCCTCTACCTGCCCGATTGCCGCGACTGGCGCGCCGAGGCGCTGACGGATTGCACCCTGGCGGTCTGTTCCGCGCCGGGGCGGGGCGGGCATCCGGCGGCGCGGATCGGGCCGGAGGGGATCGCGCTGACCCCGCGCGGCAAGGGCACCAACACGCGATACGTCAACAATATCGCCATGGAGGATCGCGACGTCGCCGACAGCCTGCTGGTGACCGAGGTCTTCACCCCGGCGGGGCATTGGTCCAGCTATCCAAGCCACCGCCACGACGAGGACGATTTCCCGCGCATGACGCTGCTGGAGGAAAGCTATTACATGCGGCTAAATCCCGCGCAGGGCTTCGGCATCCAGCGCATCTATACCGAGGACGGCAGCCTGGACGAGACGCTTGCGGTCAGGAACCATGACGTGACGCTGGTGCCCCGGGGCCATCACCCCTGCGGCGCGCCCTATGGCTATGAGATGTATTACCTCAATGTCATGGCCGGGCCGTTGCGGAAATGGCGGTTCCAGAACGACCCGGACCACGACTGGATCGCGCGGCGCGACGCCTGAGCGGGCCCTCTAGCCGAAGGGAAAGATCAGCGGCACCAGCGTCAGGCTGACCGCCAGCGCCATCAGCGTCAGCGGCACGCCGACCTTCACGAAATCGGAAAAGCGGTAATTCCCCGGCCCCACCACCAGCATGTTCACCGGCGAGGAGACCGGCGTCATGAAGGCGGCCGAGGCCGCCAGCGCCACCGTCATCGCGAAGGGCAGGGGCGAGCTGCCGATCCCGGCGGCCAGCGCCAGCGCCACCGGCGCCATCAGCACCGCCGTCGCCGTGTTCGAGATGAAAAGCCCAAGCAGCGCCGTCAGCACGAAGATCGCCGCCAGCGCCACCCTCGGCCCCGAATCGCCGATCGCGGCGAGCAGGGTCGATGCCGCCAGATCCACCCCTCCGGTGTTCTGAAGCGCGATCGAGAAAGGCAGCATGCCGACGATCACCATCAGGCTTTGCCAATGGATCGCGCGCCAGGCCGAGGGCATGTCGATGCAGCCGAAAAGCCCCAGAAGCAGGCAGCCGATCAGCGCCGCCAGGACATTGGGCACCACGCCCGCCACCATCAGGGTCACGACCAGGGCAAGGATCGCCAGCGCATGGGGCGCGCGGGCGGGGCGCTCGATCACTTCGTCCATCTCGGCCGGAAGCCCCAGCGTGATCAGGTCGGGTGCGTGGCGGATGTTGCGGATCGCCTTCCAGGGGCCGACCGCGAGCAGCGTGTCGCCAAGGCGCAGCTTTTCGGCGAAGACCGGCGCGGTCACCGGGGTCGCGCCGTGCTTCAGCCCGATCACCACAAGCCCGTATTCGCTGCGGAAACGGCTTTCGGTCACGCTGCGGTTGATCAGGCGCGAGCCGGGCGGGACCATCAGCTCGACCATGCCGATGTCCTGCTTGCGGTCGCCGAAGTAATGGCCGCTGATCGGCAGGGGCTGAAGATGGTTCGCCAGCGCGAGGCCGCCGACCTCGAACCCTTCGATCACCACGTCGAGAAACAGCACATCCCCGGCTTGAAGCCGGGTCGCGGCCTCGGGTTGGATCAGGTGACGGCCGAAGCCGCGCCCGCGCTCGACCGCGATCACGTTGATCCCGGCGCTGGCCCTGAGGTCGAGATCGTCCAGCCGCTTGCCGACCCAGGGCGATGCGGGCTTGATCCGCAGCCGATGCTCGCGCGTGCCAAGGCCATAGGCGCCGATCCAGTCCTCCAGCCGCGGCCTCGGCGCGGGCAGGGCGGCGGGCGCCCGTCCCAGCCAGCGCCGCGCGAACAGCATCCACAGGATCGCCAGCGCCAGCATGGGCAGGCCGAAAGGTGCGAAGGCGAAGAAGCCGAAACCCTCATGCCCGGCCCGGATCATCTGGCCGTGGACGACAAGATTGGGCGCGGTGGCGACCAGGGTCATCATGCCGCTGATCAGGGCGGCGGCGGAAAGCGGCATCATCAGCCGGGCGGCGCTGATGCCGGTATTGGCGGCGATGCGCAAGACGATGGGGATGAAGATCGCGACCACGCCGGTCGAGCTCATGAAGGCGCCGGTCCCGGCGGCCATCACCATCACCAGCGCCAGAAGCCGCGCCTCGCCCGGTCCGGCCCAACGGATCAACAGATCCCCCATGGCCTGGGCGACCCCGGTCCGCACCAGCGCCTCGCCCAGGACGAAAAGCGCCGCGATCAGGATGATATTGGGGTCGGAAAACCCCGCGAGCGCCTCGTCGAGCGAGACCACGCCCGTCAGGGGCAGCACCGTCAGCATGATCAGCGCGACCGCATCCATCCGGGGACGGTTGAGCGCGAACAGTGCGACCGTCGCGGCCAGAAGCGCCAGCACGATGGCGAGATCGCTGTTCATCCGGGGTCCTGCCTGCCCTTGCTGCGCGCGCCCGGCCCGCGCCGGATGCGGTGGTATAGCGGCAAAGAGCGGAGCGGAGCAACAACCGGGGCCCGGGCCTTCGGTCTTCCCCGCGCCGCCAGGTCACTGCGGCCCCGGGCGGGTGGCGGCATCGGGGCGGGAGGCCCTGGCCCTTCCCGCCCCGCCCGGGCGGATTTCGCTTCGGGGGGTCAAGATACCGGGCGGCAAAGGGCCACGCCGAGGAGCGGTTCATGACCCGGCGGTTTCTAGGTGTGGGCGAGGCCGTCAACGGCTGCCGCCCTATCGGCTGGCGGAATTATGTCCGCGCCACCTTGAGATACGGGCGAAGCCGCTAAAGGCTGCTGCCCTGTCGGCAAGGGGATATGACGGGCCCCTTCGAGGCATGGGCGAAGCCGCCGGAGGTTGCCGCCCTGTCGGTGGGCGGCCCATGCTTGGGCTATTTCGAGAGATATGGGTAAGAGCCGTCAAGGGCTACCCCTCTTGTCGGTCAGCAGCTTATGACCGCGCCGTTTGGAGATATTGGCCAAACCGCCAAAGGGCGCCGCCTTGCCGGTGGGTGGCTTATGCTCGCCGATGCGGGCTCATGCCTGAGCGACCTTGACGCCCTTTTGGTCAGGGGCAGCTCCGATGGCGGGCCAGGGCCTGGCCCGGGGCGCCCGTTGGCGGGGGCTGGACAGGCGGGGCGTGCGCTAGTCCGGGGGAACCCCGGGTGTTCCGGCTTTGGCCGACACGTTTCCAGCCCAGCGAGTTTCCAGCCCCAGCGAGCCGCGTTCCGGTCAATCCGCCCCTCCGCCCGGATCAGAAGTAGCCCTGGGACCGCAGCGACAACTCGCGCGATTTCCCGATGATCAGATGGTCGTGCAGGGTGATCCCGAGACTGCGGCAGGCATCCTCGACCTGCTGGGTCATGATGATGTCGGCGTCCGAGGGCGTCGGATCGCCCGAAGGATGGTTGTGGACAAGGATCAGCGCGCTCGCGTTCAGCTCCAACGCCCGCTTGACCACCTCGCGCGGGTAGACCGGAACGTGATCCACCGTGCCCCTGGCCTGTTCCTCATCGGCGATGAGCACGTTCTTGCGGTCGAGGAACAGGATGCGGAACTGTTCAGTCTCACGATGCGCCATGGCGGTGTGGCAATAGTCGAGCAGTGCGTCCCAGGACGACAGGACCGGGCGGTTCATCACCTTGGCGCGCATCATCCGCTGCGCGGCGGCCTCGACGATCTTCAGCTCTTGCACCACGGCGTCGCCAACGCCTTTCACCATGGCGAGCCGTGCCGCCGGGGCGGTGACCACGCGGTTGAAATCGCCGAACGTGTCCAGAAGCAGCCGGGCGAGCGGTTTCACATCCTGACGTGGAACCGCGCGGAACAGCACAAGCTCCAGCATCTCGTAATCCGGCATCGCGGCCTGTCCGCCCTCCATGAAACGGGCGCGCAGGCGTTTGCGGTGGTCGGCGATATAGCTGGGCAGGCGGCCGGGCAGCGGAGTCGCCTGCGCCTCGTCCTCATCCCCCAGGGGCAGGACCATGGCGCGGGTGCCATCGTGAAATCCGGGGCGGTCGGGAAATCCGGTATGTCTCATGCGCCAGAGCCTGTGGTTGGAGCGGCCCCGGGCGGGGCCTTGGGGTGGGGCTTTCAGGTGCAGAATGCGCCAGGAATGGTTACCAAAGACTTAAGGCAAGGCTTGAGGCCAACAATGCGGGGCGGCCGATTCCCCGTATCGCGCCGCCGCGCCTTCCGGCCCCCTGCCTGGGCGGATCCCGGCTTGCCGGGAGGGCCGTCGGGCCGCCGGTGTTGCGGTCTTGCGGGATTTTCCTCAAACCTTCGTGATCGCAGGGACCAAATCGGCGGGAAACGGTTGAACCTGCGGCAGGTGGAGGGTCTAGGAACCTGTCCGGTGTGAAATCTGGCGCGAAATCTGGAGCGACAAGACCCCATGGCGAAAAGCGTGGCTTTGACGAGTAACCCCGGTCGATCCGCCCCGAGCGGGCTGGCCCTGTTGACGATTCTGCTTCTGTCGGGCTGCGTGGTCGGCGGCGCGGGCGCCCCCCGTCTGGACGCTTCCGGCGCCTCGGTGCGCGGGGTCTATCCGGTCACCGAGCAGAATATCGAAGCCGTGCGCGGCCGCGCGCTGGAGACGGTCAATGCGGCGCGGGCGCGGGCGGGCCTGGCGCCGGTGGTGATGGATCCGAGGCTGATCGCCGCCGCCGATGTCCAGTCCTTCGAGATGTCGGCCCAGAGGCGGGCCTGGCATTTCGGGCGGGACGGCAGCTCTCCGCTCGACCGGGCGCGGCGCGCGGGCTTTACCGGCACCATCCTGGGCGAGCTGGTCTCGCAGACCTACGAGACCGAGGTGCAGGCCATTTCCACCTGGATGGGCCAGCCCGAGCAACGCGCCATCCTGCTTGATCCGCGCGCGCGGCGGATCGGGCTGGGCGCCTATCAGGAAGAGGACCACAAGCTTTGGTGGACCCTCAACGTCGCGGATTGAAAGGAAGAAGCCGGATGCCAAGCCGATCGAATCTGAACCGCCGGGATCTCTTGGGCCTCTCGGGTGTCTTTATGGCCGGGCTGGCGGCGCCCGGCCTGCTTCGCGCGCAGGATTTCGCCGCCGACACCACGCTTGCCCCGGCCGCCGCGCCGGGTCCGCGCCATGTCACCGCAAGTTTTGCCGCGCAACGCTGGCAGGACCATTTCCAGCACCTGCGCAAGGGGGCGATCCTGTGCGACCTGACCTCGCGCGTGCTGCATTACTGGTCCGAGGATGAAAGCATCCATCTGGTCTATCCCTCCTCGGTGCCGATGAGCGAGGAACTGACCCGGCGCGGCCATACCGAGGTGACGCTGAAGCGGCGCAACCCGACCTGGATCCCGACGCCCGACATGCGCAAGCGCGATCCCTCGCTGCCCGACAAGGTCGATCCCGGCCCGGACAATCCCCTGGGAAGCCGCGCGCTGAACCTGGGCTGGCAATATTACCGCATCCACGGCATCGACAACCTGGCCAAGATCGGGCGCCCGGCGTCGAACGGCTGCGTGGGCCTGTTCAACCCGAATGTCGAGCGGCTGTTCGACCTGGTCGAGATCGGCACTCAGGTCAAGCTGTTGTAATCGTCGCGCCGCCGGGGCATCCGGGCGGCCCTGACGCGAAAAGGGCGGGGATGATCCCCGCCCTCGTTCAACCCTTCATCCCGTCCCAGAACCCCTTGACCTTCGAGAAGAAGGACGATCCCTCCGGGTTGTTCTCTTCCGAGAGCTTCTCGAATTCGGCGAGAAGTTCCTTCTGCCGCGCGGTCAGGTTGACCGGGGTTTCCACCCGCAATTCGATCACCATGTCGCCGGTGCCCGCGCCGCGCAGGGCGGGCATGCCCTTGCCGCGCAGCCGCATCTGCTTGCCCGATTGTGCGCCCGCGGGCACCTTGACCCGCGCCCGTCCGCCGTCGATCGTCGGCACTTCGACCTCGCCGCCAAGCGCGGCCCGGGTGATCGGGATCGGCACCGGGAAGAAGAGATGCACCCCCTCGCGCTGGAAGAGCGCATGCTCCTTCACCTCGATGAAGATGTAGAGATCGCCCTGCGGCCCGCCGCGCAGTCCCGCCTCGCCCTCGCCCGCAAGGCGGATGCGGGTGCCGGTCTCCACCCCCGGGGGGATGTTCACCGAAAGCTGGCGGTCCTTTTCGATCCGGCCCGCACCATGGCAGCTCTTGCAGGGGTTCTTGATGATCTGGCCCGCGCCCGCGCAGGTCGGGCAGGTGCGTTCTACCGTGAAGAAACCCTGCTGCTGGCGCACCTTGCCCATGCCCGAACAGGTCGGGCAGGTCTGCGGTTCGGCCCCGCCCTCGGCGCCCGAGCCGCGGCAGGTGTCGCAGGTGACCGAGGTCGGCACGTTGATGGTCTTCTGGACGCCCTTGAAGGCCTCCTCCAGCGTGACGCGCAGGTTGTAGCGCAGGTCCGAGCCGCGCTGCGCCCGCGCCCGGGCGCCGCCCGCGCCCCCGCGCCCACCCATGAAGTCGCCGAAGAGATCCTCGAACACATCCGAGAAGCTCGATGCGAAATCGCCCTGCTGGAAGCCGCCGCGCGGCCCGCCGCCGCCGCCCATCCCGCCCTCGAAGGCGGCATGGCCGAAACGGTCGTAGGCCGCCTTCTTGTCGGCGTCCTTCAGCACGTCATAGGCCTCGTTCACTTCCTTGAACCGGGCCTCGGCATCGGGATTGTCGGCATTTCGGTCGGGGTGAAGCTCTTTCGCCTTGGTGCGATAGGCTTTCTTGATCTCGTCGGCACCGGCGCCGCGTGCGATGCCCAGCGTCTCGTAATAGTCGCGCTTTGCCATTGCAAAACCCCCTTCATGACCGGAGAAGGGCGGCCCGTTGCCCGGGCCGCCCCCTTGTCCGGCGCAAGTGGAATCACTTCCGCTTGCTGTCGCCCAGATCCTCGAAATCGGCATCGACGATGCTGTCGTCGCTGTCATCGACCGGGCGCGGCTCATCCTCGCCCCCGGCCTCGGCGGCCTGGGCCTTGTAGATCGCCTCGCCCAGTTTCATCGCGGCTTCGGTCAGGTTCTGGATGCCCGACTTGATCTTGCCCGCATCCTCGCCCTTGAGCGCATCCTCAAGCGGGCCCATGGCCAGCTCGATCGCCTCCACGGTCGAGGGATCGACCTTGTCGGAATGCTCTTTCAGCGACTTGCGGGTCGAATCGAGCAGGCTTTCGCCCTGGTTGCGGGTTTCGACCAGTTCGCGGCGCTCCTTGTCGGCCTCGGCATTGGCCTCGGCGTCGCGGACCATCTTCTCGATCTCGTCGTCGGAAAGACCGCCCGAGGCCTGGATGGTGATCCGCTGCTCCTTGTTCGTGCCCTTGTCCTTGGCCGAGACCGAGACGATGCCGTTGGCGTCGATGTCGAAGGTGACCTCGATCTGCGGCACGCCGCGCGGCGCGGGCGGGATCTGTTCAAGGTTGAACTGGCCGAGGATCTTGTTGTCGGCCGCCATTTCCCGCTCGCCCTGGAAGACGCGGATGGTCACGGCGTTCTGGTTGTCCTCGGCGGTCGAGAACACCTGGCTCTTCTTGGTCGGGATGGTGGTGTTGCGGTCGATCAGCCGGGTGAACACGCCGCCCAGCGTCTCGATGCCCAGGGACAGCGGGGTCACGTCCAGAAGAACCACGTCCTTGACGTCGCCTTGCAGCACGCCGGCCTGGATGGCCGCGCCCATGGCGACGACCTCGTCGGGGTTCACGCCCTTGTGGGGCTCTTTGCCGAAGAACTTGGTGACCTCTTCGATCACCTTCGGCATCCGGGTCATGCCGCCGACCAGAACCACCTCGTCAATCTCGCCCTTCGAGATGCCTGCATCCTTCAGCGCGGCGGCGCAGGGTTTCATCGACTTGGCGATCAGGTCGCCCACCAGGTTTTCCAGCTTGGCCCGGGTCAGCTTGACCACGAGGTGCAGCGGCTGGCCGGTGTTCTTGTCCATCGAGATGAACGGCTGGTTGATTTCGGTCTGCTGGCTGGAGGAAAGCTCGATCTTGGCCTTTTCGGCGGCTTCCTTCAGGCGTTGCAGCGCCATCTTGTCGAGCGTCAGGTCGACGGCATGCTCTTTCCTGAACTCGTCGGCCAGATACTGGACGATGCGCATGTCGAAGTCCTCACCGCCGAGGAAAGTGTCCCCGTTGGTGGATTTCACCTCGAAAAGGCCGTCGTCGATTTCCAGGATGGTGATGTCGAAGGTCCCGCCGCCGAGGTCGTAGACCGCGATCGTCTTGGTTTCCTTCTTGTCCAGCCCGTAGGCCAGCGCCGCCGCCGTGGGTTCGTTGATGATGCGCAGCACCTCAAGGCCCGCGATCTTGCCCGCATCCTTGGTGGCCTGACGCTGGGCGTCGTTGAAATAGGCCGGAACGGTGATCACGGCCTGGGTCACGGGTTCGCCCAGGTAGCTTTCGGCGGTTTCCTTCATTTTCTGAAGGATGAAGGCCGAGACCTGGCTGGGGCTGTATTTCTCGCCGCGCACCTCGACCCAGGCGTCGCCGTTGCCGCCGTCCACGATGGCATAGGGGACAAGCTTCTTGTCCTTTTCCACCGCCGGGTCGTCGGTGCGCCGTCCGATCAGGCGCTTGACCGCGAAAACGGTGTTCGAGGCATTGGTCACCGCCTGGCGCTTGGCGGACTGGCCGACCAGACGCTCGCCTTCGGTGAAGCCGACGATCGAGGGGGTGGTGCGCGCGCCTTCCGAATTCTCGATGACGCGAGGTTGCGAGCCATCCATGATGGCGACGCAGGAGTTGGTGGTGCCGAGGTCGATGCCGATGACTTTGGCCATATCTATCCCTTTCTAAAGGCGATCCCCCGTCCGGGGCCCGGAAACTTCGGCGCCTCCGGTGGGGGTCATGGATGCGCTCGGGCGGGGCCGTTGCGCCTGACTGGGCGTATATAGTCAGGTGGATTTGCGCCTGCAACGGCTGCGAGCGGAGAAGTGGCGCGAAATTTCCGCAAGGGGGCGGGACGCGGCGGGCCTTGCGCCCAGGCCCCCTGCGCCAGAGGGCGGGGTTGCGAAGGGGTTTCGGCCGGTGCTAGCCTGCCCAGGCCCAAGGCAGCCGGGCCCGCCGGTCGCGCTTTCCGGCGCGCGGCCCCGGCCGACCCAGGTCGAATTTCCCATGTCAGACTTCGCAGTCTTCCTGTCCGGGGGGCCCTTCATGCTTTGCTCTCTCTCGCGCCGTTCGGTGCTGGCCGCCCTTGCGGCCTCGGGCCTTGTCTCGGGCCTTTCGGTGCGGCGGGCCCGCGGGCAGGGGGCGCCCGCCTCGCCCGCGGCCGAGCGCGGAAACGCCCAGCCCGCCGAGGTGATCGACCACCCCCGGGCGCGCAGCTTCGAGATCGGCCCGACCGATGCGCCCTGGCGGATCTTCCTGGGCCTGCCCGAGGGCGATCCTCCGGCGCGAGGCTGGTCCCTGGTGCTGTCGACCGATGGCAATGCGACTTTCCCGATGCTGTGGCACCACCGCGAGCGGACGGCCCCGGGCGCCCCGGTCCTGCTCGCCTCCATCGGCTATCCGGGCGAGCGGCGCTTCGACACGGTGCGGCGCCGGTTCGACCTGACCTCGCCGGGGATGGTCCCGGTCGGCGGCCTGGCCGAGGGGCAGCGCGGCCCCGGCCGGGACCCGACCGGCGGGCGCGAGGCGCTGCTCGACCTGATCGAGCACCGACTGCTCGACGAGATCGCGGCCCGCGCGCCGGTCGATCGCGAGGACATGACGCTTTTCGGACATTCGCTGGGCGGGCATTTCACCATGCATGCCTTTTACAGCCGGACCTGGCTGTTCCGGCGGTTCTCGGCGGCCGATCCCTCGGGCTGGTGGAACTCGGGCGAGATCGAGCTGGAAGAGCGCGCCTTCCGGGCCGGTGTGCGGGCGGCGGGCGGGCGGCTGGCGCGCGCGACCGTGCTGATGGTCACCGGATCGGCGGGGCGCCTTCCCGCCGAGGGCGAGGCGCCGCGCGAACTGGTCGCGCCGCCCTGGATCGAGCGGCTTGCCGGGATCGAGGGGCTGGAGATCGGCTGGAAAGGCTATCCCGGCGAAAGCCACGGCAGCCTGCTCGGCCCGGCGGCAAGGCGGACGCTGGACCTGCATCTGGGGCGGATCGCCGGGCCGGGGGCGCCCTGAGCGCCCGGCCCGCGCTCAGCGGCGCTTGCCCCAGCTGACAGACACATGCTTGCGGGTGAAGAACTGCCCCATCAGCCCGATCATGATGCAGATCACCGCGCACCAGATCGGATATTCGATCGAGGTGAACCGGGCCGAATAATCCAGGAAGGTGAATGCGCGCCCATGGTCGATGGTGTGGTAAAGCGGGTTCCATTCGAACAGCGCCCGCGTCTCGGCCGTGGCGTAGCTGGCGGGAAACATCTTGCCCGAGGCGATCATGTTCGCGCGCTGGTAGATCAGCGACAGCATCCCCACCAGATCCGGCTGCCAGGGTTTCGCGGCATAGAAGATCAGCCCGATCGCCGCGCCGGAAAACCACGACAGCAGGAACATCGCCACCATCCCCACCGGCTGGTGGAAGGTCAGCGGATTGAACAGCGTGTGGTAGAACAGCATGATGACGATCGCGGCGAAGGTCTGCTGATAAAGCGAGGCCAGCGCGGCCGAAACCACCGCCACCACCGGGTTCATCGGCGCATGCATCATCATGGCCGAGGCCGGGCCGTCCGCGCCCGAGACCGCCGCCACCGCCTTGGTATGGGTCAGGAACATGAAGACGCCGGACATGACGTATAGCACGAAATCGCCCCGGATCGCGATCCGCCGCATGCCCAGGATGTCGAACATCACCACGAAGATCACCAGGATCAGCGCCGCCTGCGCGACATTGATCACCATGCCGTAGACCGCGTTGGAATGCGATCCGCGCAACTGGCGGACGGTGGCATGATATAGCAGTTCCAGAAATTCGAACCCCGTGCCCAGCCGGGATTTTCGTGTCGCCTGCGGTCGGAACATCGCCCTTGCCCTTCGAGACTGCCGCCTGATGCCTGATCTTCGCCGGGAAATCTTGCCGTTCCCTTTCCGGCGAAGGATAAGGGGCGCGGGGGGGCATGGCAACAGCAGCGCCCCGGCCCCCCGCGTTTCTGTCGGTGCTTTCGGCGCGCCGTTTCGCGCATGCCGCGCAAGGCGCCCGCTTTCAGGAGGTTTTCCATGGATTTCGCCACGCTCGTCCCGGTTCTGCGCCGTCTTGCGCTTGAGGCCGGGGACAGGATCATGGAGATCTACGACGGACCCGATTTCGAGGTGCGCGCCAAGGGCGACGCCAGCCCCGTGACCGAGGCCGACGAGGCGGCGGATGCGCTGATCTCGGCCGGGCTGCGCGCGGCCTTCCCGGGTGAGGTGCTGATCACCGAGGAACAGGCCGAAAGCCATGCGCTGACCGCCTCGACCTTCCTGATCGTCGATCCGCTGGACGGGACAAAGGAATTCGTCCAGCGCCGGGGCGACTTCACCGTTAACATCGCCTGGGTCGAGAACGGCGTCCCCCTGCGCGGCGTGGTCTACGCGCCCGCGAAGGGGCGGCTGTTCTACACCCTGCCCGACGGGCGCGCGGTCGAGGAGACCGGCCCTTTCGACAAGGAGGCCCCCGGCCCGCTGCGGCCCCTGCGCGTGAATGCCGCGCCCGACAACGACGGGCTTCTGGTCGTGGCCTCGAAATCGCACCGCGACCAGGCGACCGACGACTACATCAACCGCTACCGGGTGAAGGACGCCAAAAGCGCGGGGTCGAGCCTGAAATTCTGCCTCGTCGCCAGCGGAGAGGCCGATTTCTATCCCCGCCTGGGCCGCACGATGGAGTGGGACACGGCGGCGGGCGATGCGGTGCTGCGCGGCGCGGGCGGGCAGGTGCTGCGGCTGGGTGACCACGGCGTGCTGACCTATGGCAAGCCGGGCTGGGACAATCCGCATTTTCTGGCGCTGTCCCCCGGGGTGATGCTGAAATAGCATTGGGAGACGGGCACGAGTGCCGTTAGGATTGCACGGGACAGGCAAGGGAGCGAGATTCGCGGCATCCCGCCGGGCTTTGGGTCCGTATGTCGCTTTCGCCGGGCCTTTTGATCCTGGATGGTGTAGGATTTTTTACAGATTGGACACGATGGCGCCTGAATCGCGCCACAATGGCTTGAAATGCAAACAGTCATGCGGATGGCATCATGCCGCAGGATGGGATTGAGAATGAGTGCGAAAATGAGATCCAAGAAAGTCACCAAAGCCGTTTTCCCGGTTGCAGGGCTTGGAACCCGCTTTCTTCCCGCCACCAAGTCGATCCCGAAAGAGATCATGACCCTGGTGGACCGCCCCCTGATCCAATACGCCATCGACGAGGCCCGAGCCGCCGGAATCAAGGAATTCATCTTCGTCACCTCGCGCGGGAAATCCGCGCTTGAGGATTACTTCGATACCGCGCCCGAGCTTGAGTCCGAGCTGCGCCGCAAGAACAAGACCGAACTGCTTGAGGTGCTGAAGGCCACCAACATGGATTCGGGCGCCATCGCCTATCTGCGCCAGAACCGCCCGATGGGCCTGGGCCATGCGGTCTGGTGCGCGCGCCGCCTGATCGGGGACGAGCCTTTCGCCGTCCTGCTGCCCGACGACGTGATCGCGGCGGAAAAGCCTTGCCTTGCCCAGATGGTCGAAGCCTATGAAGAGACCGGCGGCTGCATGGTCGCCACCATGGAGGTGCCGCCCGCCAAGGCCTCGGCCTATGGGGTGCTCGACATCGACGAGGACATGGGTTCGGTCGTGAAGGCCAGGGGCATGGTCGAGAAGCCGAAGGCGGAAGAGGCGCCCTCGAACCTTGCGGTGATAGGGCGCTATATCCTGTCGCCGAAGGTGATGACCAACCTCAACCGCATGAAACAGGGGGCGGGTGGAGAGATCCAGCTTACCGACGCCATCGCCGACGAGGTCGAGGGCGAGGGCGTCTATGGCTTCCGTTTCCGTGGCATGCGCTATGATTGCGGCTCGAAGGCGGGTTTCTTGCAGGCGACGGTGGCCTTCGGCCTGTCGCGCCCCGATCTGCGCGACGAATTCTCGGCCTATCTCGATGAGATGGTGGCGCAGTCCCGCGCGGCCGAGTAAGGCCGCGCCGCAGCCCTGGGCCGCGGGTGAGATGCCGCCCGTCGGCCTGGATGTCGGCCGCCTGTGGCAGGCCCTGCGGCTGCGTCTGCGCCGCCGCATCCTGATCGCCCGCGCGATCCGCAAGCGGCGCGAATTGCGCCGGGTTGCCGACCGCACCGGGGCGATCGGCAAGGGTGCGATCCTGTGCGCGATGGTGGTTCGCAACGAATCCGCCCGGCTGCCGTATTTCCTGGATCATCACCGCCGCCTGGGCGTCGATCATTTCCTGATCGTGGACAATGCCAGCACCGATGGCACGGCCGGGTTGCTGTGTGACCAGCCGGATGTGTCGCTGTGGTCCACGGGGGCGAGCTACAAGAAATCCCGCTTCGGGCTGGACTGGCTGAACTGGCTGCTGCTGCGCCACGGCCATGGCCATTGGTGCCTTGTCCTCGATGCCGACGAGATCCTGGTCTATCCGCATCACGAGACCCGGCCGCTGCCCGCGCTGACCGAATGGCTTGACGGGGAAGGGGTCGAGAGTTTCGGCGCGATGATGCTGGACCTTTACCCCGAGGGGCGGCTGTCCGAGGCGGTTCATGCCCCGGGGCAGGACCCGCGCGAGGTGCTGGGCTGGTTCGACGGCGGCAATTACTCGGTCCAGGTGCAGCCGAAGATGCGCAACCTGTGGATCCAGGGCGGCCCGCGCGCCCGCGCTCTCTTCGCCGAGGATCCACGCCGCGCGCCGACGCTCAACAAGATCCCGCTGGTGAAATGGCACTGGCGCTATGCCTTTCTGAACTCGACCCACAGCATGCTGCCGCCGCGCCTGAACGCGGTCTATGACGAGACGGGCGGAGAGCGGATTTCCGGCGTGTTGCTGCATACCAAGTTCCTGCCCGAGATCCTGGTGAAATCCGCCGAGGAAAAGGACCGCCGCCAGCATTTCGCCGACCCCGCGCGCTTCGGTGCCTATTACGACGGGCTGATCGCCGATCCGGTGCTGCATTGCCCGGCCTCGTGCCGCTACATCGGCTGGCGGCAGCTTGAGGGGCTGGGGCTTCTGTCGCGCGGCGGCTGGGTCTGAGGCCGCCCGCCCCGCCCCGTCCTACCCGGCGCGCGGAGCGGATTGTTTACTTTTTTCCGGTAAGTCTTTAGGTTCGGAGAGCTGTTTCGGAACCGGGAAACAATGGGCCAGATGCGCAGGGGCTTTCGGCGGGCAGGACCGCCCTTGCATCCGCGCGATGCGGTTCGGGTGCCGATCGGGGCGTTGCGGTTCCTAGTTGATGGTTGCGGGTGCGGGTTTTGGGCGTGATGGGGTCATACAAACTGCGCTGGCGGCGCAAGCGGCTTCTGGCCCGGGCGTTCCTGAAACGCCGCCAGCTTCGCCCGCTTTCGGTGCGGCTCGAGGGGCTGCGGAAGGGCCAGATCCTGCTTTTCGCGACCCTGCGCAACGAACGGATCCGGCTGCCCTATTTCCTGCGATACTACCGCGATCTTGGCGTCGAGCATTTCCTGTTCGTGGACAATGGCAGCGGCGACGGCGGGGGCGACTATCTGGCCGCGCAACCCGATGTCTCGGTCTGGACGACCGACCACAGCTACAAGGCCAGCCGCTACGGCATGGACTGGATCATGCATCTTCTGCGCCGCCACGGCCACGGCCGCTGGTGCCTGACCGTCGATGTCGACGAATTCCTGATCTATCCCTTCTGCGAGACGCGGCCCCTGCGCGCCCTGACCGACTGGCTGGACGCCAGCGGCATCCGCACCTTCTCGGCCATGATGCTGGACATGTATCCCCGCGGCCCGGTCGAGGAACAACCCTATCGCGAGGGGCAGAACCCGTTCGAGATCGCGCAATGGTTCGACAGCGGCAATTACATGATCAGCCGCAACTGGGGCCTTGGCAACCTGTGGATCCAGGGCGGGCCGCGCGCCCGCGCCTTCTTCGCCGACAACCCCAAGGCGGCGCCCGCGCTGAACAAGATCCCGCTGGTGAAATGGCATCGCTCCTATGCCTATGTCAGCTCAACCCATATGATGCTGCCGCGCGGGCTGAACCTGGTTTTCGACGCCTGGGGCGGGGAAAAGGCCTCGGGCTGCCTTCTTCACGCCAAGTTTCTCGATACATTCGCCCTCAAGGCGCAGGAGGAAATGGCGCGCGGGCAGCATTACGCCCAAAGCCGCGAATATGCCGCCTATCTGGAGGGGCTGAGGACGCAGCCGGATTTCTGGTGCAAGTGGAGCGAGAAATACATCAACTGGCGGCAGCTGGAGATTCTGGGTCTCATGTCCAAGGGCAACTGGGCATGACGCTGGGCGTGGTGATGCTGTGCCATACCGCGCTTGACCGCGCGGCCGAGGTGGCCCGCCACTGGTCGGCGAACGGCTGCCCGGTGGTGATCCATGTCGATCGCCGCACCCCGGGGGCCGAGGTCGCGGCGATGAAGGACGCGCTTTCCGATCTGGACGACATCCGCTTCTCGCCCCGCCATGCCTGCGAATGGGGCACCTGGGGCATCGTCGCCGCGACGCAGGCGGCCAGCCGCATCATGCTGGCCGATTTCGATCGGGTCCGCCATGTCTATCTGGCCTCGGGCTCCTGCCTGCCCTTGCGCCCGGTGCAGGAATTGCGCGACTATCTCGACGCCCGCCCGCGCACCGATTTCATCGAAAGCGTGACCACCGCCGATGTCGGCTGGACGGTGGGGGGGCTGAATGCCGAAAGGTTCACCTTGCGGTTCCCCTTCTCCTGGCGCCGCCACCGCTGGCTTTTCGACCGCTATGTCGGCCTTCAGCGCGCGCTCGGCGTGCGTCGCCGCATCCCCGCCGGGCTGGTGCCGCATCTGGGCAGCCAGTGGTGGTGCCTGACGCGCCAGACGCTTTCGGCGATTTTGGAAGGCAAGCAGCGCGCCGTCCATGACCGCTATTTCCGCCGCGTCTGGATTCCGGACGAAAGCTATTTCCAGACGCTGGTGCGCAAGGTCTCGTCGAATGTCGAAAGTCGCTCGTTGACGCTTTCGAAGTTCGACCACCAGGGCAAGCCGCATATCTTCTACGACGATCACCTTCAACTGCTGCGGCGGTCGGATTGCTTCGTCGCCCGCAAGATCTGGCCCCGGGCCGACAAGCTTTACAAGGCCTTCCTGCGCGCCGACCTGGGCAGCCAGCCCCGGGCCGAGCCGAACCCGGGCAAGATCGACCGGCTGTTCTCCAAGGCGACCGAGCGGCGGCTTCAGGGCCGCGCCGGTCTTTACATGCAGTCGCGCTTTCCCAACCGCGACTGGGTGAACGGGCGCAGCGCCGCGCCCTATTCGGTGTTCGAGGGCTTTGCCGAGCTGTTCGAGGGCTTCGACAACTGGCTCTCGAAGGTCGCGGGGATGCGGGTGCATGGCCATCTCTATGCCCCGGGCCGGGCGGAATTCGCGGGCGGCGCGCAGATCTACAACGGCGCGCTCTCGGACAGCGCGGCGCTTCGCGACTACAACCCGCGCGCCTTCCTGACCAATCTCTTGTGGAACACGCGGGGCGAGCGGCAGTGCTTCCAGTTCGGCCCCGGCGACAACCAGAAGATCGCCCCCTTCCTGGTGGGCGATCCGAACGCCCATATCTCGGTGATCTCGGGCGCCTTCGTGGTGCCGCTGTTCCAGGCCAACCGCAATTTCGGTGAGATCCGCGCCGAAGCCGCGCGGCTGCAACGGATCGAGACCAGGTTCCTCACCGCCTTGCGCGACCCTTCGGTCAAGGCCCGGGTGCGGATCTGGAACCTTGCCGAATTCGTCGAAAGCCCGATGGAGCCGCTGCAGACCATCGTGGACGAGATCAGCCCGCGCGCGCTGCGCCGCCTGACCGAGGTGCCGCGGCTCGCCGATCTGACAGGCTTCGGCCAGTTCCTGCAAAACCTGCGCAATCAGGGCATGAAGCCCGAATTGATGGGCGATTTCCCCGTGGATGGCGATCTGCCGACCCCCGGCGGCCGCCGCCCGCGCCCCTATCTGGTGAAATGACATCTTGGCCCCGACCTTCACCTCTTTCGTGCTGTTTGCCGAGATGCGGACCGGCTCGAATTTCCTCGAAGCCAATCTGAACGCGCTGCCGGGCGTCTCCTGCCTGGGCGAGGTCTTCAATCCCCATTTCATCGGCAAGAAGGACCAGACCGAGATGTTCGGTCTGGATCTCGCGGCGCGAGAGCGTGACCCGCTGGAACTGCTGCGCCGCCTGCGCGCGCAGGTGCCCGGACTGCCGGGCTTTCGCTTCTTCCACGATCACGACCCGCGCGTCCTGCCCGCGCTGCTCGACGATCCGGCCTGCGCCAAGATCATCCTGACCCGCAACCCCGTCGACAGCTATGTCAGCTGGAAGATCGCCCAGGCGACCGGCCAGTGGAAGCTGACCAATATCAAGAATCTCAAGACCGCCCGGGCGCGGTTCGACGCGGCCGAGTTCACGGCGCATCTCGAAGCCTTGCAGGATTTCCAGATCCGGTTGATGCATGGGCTGCAGATCACCGGCCAGACCGCCTTCTACATCGATTACGACGATATCCAGGACCTGGCGGTGCTGAACGGTCTGGCGAGCTTCCTGGGGGTTGAGGCCCGGCTCGACGCCCCAGACGCCACGCTCAAGAAGCAAAACCCCGAGGAGATCGCCGACAAGGTCGAAAACCTCGACGAGATGGCGGCGGCGCTGGCGCGGCTCGACCGTTTCAACCTGTCGCGCAGTCCGAATTTCGAGCCACGCAGGCCACCGGCCATCCCCTCCTTCGTCGCCTCCGGGGCGGGCCTGCTCTACATGCCGGTGCGCTCGGGTCCCGAAAAGCGGGTGCGCGCCTGGCTCGACGCGCTCGGCGCCGCGATCAGCGCGGATTTCACCCAGAAAAGCCTGCGACAATGGAAGCGCGCCCATCCCGGCCATCGCAGCTTCACCGTGATCCGCCATCCGCTGCTGCGCGCCCATGCCGCTTTTCTCGACATGATCGTCTCGGGCCGCCGGGCCGAACATCGCGCGCTTCTGATCCGCGCCCACAAGGCCGATCTGCCGCCGCCGGGCCGGGCGTTTGCCGATGACGACCAGCATCGCGCGGCCTTCCTGACCTTCCTGCGCTACGCCAAGCTTTCCACCGGCGGCCAGACCGGCCAGAAGGTCGATCCGAACTGGGCGAGCCAGGGCGCGGTGCTGCAAGGTTTCGCGGGTTTCCAGGCCCCCGATCTGGTGATCCGCGAGGACAGGCTGGCCGAGGGCCTGGCTTGGCTGGCCGCCGAACGGGGCCTGCCCGCCGTGCCGCCCCCCTCCGACGATGCCGCCGCCCGGGCGCTGGAGGCGATCTGGACCCCGGATCTGGAAGAGGCCGCGCAAGAGGCCTACAGCCGCGACTACATGGCATTTGGCTTCGAAAGCTGGAAGACCTGACCGCCCGTCGCCTCCGGCCGAATCCCCCCCCCCCGACGCCCTCATTTCTTCTTTGCAAAAATATCCCGGGGGTGAGGCCCGCAAGGGCCGAGGGGGCAGCGCCCCCTGACCTAGCCCCCGCCCCGACCGCCCCCCGCGGCCATCAAGCCGCCTGGGTCGCCTTCGATTCGATCAGGATCTCGTAAAGCTTCGCCGGATCGTTGTTGGCCCGCAGCTTCGCCACCATCGCGGCATCGCGCATGGTGCGGCTGACCAGCGCCAGCGCCTTCAGATGGTCCACGCCCGAGTCCTTCGGCGCCAGCAGGCCGAAGACCAGGTCCACCGGCTGGCGGTCGACGCTGTCGTAATCCAGCGGCTTCTCCAGCCGGATGAAGATCCCGGCGATCCGGTCGAGATCTTCAAGCCGGGCATGGGGCAGGGCGATGCCATGCCCCACGCCGGTCGGCCCAAGGGCCTCGCGCTCCTGCAGGCCGTCGAAGGCCAGGGCCGATTCGATGCCATAGGCCTGCTGGGCGATCTCGCCCAACTCCTGGAACAGTCGCTTCTTCGAGGTGAACTGCCCGACGACGCGGACAGCAGAGGGAAGGAGAAGGTTGGAAAGTTCCATGACGGGGGGATCCTGTGGTCGAAGCAGGGCGTGACCGGGCTGATGCCGGTTACCTGCTGTTGCGGGGGTCGATCCAGCCGATGTTGCCGTCTTCGCGACGATACACCACGTTCACGCCCCCATGGCCTTCGTTACGGAAGACGAGCATCCTCTGCCCCGCCAGCTCCATCTGCATCACGGCCTCGCCCACGGTGACGGAGGGGATCTTCGTCTCCATCTCGGCGATGACCACGGGTGCAAGCGTTTCTGGCTCGGCATCCTCGGCCTCCTCGGATGGGGCGAAGATATAGGTCGGCGCGGCGTCGAATTCAACCGGGGCCTTTCGGGTGGTGTTGTGGCTGCGCAGGCGGCGTTTGTAGCGGCGGATCTGCTTGTCGATCCGCTCGCGCGCGCTTTCGAAGGCGGCGTAGATCTCGGTCGCCTGGCCCTTGGCCTGGACGGTCAGCCCGGTCGAGAGGTGAATCGCGGTTTCACAGATGAATTCATGGGCGGATTTCGAGAAGACGACCAGGCATTCGGTCGGGCGTTGCGCGTATTTCTCGACGACTTCGCCGATCTCGGCCTTGACATGGGTGGTCAGGGCATCGCCGATATCGATCTGTTTTCCGCTGATCTGGTAGCGCATGAAACCTCCTCTTTCTGGTCTTGGGTGCCGGAGGCAACGTCACGTCACATCCGACGGGTCGTTACTTCTATCTGGGTGGGACGGGAGAAATCCGCAAGGCGACCGGCCGGGCCGCCACGCCCGCGAGGGGCCGGTTCGACTGTCTGATCCAGGGGGCATTGGATGCGCTCATGCAACCATTTGGTGACAGAGCGGGCGGAGTGTCAACAGAATCGGCGGGGTGTTTCAGATGATGCGGAAATTCTCGCCCAGATAGACCCGGCGCACGGTTTCGTCGCGCACCACCTCGTCCGTGGTCCCCGACATCAGCACCTTGCCGTCGTGCAGGATATAGGCGCGGTCCACGATCTCCAGCGTCTCGCGCACGTTGTGGTCGGTGATCAGCACGCCGATGCCGCGCCCCTTCAGATCATGGACCAGATGGCGGATCTCGCCCACCGCGATCGGGTCCACGCCCGCGAAAGGCTCGTCCAGAAGCAGATATTTCGGATCGGCGGCCAGGCAGCGCGCGATCTCGACCCGCCGCCGCTCGCCCCCCGAAAGCGCAAGCGCGGGGGCCTGGCGCAGATGGGTGATCGAGAATTCGCTGAGCAGCTCCTCCAGCCGCTCGCGCCGCTTGTGGCGGTCGGGGACGGCGATCTCCAGCACGGCGAGGATATTGTCCTCGACCGAGAGGCCGCGAAAGATCGAGACCTCCTGCGGCAGATAGCCGATGCCCAACCGCGCGCGGCGATACATCGGCAGCGCGGTCACGTCGCGCCCGTCGATCAGCACCTGACCGCCCTCGGGCGTGACCAGCCCGGCGATGGAATAGAAACAGGTGGTCTTGCCCGATCCGTTCGGGCCAAGCAGCGCCACCACCTCGCCCCGGTTCAGATCCATCGTCACATCGCGGATCACCGGGCGCTTCTTGTAGCTCTTGCGCAGCCCGCGCACCGAAAGCCCGGTCCGGCCGCCCGCGGTTTGGCCGCCTGCGGTTTCGGGCGCGTCGAGCGGCAGGGAAATCACATCCGCCATCAGTTTCCGCCCGGCACGAAGGTCGTCGAGACCCGCCCCTCCACCACGCCGGTTCCGCTTTTCAGGTCCAGCCGCAGGGTCTGGCCCGCGATGGCGGTGGCGCCCTGGGTCAGCAGGACGTCGCCGGTCATCACCACCTGGCCCGAGGCGATGGTATAGACCGCCTCGCGCGATTGCGCCGCATCCGAGAGGCTGACGATCAGCACCCCGCCCGAGGCATGAAGCCGCTCGATCCCGCTGCGGTCCTCGGCATATTCGACGCGGATCTCCCCGGCGGAAAGCCGCAGGTCGCCCTGCACCACCAGGACATTGCCGGAAAACAGCGCCGTGCCGTCGGCATTGTTCAGGGACAGGCTGTCGGAATCGATGGTGACGGGCTGGCTGGTATCCTGCTCCAGCCCGCCGAACGAGACTTCCGCCTGCTGCGCCGATGCGCCCCATGCGGGGACGAGGGCAAGCAGAAGGCCAAGGCTGAGGGCAGAAAGCGGGGGTCTCATCGAACTATCCGATCTGGGGGCGCGCGTATCAGCTTTCGGGCTGGTATAGCAACTTAACCCGGCCCGAGAAAACCAGAAGATATTCCCCGCCGGTTCCGGCACCCTCCTGTTGCTGCAGCACCATGCCAGTGGCCTCGATCCGTCCGGCGGGGCCGATGGCGATGACATCGCCCGGGGCGGTCAGGCCGGACCGGTCGAGCGTGACGGTCAGCGCGGCGGTCTCGATCCGGTAGCCGGTCGAGGTTTCGACGACCACGCCCTCGGAAAGCTCCAGTTCGCGCGCGGCATTGTCAAGCCGCGCCGCCCCGGCGGCGATCCGGCTTTCGCCGCCGTCCGGCATGGAAAGCAGCGCGGTGACGCCCTCGGCCTCGGCGGTCTCCTCGGCGGTGGCGGGGCGGGCGGCCTCGGCGGTCAGGGTGATCGCCGTGCCGTCCTCGGTGGTGCCCGCATAGGTCGGCGCCGTCATGCGCGGATCGCGGGCCAGGGCCTCGACATCGACCTCGGCATAGGGGATGGCGGCGGAAGGGTCGATCCGGTCGGCCAGCAGGAAAAGCGTGGACAAAAGCGCCAGCGCCGCAAGCGGCAGCACGACCTTCAACCAGCCGACGATACGGGAATGGCGGTCGATCGCGGGCATCGGGTCAGCACCGTCTAATGGTGGAAGATGTCATTCAGGTCGCCCCAGCCCAGCAGGTCCATCTCGGCCCTGACCGGCAGGAAGTCGAACAGCCGGGCGGCAAGCTCCATCCGGCCCTCGCGGATCAGGCGCTCTTCCAGCCCGGCCTTGAGCCGGTGCAGGTAAAGCACGTCCGAGGCGGCATATTCCCTCTGCGCCTCGGTCAGATCGGCCGCACCCCAGTCCGAGGTCTGCTGCTGCTTCGACACGTCGACGCCGACCAGATCGGCCAGAAGATATTTCAGCCCGTGGCGGTCGGTATAGGTGCGCACCAGTTTCGAGGCGATCTTGGTGCACCAGACCGGCGCGCAGGCCACGCCGAAAGCCTGGCGCAGGGCGGCGATGTCGAAGCGCCCGAAGTGGAACAGCTTCACGACGCCGGGATCGGCCAGCAGCGCCTCCAGACGCGGCGCCCGGCTCTGTCCGCGCGCGATCTGCACCAGATGCGCATCGCCGTCCCCGGCCGAAAGCTGGACGAGGCACAGCCGGTCGCGGCGCGGGTCCAGCCCCATGGTCTCGGTGTCGATGGCGACGACGGGGCCAAGGTCCAGCCCCTCGGGCAGGTCGTTGCGATGCAGGTGGATTGCCACGGCGCCTCTCCGAAAATCCGGCCCTCCCGGACCGTCCAGAGGCCGCATTAGCCCCGCCGCCGCCGCCGGTCAACCGCGCGGCCCGCCCGCCCGCTTTGAAATACCCCGGGCCAAGGCCCGAATCGACCCCAGAGCCCAAAAAACCGACTGCCCCCATCGACAACGCCCCCCCCGGCCATGGCCAAAACCCGGCAATCCCCTTTCTTCTTTGCAAAAATATCCCGGGGGAGGCCGAAGGCCCGGGGGCAGCGCCCCCGTCCGCGCTTTCCCCCCCTCGCCCCGCCGCCCTCAGATCGACAGCGCCGCCTGCAGCGCCTCGCGCGACAGCCCGGCCTTGGGATGGCGCAGGTTCACCGCGCCGCGCTTGAGCACATAGAACGCGTCCCCCAGCTCATAGGCGAAGTCGAAATACTGCTCGACCAGGACGATCGCCATATCGCCCTTGGCCTTGAGATACTCGATCACCCGGCCGATCTGCTGGATGATATTGGGCTGGATCCCCTCGGTCGGCTCATCCAGAAGCAGCACCTTGGGCTTCATGATCATCGCCCGCGCGATGGCAAGCTGCTGCTGCTGGCCGCCCGACAGGTCGCCCCCCCGGCGGTGGCCCATATCCTTGAGCACCGGGAACAGCTCGTAGATCTCGTCGGGCACGCGATGTTCGGCCTTCGGCAGCAAGGCATAGCCGGTCTCAAGGTTCTCCTTCACCGTCAGCAGCGGAAAGATCATCCGCCCCTGCGGCACCACCGACAGCCCGCGCCGCGCCATGTCCTGGGCCCGCAGCACCGGCAGTTCCTGCCCGTCCAGCACCACCTTGCCGCCCGAGCGCGGATGCGTCCCCGCCAGCGCCTTGAGAAGCGAGGTCTTGCCCACCCCGTTCGTGCCCATGACGCAGGTCACCATGCCGGGTTTCGCCTCAAGGTCGATGCCGTAAAGGATCTGGCTGCCGCCGTAATGCAGGGTCAGGCTTTCGGTCTTCAGCATCTCAGCGCCCCAGATAGACTTCGATCACTTGCGGATCCCGGGTCACATGGTCGAGGCTGCCCTCGGCCAGGACCGAGCCCTCGTGCAACACCGTCACCCGGCAGTTCAGGCGGCGGATGAATTCCATGTCATGCTCGACCACCACCACGGCGCGGGTCCTGGCCAGGTCCACCAGCAGCGCCGTCGTCTGCTCGCGTTCGGAAAACGACATGCCGGCCGCGGGTTCGTCCACCAGAAGCAGCTTCGGCTCCTGCGCCAGCAGCATGGCGATCTCCAGCCATTGCTTCTGGCCGTGCGACAATTCCCCGGCCTTGCGCGCCAGATGCGCGCCCAGGCCCACCTGCGCCGCCAGTTCGGCGATGCGGTCGTGATCGCCCGGGCTTTCGCGCCAGAACAGCACCCGCCAGGGGCCGCGCGCGGCCTTCAGCGCCAGCATCAGGTTCTCGGTGACGCTCTGGTCCTCGAAGACGGTAGGGCGCTGGAACTTGCGGCCGATCCCGGCGCGGGCGATCTGCGCCTCGCTCATCTTCAGGAGCGAGCGCGACAGCGGCCCGAACAGGACCTTTCCGGTGTCGGGCCGGGTCTTGCCGGTGACGATGTCCATGAAGGTGGTCTTGCCTGCGCCGTTCGGGCCGATGACGGCGCGCAGCTCGGCCGGGCCGATCTCGAAGGAGAGGTTGTTGATGGCGCGGAACCCGTCGAAGGTGACTGAAACGCCCGAGACTTCGAGAAGCGCGCTCATTCCCCGCCCTCCGTCCCGGGTCCGGTCGGTCGGCGGCGCCGGGGGATCTTGTCGAAGAGCCCGCCGATCCCCTTGGGCGCGAAGAGGGTGACAAGGACGAAGGACAGCCCCAGAAGCACCGTCCACCAGTCGACCCAGTTGATGGTGTAGAAGCCGAGCGGGATCGAGGGCGCCATGCCGCCGGTGAACCAGCTTGACAGCAGCGTGACGATGAAGGCACCGATCACCGCGCCGTAAAGCCGCCCGCGCCCGCCGATCGCCACCCAGACCGCCAGGTAGATCGAGGCGATCGGGGCAAGCTCGGCCGGGTTGATGATGCCGGCCTGCGGATAGTAGAGCGCGCCTCCGATGGCGGCGATCACCGCCGTCAGGGTGAAGACGAAAAGCTTGTAGCCCTCGACCGGGTAGCCCATGAAGCGCAGCCGCTGTTCGTCGTCGCGGATGGCGCGCAGGGCGCTGCCGAACTTGCCGCCAGTGATCCAGGCCAGCAGCAGGTAGCCAAGGCCGAGGAGCAGGGCCGAGCCGAGGAAGAACCAGATCGAGATCACCGCCTGCGAGACATGGCCCAGCCCCGGCATGTTCTGAAGCCCGGAAAGCCCGTTGTTGCCGCGCAGCCCGGAATCGTTCTGGAACAGGTAAAGCGCCAGCGCCAGCGTCATCGCCTGGGTCAGGATCGACAGATAGACCCCGTTCACCCGCGCCCGGAAGGCCAGCCAGCCGAAGACCAGCGCCAGGAGCCCCGGCACGACGACGATCATCGGGATCTGCAACCAGGCGGTATGGGCGAAGCTCCAGATCAGCGGCAGATCTGACGTGCCGACCACGCCGAAGATCTGGCTGGTGACGCCCTGGGCGATCTCTTGCGGCGTGGCGGGCAGGGGCGAGCCCGCCAGCGCCTGCACCACGATCTCTTCGGTGCGGGCATACATCAGCCACATGCCGATCATGTAGCCGCCAAGCGCGAAAAAGGCCATGTGGCCGAGCGACAGGATGCCGGTATAGCCCCAGATCAGATCCATCGCGAGCGCGACCAGCGCGAGGCAGAGCGTCTTGCCCAGGACCTTGACGAAGGCGGTGGGGATGACGCCGATGCCCAGCCCCTCGGACAGCAGCGTGATCGCAAGGGTGAAGCCCGACAGGATCAGCAGGAACCACAGGGTGGAGGGGTTTTTCGCGAAGAAACCTCGGGTCATCTGCGGTCTCCGATGGGCTGGATCGGCCGGGCTCCGGGCGGGATGGCGGGCGGGATGGCGAGGGTCGGAGCGGGGGCCAGCCCCCGCACCCCCGGGATATTTCGGCCAAGATGAAGGAGGAAGGTCGTGGTGGGGTGGCGGGGCATGTGGGGCATGGATCAATCCCCCGCCGCGCGGCCCCTGAGGGCGATGATGCCCCGGGGGCGGAACTGGATGAAGAGGATGATGAAGAGGATCATGTAGGTCTGCGCGGCCAGGGTATTGGCGGGGTTCAGCCACTCGATGACCTTCTGCAGCCCGCCGATCAGCGCCGCCCCGGCCAGGGTGCCCCAGATATTGCCCACCCCGCCCACGACCACGGTCATGAAGCTTTGCACGATGTAGTCCGAGCCGAGTTCAGAGGTGACCTTGGCGAAGAGCCCGATGGCCACCCCCGCGATCCCGGCGATGCCGGAGCCCAGGCCGAAGGTCAGCATGTTGATGCGGTCGGGATCGATCCCCATCGACGCCGCCATCGAGGGGTTCTGTGTCACGGCGCGGACCTCCAGCCCCAGGCGGGTGCGCTTCATCAGCCACAGGAAGAAGATCAGGAAGATCATCGCCATGACGAAGATCGCCACCCGGATATAGCTGATCGCCACGATGTCGTTGAAGGCGAGCTGCCCGTCGAGCCAGGCGGGCGCGGTCAGCGGGCGCGCCTGGGTGCCGAAGATGTTCTTCGCGATCTGCTGGAGCGCGATCGAGATCCCGAAGGTGGCGAGCAGGGTTTCGAGCGGGCGCTTGTAGAGATGGCGGATCACCAGCCTTTCCATCGCGACACCGGCCAGGAAGGTCACCGCGAAGGCCAGCGGCAGCGCGATCAGGATCGAGACCGTCCGGTCGGGGATGAACAACTGCACGACATAGCCGGTATAGGCGCCCATCATGATGAATTCGCCATGCGCCATGTTGATCACCCCCATCACGCCGAAGGTGATGGCAAGGCCGATGGCGGCCAGGAAATAGATCGAGGCCAGCGAGACCGCGTCGAGGCCGAGGTCGGCGGCCTGCATCAGCGCGACCTTGGTCTCGATACTGTCGAGCGTGTCGCGCGCGGCGGCGGTGATCTCGGCATTCGGCTGGCGGTATTCGTCGAAGAAGACATGGGCGGAGAGCGCCTCGGCCACCTCGGCATCGGTGGCGGCGGCGGGGACGGAGCCCGCGGCCTCCAGCGCCTCCCAGGCGCGGTCGCGTCCGGCCTGGCTGGCCAGTTCCGCCAGCGGCACGCCGCCGACCGCGCCGTCGACGATATTGGCGGCCAGCGCGGTCTTCTGCTCGGCCGTCGTCATATGGGGCGGGGCGAGTCCGGCGGAAACCAGCAGCGCATAGGCCTCGGCCTCGTCCAGATTCTCGCCCGGGGTCAGGACGGCGGCGATGTTCGTGCCCTCGGGCAGTTCGGTCGCCACCTTGCGGGTGGTCGCCAGAAGCGGGTTCAGCGCCGCGCGCACGTCGAGGGAGATGTCGCCGCGAAAGCCCTCCATCGCTGCGATCCGGTCGGCGATGAGGGGGGCGTGCTGAAGGGTGACAAGGCGTTCCAGCCGCGCGATCCGGGCCTTCAGCACCGGGTCGGTTTCGGTGAGGGCGGCGTCGCGCAGCGGCTCGATATGGGCCTCGGAGGGCGAGCGGGCGATGGAATCGAGCGCCTGCGCGCGGCGCGCGGGATCGGGATCGGTCAGGGTGAATTCGACCAGCGCGGCGGCGATCAACTCGCGCACGCCGGCATTGGGGCGCAGTTCGGTGACGGTGCCGCGCGGCGCAGTCCCGGCGTCGGTGCCGTCGAGCGCGGTCAGCGCCCAGTCGTCGCCCTGGCGCGCGATGATGTAGAACCGCCCGTCCGCCGCGTTCAGGCCAAGGACCCGGTCGCCCCAGGCCTGGAGCATGGCGGCGGCGGCGGGATCGCGGGTCTCGACGATGGCGTCGATCACCGGGCCGATGGTCTGGCGCGAGGGCTTTTCGATCTGGTCGCGGTGTTCGGCCAGCACGGCATCGAGCGGCATTCCGCCCTGGGCCCGCGCAGCCGCGGGCATGACGAGAAGCACCGCCAGGATCAGCGGCAGGAGAAAGCGGAACATGCGGCCCCCGGGAGACGGTCTGGGGACCCCGGGCGACGGAAGCGCGCCCGGGGCCCGAGGTCAGGTCAGTAGTTCGAGGTCAACTGGACGCAGGTCTCGGTCTCGGTGTTGAACATGCCGCATTTGAGGTCTTTCCAATCCGCTTCCAGCACCGCCGATTCCGGCAGGTGGTCGGTCCAGGCGTCGCCCGGAACGGGGTCGGTCTGGCTAATGATGTCGAACTGGCCGTCGGCGCGGATCTCGCCGATCAGGACGGGCTTGGTCAGGTGGTGGTTCGCCAGCATCTCGGCGGTGCCGCCGGTCAGGTTGGGGAAGGTCTGGCCGACCATGGCGTCGATGACGGTATCGACATCGGTGGTCCCGGCCTGGGTCACCGCGTTCACCCACATGTTGAAGCCGATGTAATGGGCCTCCATCGGGTCATTGGTGACGCGGGCGTCGTTCTGGATGAAGCTTTTCCAGGCGGCGATGAAGGTTTCGTTTTCCGGGGTTTCGGCGGATTGGAAGTAGTTCCAGGCCGCGAGATGGCCGACGAGGTTCGAGGTGTCGAGGCCCGAAAGCTCTTCCTCGCCGACCGAGAAGGCGACGACGGGGATGTCGTCGGCCGAGACGCCCGCCGCGGCCAGTTCCTTGTAGAAGCCGATATTGGCGTCGCCGTTGATGGTCGAGATCACGCCGACCTTCTTGCCGTCGGCGCCGAGCGCGACGACATCGGCCACGATCGAGGACCAGTCGCTCTGGCCGAAGGGGGTGTAGTTGACGAAGATGTCCTCGGCGGCGATGCCCTTGGATTTCAGATAGGCCTCGAGGATGTTGTTCGTGGTGCGCGGATAGACGTAATCGGTGCCCAGAAGCGCGAATTTCTCGACGCCCAGTTCCTCAAGGAAATAATCGGTCGCGGGGATGGCTTGCTGATTGGGCGCGGCGCCGGTGTAGAAGACGTTGCGCGAGGATTCCTCGCCCTCGTATTGCACCGGGTAGAACAGAAGGCCGTTCAGCTCCTCGATGACCGGCAGAACCGCTTTGCGCGACACGCTGGTCCAGCAGCCGAACATCACGTCGACGCCCGAGACCGTGATCAGCTCGCGCGCCTTTTCGGTGAAGAGCGGCCAGTCCGAGGCCGGATCGACCACCACCGCCTCAAGCTGGCGGCCCAAGAGGCCGCCCTTGGCGTTCTGCTGTTCGATCAGCATCAGCATCACGTCCTTGAGCGTGGTTTCCGAGATGGCCATGCTGCCGGAAAGCGAATGCAGGATGCCGACCTTGATCGGCCCTTCCTGCGACAATGCGATGCGCGGCGTGACCAGCGGCGCGGCAATGGCGGCGGCGCCCATGGAAAGCAGCGAACGGCGCGAAAATTTCATAGAATATCCCCATGTTAGACCGCCCCGTGCCGCCTGTGCCCTGCAACGAGGGTCGGCGATCTTGCGTCGGGCGGCGTTATCGTTGCGAGTTTGCCGATGGAGCCGGATCCATGTGGCCAGAGGCCTCTTCCTGCATCTGGCCGAGGTTTCGGCTCCGAAGGCAAAATGAGCCCGCGGCGGGGATTGTCACAATTCTTCTGTCATGCAGAGGTCAGAGAATCTGCGGCCCGCGCAGGCTGGTGATGAATAACCGTGCGCGGGCCCGGATTTTGCCCATGAAACCGGCAGATCCTGTCGCGCCGGGGGCTGGCCATTCCCCCGGCGGCAGGCTGCCTTGCCCATGGCGCGGGGCTATTCGTCGCCGAAAAGCGGGCGGATCAGGCGTTTCTCGAGTTCGAGAAGCAGGAAGGACAACGCCCCGACGGCAATGATCAGCACGCCGTCGGCCAGGGTCAGGGGACGCGAGCCGAAGATCGCGTGCATTACCGGCAGATAGGTGAAGGCAAGCTGCGCCAGCACCACCACGGCGATGGCGCCCAGAACCGGCCCGGTGCCCTTGACCCCGGTCAGCGTGAACGAGGTCATGTGCAGATAGCGCACGTTGAAGAGGTAGAATATCTCGGCCACGACCAGCAGGTTCACCACCATGGTCCGCGCGGTGGCAAGGTCGCGGCCCTGGGCCTGCGCCCAGAAGAAGATACCAAGCACCATCGCGGTGAAGAGGGCCGAGACGAAGACGATGCGCCAGACCAGGAACGGCGTCAGCAGCCCCGCGTCGGGCCTGCGCGGGCTGCGTTTCATCACCCCGGGCTCGGATGGCTCGAAGGCCAGCACCAGCCCCAGCGTGGCGGCAAGGATCAGGTTGATCCACAGGATCTGCACCGGCGTCATCGGCATGGCGAAGTTGAACAGGATCGCCAGGATCACCGCCATCGCCTCGCCGCCGTTGGTGGGCAGGGTCCAGCCCACAACCTTGCGGATATTGTCGTGGATGGTGCGGCCCTCGTGGACCGCATTGACGATCGAGGCGAAATTGTCGTCCATCAGCACCATCTGCGCCGCCTCTTTCGAGGCTTCGGTGCCCTTGATCCCCATCGCCACGCCGACATCGGCCTGTTTCAGGGCGGGGGCGTCGTTCACCCCGTCGCCGGTCATGGCGACGACGCGGCCCTCGGCCTGAAGCGCGCGGACAATGCGCAGCTTGTGCTCGGGCGAGGTGCGGGCAAAGACCTCGGTCTCGACGGCGGCGCGCTGGAAGGCGGCATCGTCGAGACGGTCGAGCTCTTGCCCGGTCAGCACCCGGGGCTCGGGCGCAAGGCCAAGCTGGCGGGCGATGGCCTGGGCGGTGGCGGCATGGTCGCCGGTGATCATCTTCACCGCGATCCCCGCCGAATGGCATTCGGCGATGGCGGCGCGGGCCTCGTCGCGGGGCGGGTCGATGAAACCGGCAAGGCCCAGGAACACCAGCCCGCTTTCCACATCGGGAAAGTCTATGGCGGTCCGGCCGGGATCGGTGCGCTTCATGGCGAAGCCCAGGACGCGCTCGCCCTCGGCGGCGGCGGCGGCGATGCGATTGGTCCAGAACGCGTTGTCCAGGGGCGCCGGGCCGTGGCTGGTCTCCTGCCGGTCTGACATTTCCAGGATGCGCTCGGGCGCGCCCTTGATCAGGATCAGCCCGCCGCCGTCCGCCGCGCGGTGCAGCGTGGCCATGAAGCGATGCGCGGCATCGAAGGGGATCAGGTCGAGCCGGGGACGCGCCGCGCGCTCGTCCTCGGGGACGAGCGGCGCCTTGAGCGCGAGCGTGACCAGAGCGCCCTCCATCGGATCGCCCTCTACCTGCCATTCGGCGCCCTTCCGGTGCAGCCTTGCATCGTTGCACAAAAGCCCGGCCCGGATCAGCGCCATGCTGGGTTCGTGATGGCTGCCGGAAGCGAACAGGCGGACCGGGCCGGGATCATAGCCCGCGCCCTCGACCAATTGTGCCTCCTCGGCGGTGATCAGGCGGCGCACGGTCATTTCGTTGCGGGTCAGCGTGCCGGTCTTGTCCGAGCAGATGACCGAGGTCGCGCCCAGGGTCTCGACCGCGGGAAGATGGCGGATGACGGCATTGCGCCCGGCCATGCGCTGGACCCCGATGGCGAGCGTGATGGTGATGACGGCGGGCAGGCCCTCGGGCACCAGCCCCACCGCCAGCGCCACCACCGCCATCAGCGCATCTTCCCAGCCGAAGCCGCGCAGGCCGACGGCAAAGGCGAAGAGCGCCGCCGCCCCTGCGAAGGCGAACCAGGTGAAGCGCCGCCCGAAGGCGTTGATCTGGCGCAGCAGCGGTGTCGTCAGCTCCTCTACCCCGCGGAGCAGAGCCGAGATGCGGCCGATCTCCGTCGCAAGCCCGGTCGCGGTCACAATGCCCGCGCCCTGGCCGGTGGCGACCAGCGTGCCCGAGAACAGCATGGATTTGCGGTCGCCGAGCGCCGCGCCCGCTTCGACCGGATCGGGGTGTTTCGAGGCGGTGACGGATTCGCCGGTCAGGATGGCCTCGTCCACGGTCAGGCTGCGCGCGCGCAGGATCCGCAGATCGGCGGGGATGCGGTCCCCCGCCTCAAGCAGGACGACGTCGCCGGGCACCAGATCCTCCATCGCGACCGAGACCCGCAGCCCGTCGCGCAGCACCGCCGCCCGGGGCGAGATCATGCTTCGGATCGCGTTCAGCGCGTTCTCGGCCTTGCCCTCCTGCAAATAGCCGACCACGGCATTGACCAGCACCACGGTCAGGATCACCCCGGCATCGACCAGATGGCCCAGAAGCCCCGCCGCCAGCGCGCCCGCCAGCATGAAATAGATCAGCGCATTGTTGAACTGCGCCAGAAAGCGCATCAGCGGATGGCGGCCCTTCCCGGCGGGCAGCGCATTGGGCCCGTGTATCGACAGCCGCCGCGCGGCCTCGGCGCCGGTCAGCCCGTCCTCGGCACTTTCCAGGGCCTGAAGCACCTGCGGCGCGGGAAGGGCGTGGAAGGCCGGGCTTTCGGTCGCGGTCCCGTCCTGCGGGCCGGGGCGGTCCTGAAGGGTGGCCATCATGTCTCTCCGGGCTGTCATGTCCGTCGGCGCGGCCTTGCGGCGCGTCCGGCAGTCTCTCGATCTGATGTCTGGGCACGCAAGGGCCCGGCGATTTGCGCGCCAGGGGCACGTATGTCGGCAGAGCCGTCATTTTTCGCGCATACCGGGCCGGGATCAAGGGACAAACATGCCGCATGCCGCCGGATCGGGGGCGGGCGCGCGGGAAGGGCGCGGACGGGGATGGCAATGACGGACATGTCATGAGGATTTCTTGAGAACCGGCCAGAAGATTGCATGATAAGGGCTTGAACTCAGCGGCCCGAGGCTATTTTTTGGGGCCGATGGTTCTCCCGACCTGTCAGCCCGCAAGGTTGTGCCGGACGCATGCGTGTCCCGCAGCCTTGGCTCGTGCTTTCATGCCGCGGGGGCACAGGCCGAAACACCACGGATTGCCCGGGCGGAGGGGGAATGATCGAGCACAACCTGATCCTGATCCTTGTCCTCCTGCCCTTCCTTGCGGCGGTGGTGGCGGCGACGCTGCCGGTCCATGCCCATACGGCGGCGGCCTGGATCTCGGGCCTGTCGCTGGCCGGAGGGCTCCTGATCCTTCTGGGGCTCTACGATCCCGTCTCGCAAGGCGAGGTGCCGCGCGCCGTGGTCGGCTGGATCCCGGCGCTTGGCCTGAACCTGAGTTTCCGCGTCGACGGCTATGCCTGGCTTTTCGTGGCGCTGGTGCTGGCGATCGGCATCCTCGTCGTGGTCTATGCGCGCTACTACCTGTCGAAATCCGATCCGGTGCCGCGGTTCTATTCCTTCCTGATGGCCTTCACCGGGGCGATGGTGGGGATGCTGCTTTCGGGCAATATCCTGATGCTGGTGGTGTTCTGGGAGCTGACCTCGATCATCTCGTTCCTGCTGATCGGCTATTGGTATCACACCCCCGCCGCGCGCGACGGCGCGCGCACGGCGCTGGTGATCACCGGGGGCGGCGGGATCTGCCTTCTGGCCGCGATGCTGCTTTTGGGGCAGATCACCGGCAGCTACGACCTGGACGTGGTGCTGGCCTCGGGCGAGGCGATCAAGGCGCATCCGCTGTATCTGCCGGTGCTGATCCTGTTCCTGCTGGGCGCCTTCACCAAATCGGCGCAATTCCCGTTCCATTTCTGGCTGCCCGGCGCCATGGCTGCGCCGACGCCGGTTTCGGCCTATCTGCATTCGGCGACCATGGTGAAGGCCGGGGTCTTCCTGCTGATCCGGTTCTTCCCGGCGCTTGGCGGCTCGGACGCCTGGTTCTGGCTGGTGACCGGCACCGGCATGACCACGCTGCTGGCCGGATCGGTGATCGCGCTCTTCCGCCATGACCTGAAGGGCCTGCTGGCCTATTCCACGATCTCGAACCTGGGGCTGATCACCGCGCTGGCGGGGATCGGCAGCACCGGCGCCATCGTCGCCGCCGTCTTCCACATCGTGAACCACGGGGTGTTCAAGGCCTCGCTCTTCATGGCGGCGGGGATCGTCGATCACGAGACCGGCAGCCGAGACATGCGCCGCTTGAGCGGGCTGCGCCGGACCATGCCGATCACCGCGACGCTGGTGATCGTGGCCTCGGCGGCGATGGCGGGGGTGCCCTTGCTGAACGGCTTCCTGTCGAAGGAACTGTTCTTCGCCGAGGCGGCGGACTGGCACAACGGCTCCTGGCTGGACGAGGCGCTGCCCTGGCTCGCCACGCTGGCCGCGCTGTTCACCGTGGCCTATTCGCTGCGCCTTGCGCTTGCTGTCTTCTTCGGGCCCGAGGCCACCGACCTGCCCAAGAAGCCGCATGAGCCTCCGGTGCTGATGCGCCTGCCGGTCGAGCTTCTGGTGGTGATCTGCCTGGCCGTGGGCATCCTGCCCGCCCTGACCGTCGAGCCGGTGCTGAACGTCGCCGCCCGCTCGATCCTGGGCGCGGACCTGCCCGAAGTGCATATCGCGATCTGGCACGGCATCAACACTCCCCTTATGATGAGCGTGGCAGCCATCGTCCTGGGCGCTGCGGTCTATTTCCTGTTCGCGGGCCGGATCGCGCAGGGCCCCGAGGGGCCGCCGCTGCTGCACCGGCTGCGCGGGCAGAAGGTCTACGACTGGCTGATGCTGCGGCTGAGCTGGAGCTGGCCGCGCGCGATCCATCGCCTCCTGGGGACCGAGCGGCTTCAGCCGCAGATCCGGCTGCTGTTCCTTCTGGGGATCGGCGCCGCGGTGCTGGTGCTGGGGGGCGCGCTCTGGGCGCTGCCGCCGGTCAAGACCAATGCGCTGAGCCCGGCCTTCGGCATCATGTGGCTGATCGGCGGCGCCTGCGCCATCGGCGCGGCCTGGCAGGCGAAATACCACCGCTTCGCCTCGGTGATCCTTCTGGGCGGCGCGGGTCTGATCACCTGCCTGACCTTCGCCTGGTTCTCGGCCCCCGACCTCGCGGTGACGCAGCTTCTGGTCGAGATCGTGACCACGGTGCTTTTGCTTCTGGGGCTGCGCTGGCTGCCCCGCCGCCGCGAGGAGATCCACGAGGACAACCTGCTGCCCGCCCGCGTCCGGCGCGGCCGCGATCTGGTGATCGCCATCGTGGCCGGGGCGGGGCTGGCGGCGCTTGCCTATGCGGTGATGACGCGCAAGCTGGTCCCCAATATCGGCGACTGGTTCCTGAGGAACGCCTATTACGAGGGCGGCGGCACCAATGTGGTCAACGTGATCCTGGTGGATTTCCGCGCCTTCGACACCTTTGGCGAGATCACGGTCCTCGCCATCGTCGGCCTGACGGTCTATGCGCTGCTGCGCCGCTTCCGTCCGGCGCCCGAGAGCATCCGCGCCCCCGAACAGCAGCAGGGCGAGCGCGACGGCGCGCTGCGCGACTATCTCTATGTGCCCTCGGTCATCATGCGCTGGATGTTCCCCGCGCTGATCGTCATGGCCTCGTATCTGTTCTTCCGCGGCCATGACCTGCCCGGGGGCGGCTTCTCGGCCGGGGTGACGCTGGCGATCGCGCTCTTGCTGCAATACATCGCCTCGAACGTCCGCTGGGTCGAGATGCGGATCACCATCCTGCCGATCCGTTGGATGGGCTTCGGCCTTCTGGTGGCGGGGGCGACCGGGATCGGCGCCTTCCTCTTCGGCTATCCGTTCCTGTCGGCCCATGCCCGCTATGTCGACATGCCGCTGATCGGCAAGGTGCCGATGGCCACCGCCATGGGCTTCGACCTGGGCGTCTTCGCCCTTGTCGTGGGGGCGACCGTGCTGATGGTCATCGCCATCGCCCACCAGTCGCTGCGTTCGGCCCGGCTGCGCGAGCAGGAAGAAGAGAAGACCGAGGAAAGGGAGGCTGGCTGATGGAGATCGTCCTTTCCGCCGCGATCGGGGTGCTGGCCGGGTCCGGGATCTGGCTGATGATGCGGCCGCGCACCTTCCAGGTGATCATCGGGCTGGCGCTGATGTCCTATGCCGTCAACATCTTCATCTTCTCGATGGGGCGGCTGACGGTGGGCGCGCCGCCGATCATGCCCAAGGGCGGTTTCATCAATCCGCAGAACTATGCCGATCCCTTGCCCCAGGCGCTGGTGCTGACGGCCATCGTGATCAGCTTCGCGACCACGGCGCTGTTTCTGGTGGTGATGATCGCCTCGCGCGGGATGACCGGCACCGACCATGTGGACGGGAAGGACCGCTGAGACGATGCTGGCAAGCGAACATCTGATCATCGCGCCGATCCTGATCCCCTTCGTCACCGGGGCCCTGATGCTGCTTTACGACGAGCGGCAGCGGAAGGCGAAGCTGGGGATCAGCCTGGTTTCGGCGGCGGCGCTGCTTTTCGTGGCGGTCGAATTGCTGAACCGTTCCAAGGGCGGGCCCGATTCGGGCGGGAACGAGATTTCCTTCTACCTGCTGGGCAACTGGGCGGTGCCCTTCGGCATCATCCTCGTCCTCGACCGGCTGTCGGCGATGATGCTGGTGCTGACCGCGCTGCTGGCGATACCGGCGCTGCTTTACGCGGGCGGCGGCTGGCACCGCAACGGGCAGCATTTCCATTCCCTGTTCCAGTTCCTGCTGATGGGGGTGAACGGGGCGTTCCTGACCGGGGATCTGTTCAACCTCTTCGTCTTCTTCGAGGTGCTGCTGGCGGCCTCCTACGGGCTGGCGCTGCATGGTTCGGGGCAGTTGCGGGTGCGGGCCGGGCTGCATTACATCGCGGTCAACCTGACGGCCTCGCTGTTCTTCCTGGTGGGTGTCAGCCTGATCTACGGCGTCACCGGCACGCTGAGCATGGCGCATCTGGCGCAGATGGTGGTGACCCTGCCCGAGACCGAGCGGCCGTTCTTCCACGCCGGGATCACCATCATGGGCCTGGCCTTCCTGGTGAAGGCGGGGATGTGGCCGCTGTCGTTCTGGCTGCCGACGACCTATATGGCCGGGGCGGCGCCGGTGGCGGCGATGTTCACCATCATGACCAAGGTCGGGGTCTATGTCGTGCTGCGGATCTCGATGCTGTTCTTCAGCGCCGATGCCGGGGCCTCGGCCGGGTTCGGCGCGGCGGTGCTGACCTGGGGCGGCATGGCGACGGTGGCCTTCGGGCTGGTGGGGGTGCTTGGCTCGCAGGGGATCGGGCGGGTGACCGGGCATCTGGTGCTGATCTCGTCCGGCACGGTGCTGGCCTGCGTCGGGCTTGCGCTTCAAGGCGGCGGCACCGCGCTTTTGTCGGGGGCGCTTTACTACATGCTGGGCTCCACCGTCGCGACCTCGGCGCTGTTCCTGCTGATCGAGCCGATGGGCCGCGAGGAAGGCGGGATCGCCTCGATGCTGGCGCTGACGGCGGATGCCTACGGGCTTGATACCGAAGAGGACGAAGCCGAGGAGGCGGGCCTTGCCATCCCCGGCACCATCACCGTCCTGGGGCTGAGCTTCGGCGCCTGCCTTCTGGTGCTGGCGGGCCTGCCGCCGCTTTCGGGCTTCATCGGCAAGGTTGCGGTGCTTCAGGGCCTGATGGGGGGCGATCTGGGCGGTAGCGTCCTGGGCTGGACCTTCCTTGTCCTGCTGCTGCTGTCGGGCTTCGCCACGCTGATCGGCCTGGTGCGGATCGGGGTCCAGACCTTCTGGGCGAGCGAGGGCGCGGTGCCCAAGGTGCTGGCGCTGGAGATCGCGCCGGTGATCTTGCTGGTCGGCCTGCTGGGGCTTCTGACCCTGCGCGCCCATGACGTGCTGCGCTATACCGACGTGACATCCGAGGCGCTGCACGAGCCCGGGATCTATTCCGACGGTGTCTTCTCGGCGCCAAGGGTGCGCAGCCTGCCCGCTCCGGCCCCGGCTTCGCCCGCACCGGCCACCGAAGGGACCGAGGAGGAAGCGCAATGATGCGGCGCCTGGTGCCCCACCCCCTGCTGACGGTCGGCCTGGTCGGCATGTGGCTGCTTCTGAACGGCTTCTCGCTGGGGCATGCCGTGCTGGGCACGGCGATCGCCCTGGTCGCCGGATGGGCGCTTGGGGCGCTGGAGCCCGACCGGCTGCGGCTGCGCGCGCCGATGGCGATGTTCCATCTGATGCGGATCGTCTCCTACGACATCATCCGCTCGAACATCGCGGTGGCCTGGCTGATCGCGACGCGCGGGCGCCGGGGCACCCGGAAATCGGCCTTCGTGCAGATCCCCTTGCGTATCCAGGATCCGGTGCCGCTGGCGGTTCTGGCCATGATCGTCACCGCGACGCCCGGCTCGGCCTGGCTTGAGCATGACACCGACGACAATATCCTTCTGCTGCATGTCTTCGACCTTGTGGATGAAGCGCATTGGCGCAACCTGATCCGCGACCGCTACGAATCCCTGCTTCTGGAGATTTTCGAATGACCCCCGGCACGCTGGTTCTGATCGCCTTGTCCTATTCGCAGATCGCGCTGGCGCTGGCGGCGGTGCTGGCCGGGGTGCGGGTGTTGCGGGGGCCGCGCGCGCAGGACCGGGTCCTGGGGCTGGATACGCTTTATGTCACGGCGATGCTGCTGTTCATCGCGACCGGGATCCGCACCGGCACGCCCTTTTTCTTCGAGGCGGCGATGGTCATCGGCCTCGTCGGTTTCGTCGCCACCGTCACGGCGGCGAAATTCCTGATTCGCGGCGAGGTGATCGAATGAGCCATCTTGAGACCATTCCCTGGTGGATCGCCGTTCCGGTCGCCTTCTTCCTGATCGTCGGCGCGACGCTGACCTTCCTGGGCGCGCTTGGCTTTCTTCAACTGCGCGATTTCTACGACCGGCTTCATGCGCCGACGCTGGGCACGAGCTGGGGGGCCGCCGGGGTGCTGCTTGCCTCGATGATCGTCGCGAACTGGACCGATCCCGAGCGGATCGTGCTGCATGAGCTGGTGATCGGCATCTTCGTGATGATCACGACCCCGGTCACGCTGATGCTTCTGGGCCGCGCCGCGCTGCACCGCGACAGGGCCGAGGGGCGCAAGGACATCCCCGGCTCGCTCAACCGCAGCGAGGCACCCGAGGTGGAACTGCTGAAGGACTGAGGCCTGCTCCTGCAATCCGGGTGAGCAGGGCCGTTTGGATCCGGTCTGAAAACGAAAAGGCAGTCCCGGGGGACTGCCTTTTCGTTTTGTCCGGACCTCTCCGCGTCTGGCTGCGTGGCGACATGGCAATCAGGCTATGGGATGGGCTTCGAGGCGATGGCTGGACCTGCATCTGGCGGCGCATCATGCGTGGCTGGGGCAGGTTGGTCTGGCTTCGCGCAGATCCAGAGGAGAGCGGGCTTGCACGAGGCTGGCTGGCTTTCTTGAGAATCACATAGCGCATGGATTCGGCTTTGTCAAGAATATTAAATGAAATCAAATAGTTGACTTATTTAGTCGGGAGATTTTGGCCAAGCTAAACACTCGGGAATGGTCGGGGCCCGCCCGGGGCCTCAAAAAAGACCGATCAGTCGCATTCCATCCGAACGGTCACAAGCATAAGATATGCTGATGAAAAACCTGACCCTCAAGCAGATCCGCTACTTCGAGGCGCTCGCCCGCCACCGCCATTTCGGCCGCGCCGCCGAGGATTGCGCGGTGACCCAGCCCGCGCTTTCCATGCAGATCCGCGACCTGGAGGATTCGCTGGGCGCCGCCCTGATCGAGCGTGCCGCGCGCCAGATCCGCCTGACCGGCTTCGGCGAGGTGTTTCTGGCGCGCGGCAAGGAGATCCTGCGCGCGGTGGACGAGTTGGAGGGTCTGGCACGGGCCGAAAGCGGCCAGCTCTCGGGGCGGCTCAGGATCGGGGTGATTCCCACCGTGGCACCCTATCTGCTGCCCGGCATCATCGCGCGGCTGGGGCGGCGGTTTCCCGAGCTTTCGCCGCAACTGCGCGAGACGGTGACGCCGCGCCTGATCGAGGAACTGACCGACGGGCGGCTGGATGCGGCGGTGATCGCCTTGCCGGTCTCGGAGCCCTCGCTGACCGAGATGCCGCTTTTCACCGAGCGTTTCGTGCTGGTCCGCCCGCAGGAGGATGCCGCAAAGCCGGTGCCCCATCCCGAGATGCTCAGCCAGATGCGGCTCCTGCTGCTGGAAGAGGGGCATTGCTTCCGTGACCAGGCGCTGTCCTACTGCGGCGCATCGCCCGGCCGCCCGCGCGAGATGCTGGACGGCTCCACCCTGTCGACGCTGGTGCAGATGGTCGGGGCGGGAATCGGCATCACCCTGATCCCGGAAATGGCGGTCCCGGTCGAGACCCGCGCCGCCCCGGTTTCTGTGGCGCGCTTCCGCGACCCGCAGCCCCATCGCACCATCGGCATGGTCTGGCGCCGCTCCAGCCCGATGGAGGCGCAACTGAGCCAGATCGCCGCCGTGGTGCGCGAGGCCGCCGAGGGGCTGCGCCCGGCGGGCGCCTGATCCGAAAAAGCAAAAGGCCGCCCGAAGGCGGCCATCGCTGGTTCCGGTGGGCCCGCGGCTCAGCCGTTGACCAGATCCTTGAGCGATTTCGCGATCGCGAACTTGACCTGCTTGTCGGCGGCCTTGGTCATGGTCTCGCCGGTGGCGGGGTTGCGGACCTGACGCTCGGGGCGCTCTTTGCAGGCGACCTTGCCAAGGCCCGGAAGGGTCACCGCGCCGCCCGCGGCGACTTCCTTGGCCACGACCGAGGCAATGGCGTCCAGCGCCGCGGTGGCGGTCTTCTTGTCGGCGCCCATGGCCTCGGCGACGGCGGCGACGAGCTGGGTCTTGGTGATCGGTTTGGACATTGATGTCTCCTGTTTATATGTGTGCTCCATCGCCCGTTTCCGAGCGGCCCCACGGGCTTGGATCGCTGCCCAATCACCCGCTTTTTCAGCCGAGTTCAAGCCCCCGACCGGCATCACCGGCGGATTTGCGGCGGATTTCGCCGCTCGGGGCCGCAGATCACAGGAAAGCGGTCTCTTCGAAGCTGCGAAGTTTGCGGCTGTGGATGCGCGAAACCGGCATTTCGCGCAAAAGTTCCATGGCACGGATGCCGATCTTCAGGTGGCGGCTGACTTGTGTCTTGTAGAAGTCCGAGGCCATGCCGGGCAGCTTCAGTTCGCCATGCAGCGGCTTGTCCGAGACGCAGAGCAGCGTGCCATAGGGCACCCGGAAGCGAAAGCCGTTGGCCGCGATCGTGGCCGATTCCATGTCGAGCGCGACGGCCCGCGATTGCGACAGCCGCCGCACCGGGCCGGACTGGTCGCGCAATTCCCAGTTGCGGTTGTCGATGGTGGCGACGGTGCCGGTGCGCATGATGCGCTTCAATTCGTAACCCTCAAGCTGGGTGACCTCTTCCACCGCGTCTTCCAGCGCGATCTGGATCTCGGCCAGTGCCGGGATCGGCACCCAGACCGGCAGGTCGTCGTCCAGCACATGGTCTTCGCGCAGATAGCCATGGGCCAGCACGAAATCGCCAAGCGCCTGGGTGTTGCGCAGGCCCGCGCAATGGCCGACCATCAGCCAGGCATGGGGGCGCAGCACGGCGATATGGTCGGTCGCGGTCTTGGCGTTCGAGGGGCCCACGCCGATATTGACCAGCGTCACGCCTTGGCCATCGGCGCGCTTGAGGTGATAGGTCGGCATCTGCGGCAGTTTCGCGACCGGATGGATGATGCCGTCCGGCGTCGTGATCTGCTGGTTCCCGGTGGCGACGAAGGCGGTATAGTCGGACGCCGGATCGGCCAGTGCCGCGCGGGCATAGGCCTCGAATTCATCGACATAGAACTGATAGTTGGTGAAAAGGATGTGGTTCTGGAAATGGCTCGCATCGGTCGCGGTGTAATGCGACAGCCGCGCCAAGCTATAATCCACGCGCTGCGCGGTGAAGGGCGCCAGCGGCATTGAGCCGTCGTCGAAATGCGAAAGCGTTCCGTTGACGATATCGTCATTGGTGGTCGCAAGGTCGGGCACGTCGAAGACGTCGCGCAGCGGGAAGTCCATCGCGCCTTCCTGCGGGATCGAGATCGCGGGATTGCCCGCGACCGCGAAATGCACCGGCATCGGGGTGGAAGAGGGGCCGACGCTGACCGGAACGTCATGGTTCTGGATCAGAAGCTCGATCTGCTGGGTGAGGTAGTTGCGGAACAGGTCGGGCCGGGTCACCGTGGTCGAATAGAGGCCGGGATGGCTGACATGGCCGAACGACAGCCGCGAGTCGATCTTGCCGAAGGTTTCCACGCTCAGCCGGATCTCGGGGTAGCAGGCGCGGATCCGGCGACCGGGACGCCCGTCGCGCAAGGCGCGGTTGAAGGCCCGGGTCAGATGTTCGACCGCCTGGGCGTAAAGCAGTTCCAGCCGTTCGACGGCGGCCTCGGCGGTGGTGAAGCTTTCATGGGCGGGGTGGTCGGGAAGGCAAAGGTTCGACAAATTGTCCTGCATGATCGGTCCCTGAAGGGTGATCGCCCGATATAAGCCCGAAGCGGCGGGGGGGCGCAAGTGAACTCCTGATGACGCGGGCGCGCGCGGGCGGGCCCTGCGGCTTGCGCCCGGCGGGGGCGGGGGCGATACTGCGCGGCATGAAAACGCTTCTTTCGCTTGGACATGGCTATTCGGCGGCGGCGCTGGCGCGACGGCTGATCCCGCAGGGCTGGCGGGTGATCGGCACCACGCGCGACCCGGCCCGGGCCGGGGGCCTGCGCGCGGCGGGGGTGGAGCCTTTGCTTTGGCCCGCCGATCCTGGGCTCGCCGATCCAGGGACCACCGATCTTGGCGCGGCGCTGGCGCAGGCGACGCATGTCCTGGCCTCGGCCGCGCCGGTGGGCGGGCGCGATCCGTTCCTGGCCGCCCTGCCCGGGATCGCTTCGGCCCGGGCCGAATGGGTGGGCTATCTCTCGACCACCGGGGTCTACGGCAATCGCGACGGCGCCTGGGTCGACGAGACCACCCCGCCCGCGCCCGCCCGGGGCCGTTCCGGCGACCGGGTCGAGGCAGAGGCCGAATGGCTGCAAAGCGGGCTGCCGGTGCATGTCTTCCGGCTTGCGGGGATCTATGGCCCCGGCCGGGGGCCGTTCCAGAAGGTCAAGGACGGCACCGCGCGGCGGATCCTGAAAGAGGGCCAGCTCTTCTCGCGCATCCATGTCGAGGATATCGCCCAGGTGCTGGAGGCGTCGATCCGCCGCCCCGATCCGGGCGCGATCTACAACCTGTGCGACGACGAACCCGCCCCGGCGGATGTGGTGCTGTCCCATGCGGCGGCGCTTCTGGGCCTGCCCGCCCCCCCGTCCGTGCGGTTCGAGGAGGCCGACCTGCCGCCGATGGCGCGCAGTTTCTACGAGGAAAGCCGCCGCGTCAGGAACGACCGCATCAAGCGCGATCTGGGGGTGAGCCTGCTTTATCCCAGCTATCGCGAGGGGCTGGCGGCGATCCTTGCCGCCGAGCGCGCGGCCTGACGCGGCCCCGGGCGGCAGGGGGCTGGCGGTCAGACTGGCGTAGCCCGCAAGGCGGAACCCCGCCATCCCGGCCAGACCCAGGAGCCGTCCGGGTCGCGGGAGGCCCGCGCCCGGAAGGGGCCTAGAAGTCCAGGTTTTCCACGTTCAGCGCGTTCTGCTGGATGAATTCGCGCCGCGGCTCGACCACATCGCCCATCAGCTTGGTGAAGATGTCGTCGGCCTCGGCCAGATCGTCGACCTTCACCTGCAGGAGGGTGCGCGCCTCGGGATCCAGCGTGGTTTCCCAAAGCTGTTCGGGGTTCATCTCGCCCAGGCCCTTGTAGCGTTGCAGGCTGAGGCCCTTTTCGCCCTCGGCCAGCACCGATTTCAACAGATCGACGGGCCCGTGGATCACCTGCTCGCGCTCCTTGCGCAGCAGGCGGGCGGGGTTGCGATAGACATCGCGGTTCTGGCCCGCGACCTGACCGAGCCGCCGTGCCTCGCCCGAGCGCAGCACCGCGCCGTCGAGCGTGCGCAGATCCTCGACCCCCCGCAGGATGCGCGACAGGCGGATGCCGTGGTCCTGGGTGATGCGGCCCTGCCAGCCGCGCTCATATTCCACGGCGACCAGATCGAGCCGCTGCGCCACCTGATCGGCCAGGGATTGCAGATCCGCCTCCAGGCTGCCGGGATCGAAGGCCCCCGCCAGCGCGGCCTGTTCCAGGATCTGGCGCGGATAATGGGTCGGGAACAGGTCCAGCACCCGGCGGAAGGCGCGCGCGCCCTCGACCACCCGCGCAAGATCGGCGCCCGCGAGTTCCTCGCCGCTGGCAAGGCGCAGCACGGCCCCTTCAAGCCCCTGCTCGATCAGGTAATCCTCAAGCGCGGCCTGGTCCTTCAGATAGACCTCGGACTTGCCGCGCTGCACTTTGTAAAGCGGCGGCTGCGCGATGTAGAGATAGCCGCCCTCGATCAGTTGCGGCATCTGCCGGAAGAAGAAGGTCAAGAGCAGCGTGCGGATATGGGCGCCGTCCACATCGGCATCGGTCATGATGACGACCTTGTGGTAGCGCAGTTTCCCGATGTTGAATTCGTCGCGCCCGATCCCGGTGCCAAGCGCCATCACCAGATTGCCGATCTCCTGGCTGGAAAGCATCTTGTCGAACCGCGCGCGTTCCACGTTCAGGATCTTGCCGCGCAGCGGAAGGATCGCCTGGTTCTTGCGGTCGCGCCCGGTCTGGGCCGAGCCGCCGGCGCTGTCGCCCTCGACCAGGAAGACCTCGGATTTCGACGGGTCCTTCTCGGAGCAATCCTTCAGCTTGCCGGCCAGGAAGTTCACATCCATCGCGGTCTTGCGCCGGGTCAGCTCGCGCGCCTTGCGCGCCGCCTCGCGCGCCAGCGCCGCCTCGACGATCTTGCCGACGATGATCCGGGCCGGGCCGGGGTTTTCCTCGAACCATTCCGACAGCTTTTCGTTCACCAGGTTCTCGACCGCGGGCCGCACCTCCGAGGAAACCAGCTTGTCCTTGGTCTGGCTTGAGAATTTCGGGTCCGGCACCTTGACGGACAGCACACAGGTCAGCCCCTCGCGCGCATCGTCGCCGGTGAAATCGACCTTCTCCTTCTTCGCGATGCCCGAGGTCTGGGCATAGGAGGTCACACAGCGCGTCAGCGCGCCGCGGAAGCCCGCCATATGGGTGCCGCCGTCGCGCTGCGGAATGTTGTTGGTGAAGGGCAGGACATTCTCGTGATAGCTGTCGTTCCACCACATCGCCACTTCGACGCTGATGCCGTTGCGCTCGCCGGTCATGTAGATCGGTTCGGGAAGCACGGCCTGTTTCGAACGGTCGAGGAATTTGACGAATTCCTTCACCCCGCCGTCGTAATGCATCTCGACATGCTGCGGCTCGGCACCGCGCAGGTCGGTGAGTTCGATCCTGACGCCCGAATTCAGGAAGGCGAGTTCGCGCAGCCGGTTCTCCAGCGTCTTGAAGCTGTACTCCAGGTTCGAGAACGTCCCGTCCTCGCGGTTGGTCTTGGCGCTGGCCAGGAAGCGCACCTCGGTCCCGCGCCTGCCGGGGGCGGGGCCCACCTCATGGACATGCGTGGTGCATTCACCGAATTCGAACCGCCCGCGATATTCCTTGTCCTCGCGCCAGACGGTCAGGTCCAGCCATTCCGACAGCGCGTTGACGACCGATACGCCCACGCCGTGCAACCCGCCCGAGACCTTGTAGGCATTGCCGCTGTCGTCGGTGTTGTTGAATTTGCCGCCGGCGTGAAGCTGGGTCATGATGACCTCGGCCGCCGAGACGCCCTCTTCGGCGTGGATGCCGACCGGGATCCCGCGCCCGTTGTCGCGAACGGAAACCGAGTCGTCCTCGTGGATCGTGACCACCACTTCGGTCGCATGGCCGGCCAGCGCCTCGTCGATGCCGTTGTCGACCACCTCATAGACCATATGGTGCAGGCCGGAACCATCGTCGGTATCGCCGATATACATGCCGGGGCGTTTGCGAACCGCCTCCAACCCCTTGAGAACCTTGATGGAATCTGCGCCGTATTCGGCGGGCTTGCGGGCGGCTTCGGCCATGCGTCTTTAACCCTTCACATTGTCCGCAGGTTATAGCGGTTCGGCCCGGCGATGTCACGCGCAGGCCACCAGATTTTGTGGTCAAAGGAACGGGATCACAAGGCCGACACCGATCAGCAAAAGCCCCGAGGCGATGTTCAGCCGCCGCATCGCCCCGGGGCTGGACAGCAGCGCCCGCGCCCGGTCCAGAAACAGCGCGAGGCCAAGATTTCCCAGCATCGGCACCAGGGCCGAGACGCAGAGGATCGCGACGATATCGGGCGTGGTCAGCCGCTCCAGCGCGAAGAAGCCGGGCAGCGCCCCCATGTAGAAAAGGATCGCCTTCGGATTGCCGATCACCGTCGCAAGGCCCACGCTCAGCCCGGCCCAAAGGCCCGGGCGCGTCAACCGGCCGTCGCCCTGCGGCCGCTCGGCGGGCTTGCGCAGAAGCAAGATCCCCATGATCAGGAACACCCCGGCGGCCACCCATCTGAGCATGGCAAGGAAATCGCCATAGACGCTTTCGACCCAGGCCAGCCCCATGATCGCGGCCAGGGGCCAGATCATGTCGCCAAGCGCCACGCCGACCGCAAGTGGCCAGGCGGTGGCGAAACCGCCCGACAGCGCCCGCGCGATCAGGGCGACCCAGACCGGGCCGGGCACCGCCCAAAGCGCCGCCATGCCAAGCGCATAGACGATCAACTGCTGAAAGGTGATGCTCATCTCAGAACAGCGGGCCCAGCAGATCGAGTTCGGCGGCCTCGTCCCAGGCGGTCCCCTGCAAGGGCAGCACCATCAGCGCCTCGGCAGGCGCGCGTCGGATCTCGCCGGTGACGGCGCCCGGCATCGCGACCCAGATGATCGGATTGGCGACCGGCCGGAACCCGGCCGCGGCGTATATCCTGGCCGTCCCGAAAAGCAGCACGAATTCCGCCCGCGCCTGCCCCGCCTGCGCGATGGCGTCGCGCAGCAGCTTGGCGGCATGGCCCTTGCCGCGATGGTCGGGATCGGTGGCGACATCGGCGATCCCGGCCACGGTGATCAGCCGCCCGCCAAGCCGCATCGCGCGCAACTGCACCGCGAGATGGGCGATGATCCCGCCCTCTTCGCGGATCACATGGCGCCAGTCGTGGCGGATCAGGTAGTGGCTGCGCCCGCCGAACCCCTCGAAACAGCGCGCCAGCAGGGCCGAGATCCCCGCCTCGTCCGCCTCGGGCAGATCGGCCTCGGCGATCCGCTCCACCCCGCCGGGCAAGGTCAGCCGCCCGTCCGAAGCCAGAGGCCAGAACGGGTTCAGCGCCACCTCCCAGACATGGCCGTCGGGATCGGCCCAATAGCCGGAATAGCCGCCCCAGAACACCGGCTCGGGCGCCTTGAGCGCCGTGCCCCCGGCGGCGACGGCGGCGGCAAAGGCCCGATTCACCGCCTCGCGCGAGGCGAAATTCTGCGCAAGCGTCACGGCGCCGGTGCCAAGCGTGGCCGGATCGCGCTTCTGGTCGGCGGCCAGATCCCGGCGCGAAAACAGCGCCAGCGCCGCGCCCTGCATCTGGAAGAACGCCACGCCCTCCTGGCTTTCGGCATGTTCGACCCAGCCGAGCCGGGCATAGAAGCGGCGCGCCGCCGCCAGATCGGCCACGCCAAGGGTTATCAGGCTCACGCGCTGCGGGGTCATGTCTCGATCCGGCTCAGGCCGCCCGTTTCGGCGACGCGGATGATCTGCGCGCTTTCGCCCAGACTGTCAAACAGCGCGGCCTCGGTCCCGGTCATCAGCGCCTGCGCGCCAAGCGCGACGATCTCGTCATAAAGCGCCGCGCGCCGGTCGGGGTCGAGATGGGCCGCCACCTCGTCCAGCAGCAGCACCGGCGCCCGGCCCAGATCCTGCGTCAGCGCCCGCGCATTGGCAAGGATCAGGCTCAGCAGCAGGGCCTTCTGCTCGCCGGTCGAGCATTGATCGGCGGGGACGTCCTTGGCGGCATAGACGGCGCCCAGGTCGGTGCGATGCGGCCCGCTCAGCGTGCGCCCGGCGGCCATGTCGCGTCGCCGCCCGGCGGCCAGAGCCTCGGCCAGCGCCTCGGCGCCGGGGGCGACAGGTTCGGGATGGATCAGCGAAAGCTCGGCCCGGGGAAAGATGTCGCGCCCGCCCAACTGCGCCAGGGCCAGCCTCTCCAGCGTCGCCGCGCGATTGGCCTCCAGCCGCGCGCCCGCCCCGGCCATCCGGGCCTCCAACGCGCCATACCAGCGCGGATCGCGCACCTCCTCCTTCAGCAGGCGGTTGCGCTCGCGCATGGCCTTTTCGTAATCCAGCGCGGCTTCGGCATGTTCGGGAAAGAAGGAAAGCGCCAGCCGGTCCAGAAACCGCCGCCGCCCCTCGGCCGCCTCGATCCACAGCCGGTCCATCGCAGGCACCAGCCACAGCACCCGCAAGAGCCGCCCCAGAGCCACCTGCCGCGCCGCCTTGCCGTCGATGCGCAATTCCCGCGCCCCGGATCCTGCGGCCCAGGTCTCGATCTCATGCCCGGCCTCGGACCCGCGCAACTCCGCCGCGATCTTCCAGCCGATGGCCTCCGGCCGCCGCGCCATATCCTCCAGCGCCGCGCGCCGCAGCCCGCGCCCGGGCGAAAGCAACGAGACCGCCTCCAGGATATTGGTCTTGCCCGCCCCGTTCGGCCCGACGATCGCCACCGGACGGGAATCGAACGCCAGCCGGGCGCTCTGGTGGCTGCGGAAATGCGACAGGAAAAGCCGGGTGACGGCAAGCCCCCTCATGCCCCCGCGCCCCTTTCTTCTTTGCGCAAATATCCCACGGGGGTCCGGGGGTGTGAAACCCCCGGTCCGGCCCGGATCACACGCGCATCGGCATCACGACATAGACCGCGCTCATGTCATTGCCCTCGCGCATCAATGTCGGATCGCCCGAGGAATTGAACAGGAAGACCGCATTCTCGCGATCGACCTGATTGGCGATCTCCAGCAGGTATTTCGCGTTGAAGCCGATCTCCAGCCGCTCGTCGCCATAGGCGACGGCAAGCTCCTCCTCGGCTGCGCCGGAATCGGGGGCATTCACCGACAGCACGAGCCGGTCCTCGTCCAGGCTCAGCTTCACCGCGCGCGAACGTTCCGACGACACCGTTGCCACCCGGTCCACCGCCTTGGCGAATTCGCTCGCATCCACCTCAAGCCGCCGGTTGTTGCTTTGCGGGATGACGCGGCTGTAATCGGGGAAGGTGCCGTCGATCACCTTCGAGGTCAGGGTGATCTCGGGCGTGGCGAAGCGCACCTTGGTCTCGGAAACCGAAACCGCGATCTGGGTGTCGTCCTCGTCCAGGAGCTTGCGCAACTCGCCCACGGTCTTGCGCGGCACGATCACTCCCGCCATGCCCTCGGCCTTCGCGGGCAGCGGCATGTCGATCCGCGCCAGCCGGTGCCCATCGGTGGCGACGCAGCGCAGCACCGGCCCGTCCTCGTTCTCGGCCACATGCATGTAGACGCCGTTCAGGTAATAGCGGGTCTCTTCGGTCGAGATCGCGAATTTCGCCTTGTCGAACAGGCGGCGCAGATCGGCGGCCTTGGCCGAGAAATTCGTCGAATATTCCGACGAGGCCATGACCGGGAAATCCTCTCTCGGCAGGGTGGAGAGCGAAAAGGTCGACCGCCCCGCCGTGATCGTCAGCCGCCCCGAGGCCGCGTCCTCGGTCAGGCTGACCAGCGCGCCATCGGGCAGCTTGCGCACGATTTCATGCAGCATCACCGCAGAGACCGTGGTGGCGCCGACCCGCTCGACCATGGCGGCGGCGCGGTCCACCACCTCGATGTCCAGATCGGTGGCGCGGAAGCTGACATGGGCGCCCTCGGCCTCGATCAGCACATTGGCAAGGATCGGGATCGTGTTGCGGCGCTCCACCACGGACTGGGCCTGGGCGAGCGCCTTCAGAAGCGTGCCGCGTTCGATCGAGAGTTTCATTCTTCGTCCCCTGACCGCCGTTCCGCGAAAGGCGGCGCAGCGGAATTGCCCGGTCAAGGCCGGTTGAATTGGTTCCGGCGACTTTGTTCAAGGTTGCGCGGCCCGTCAAGACCGCGCTTCACTGTCGCGCGAAGCGATTTCAGCCCTGCAACAGGCGCTTGAGCAACTGGATGTCGTCGGCCAACTGGCTGTCGGTGGCGGCGAGTTCCTCGATCTTGCGCACGCCATGCATGATCGTGGTGTGGTCGCGCCCGCCGAAGCGCCGCCCGATCTCGGGCAGCGAGCGCGAGGTCAGATGCTTGGCCAGATACATCGCCACCTGGCGGGGCCGGGCGATGGTGCGCAGCCGCTTCGGCCCGATCAGGTCGGAAAGGCGGATGTTGTAATGTTCGGCCACCTTGCGCTGGATTTCCTCGATCGTCAGCTTGCGGTCCGAGGCGCGCAGGATGTCGGCCAGGCAGTCCTGGGCCAGATCCAGCGTGATCTCGCGTCCGACAAGGCTCGCGAAGGCGAAAAGCCGGGTCAGCGCGCCCTCCAGTACCCGGACGTTGGTGGTGATCCTATGGGCGAGGAACTCCAGCACCCCGGGCGCGATCACCAGGCCGCGATACTGGCCACGGTAATATTCCGCCTTCTGCTGCAGGATTCCCAGGCGCAATTCGTAATCGGTCGGATGCAGGTCGACGACAAGGCCGCATTGCAGGCGCGACTTGATCCGCTCCTCCAGGTCCTTGATCTCGCCCGGCGCGCGGTCGGCGGAAATCACGATCTGCTTGTTCTGGTCGACCAGTGCATTGAAAGTATGGAAGAATTCCTCCTGCGTCGAATCCTTCCCGGCGATGAACTGCACGTCATCGACCATCAGCACATCGACCGAGCGGAAGAGCGACTTGAAATCCATCACCTGCTTGTCGCGCAGGGCCTGGATGAAGCGATACATGAACTGTTCGGCCGAAAGGTAAAGCACGCGCAGCTCGGGCCGCTGGATGCGCAGCTCATGTGCGATCGCATGCATGAGGTGGGTCTTCCCCAGCCCGACGCCGCCGTAAAGGAACAGCGGGTTGAAGGTGACCGGCCCGCCTTCGGCCACACGGCGCGCGGCGGCATGGGCAAGCTCGTTGGGCTTGCCGACGATGAAACTGTCGAAGGTGAACCGCGCGTCCAGGGGGGCGCCGGCCAGATCCTCCTCGGCCTTGGCGCGCTCGGCCCGCGCACGCGGGGCGCGGGCGGCGGCGGGCTCGCGCGCGGCGGGCCGGGCCGCGCCCTCGTCGGCGCCGACCTGGAATTCCAGCCGCTCCACGGATTCGCCCAGGGTGGCCAGATGGCTGCGGATATGGTCGGCGTAATTGCGCTGGACCCAGTCGCCGAAGAAGCTGGTTGGCACCTCGAAACGGGCGACGCCATTCCTTAGCTGCGACAGCCGCAAGGGTTCGATCCAGGTCGTGTAGTTGTTCTTGCCGACACGATTGATCAGACCTTCGCGAATCTGGCCCCACGTTTCGTTTGTCATTCTTTTCAGACCTGTATCCCAATCACCGGGCCGCGACGGCGGAAGCCGCGAAACCCAACACGCTCGATCCGTCATATCGCCCGCGCGGGTCGGCGGAAGCCGATCCTGCCCGGGCCAAACCTCGGCTCAGGGGGGAAGTGCTGCAGACACGCCCGGAAGACCGGACCCGTGCCGCATCACAAGCAGACCGCGGCGCATTCTGCACCGATCAGCAAGTATATGATCACAAACCGTTTTTATTCATTTTTCCGGCTGGCAGGCCGGTGTCGTCTTCTGTCCATCACGGTTTGCGACCCCACCTGTCCCCCAAGACGAAGTGAATCGCAGGGGCAAGCTACCAAGGCCGCGCGAGGCTCTGCAACCGAACAACGCGCTTGACAGGGGCTGTGCGAAATCGAATCCGCGCCCATCGGCAAAACCGCAACGGCGGGGGTGCGATCCGCCGCGAAGGCCCTTCGTTTGCATCCGGGAGAGGGGGGGCACGGAACGACCGACGGGCGCGGCCCCTGGAAGGACCGCGCCCGTTGGAAATCGACTGGTTTTTCCGCCGCATCGCCCCGGTCATGGTCTTTCCGACCATGCGGGCCCCGCGGGCTTAGCCCTGTGACCTCAGCCCCGTGGCATCAACCCTGGGGGGCGAGCGCCTTCACCCGCGACGACAGGCGGGAGATCTTGCGCGAGACGGTGTTCTTGTGCAGCACGCCCTTGGTCACGCCACGGGCCAGTTCCGGCTGGGCGGCTTTCAGCGCATCGGCGGCGGCGGCCTGGTCGCCCGAGGCGAGCGCCTCTTCGACCTTGCGCAGGAAGGTGCGGATGCGCGAGCGGCGCGCCTTGTTGACGGCGTAGCGGGCTTCCGACTGGCGGGCGCGTTTCTTGGATTGTGCGGTATTGGCCATTGGTCTGGTATCCTTGCGGTCTTCGTTTCGATTGCACGACAGACCGCACCACCCGCCCATAGAGCCAAAGCGGCCCCGAGGACGGGAATCGTCAATGCCTAAAGCGGGCCCACGCGCATGTGGGAGCCGACCTACAGCATTCGCGGCGCGAAGGAAAGGGTGGAATCGGTGCCGCCGGGGCGGACTATCTGTCCTGGAACTTCGGGCGGCGCTTTTCCATGAAGGCGTTCATGCCCTCTTTCTGATCCGCGGTCGCGAAGGCGGCGTGGAACATCCGGCGCTCGAACAAAAGACCCTCGGCCAGGCTGGTCTCCTCGGCCCGCGCCACCGATTCCTTCACGATCATCGCGGTGACCATGGATTTCGCGGCGATGGTCTCGGCGATCTTCAGCGTCTCGGCGATCAGCGCCTCGGCGGGGAAGACGCGCGAGACGAGGCCCGCGCGCTCGGCCTCGGCGGCATCCATGAAGCGGCCGGTCAGATGCATGTCCATCGACTTGGACTTGCCGACCCGTCGGCTCAGCCTCTGGGTTCCGCCCATGCCCGCGACGATGCCGAGGTTGATCTCGGGCTGGCCGAATTTCGCCGTCTCGGAGGCGAGGATGAAATCCGCCAGCATCGCCAGCTCGCACCCGCCGCCAAGGCAATAGCCCGATACGGCGGCGATGATCGGCTTGCGGATCGCGGCGATGGCCTGGGCCTCGGCGCCGAAAAGGTTGTCGAAAAACACATCGGCAAAGCCCTTGGCCGCCATCTCCTTGATGTCGGCGCCCGCGGCGAAGGCCTTTTCGCTGCCGGTCAGCACGATCACCCGCACCGCCGAATCGGCATCCGCCGCCTGCAGGACCTCGACCAGCTCGCGCATCAGGGTCGCATTCAGCGCATTCAGCGCCTCGGGGCGGTTGAGCCGGATCAGAAGGGTCGCGCCCTCGGTCTGGGTGATCAGCGTCTCATGGGCCATGGGCGCCTCCTGTCATGTCGGGTGCCAGCTAATCCCGCGCGGCGGCGGATGGCAAGTCAGTGCTGGCAGAGCGGGCAATGGAAGCTCGACCGCCCCGATTGCGCCATCCGCGCGATGGTGGCGGTGCAGCCGGGGGTGGGGCAGGGCTGGCCCTCGCGGCCATAGACCCGGAAATTGTGCTGGAAATAGCCCAGTTCGCCATCGGCCTGGCGGTAATCCTTCAGGGATGAGCCCCCGGCCTCGATTGCCTCGGACAGGACCTCGCGGATCAGGGGCACAAGGCCCGCGACCTGCGCGGCATCAAGCGATCCGGCCAGCCGGTCGGGGGCGATGCGGGCGCGGTAGAGCACCTCGCAGACATATATGTTGCCAAGCCCCGCCACGAGATGCTGGTCCAGAAGCGCCGCCTTGATCGGCGTCCTGCGTCCGGCCAGCCGCGCGACCAGCCAGGCTTCGTCGAACAGATTGCCCAGGGGCTCGGGGCCAAGGGCGGCAAGCAGGGGATGGCGTTCCTCCTCTCCCGCCGCGATCAGGTCCATCGCGCCGAAGCGCCGGGCGTCGTTGAAGGTGACCCGCGCGCCGCCCGCCATGTCCAGCACAACATGGTCATGTTTCTGCGGCAGCGGGTGGTCGTGGTGAAAACCCCCGATGGTCGCGCCCGAGACCAGCATCCGCCCCGACATGCCCAGATGGATCAGCAGGGTCTCGCCACCCGAGAGATCGCACAGGATGTATTTCGACCGCCGCCGCAGCGCCTGCACCCGCTGGCCGGTCAGCCGCGCCGCCATGTCGGGCGGAAAGGGCCAGCGCAGGTCGGGGCGGTTGACGGTCGCCTTCTCGATCAGGCGGCCCTCCATCGCGGGCAGAAGGCCGCGGCGGACGGTTTCGACCTCGGGCAACTCTGGCATCATGCGTCTCATCTGTGGCTGGGGCGGCAGATTGGCGCAGAAGGCCGGGGGGCACAACCGGCCTTCCCCGGCGCGCCCCGTTCCCGCGCTGGCGCCCCGCCCCGTGACAGATTGCGGTTTCCCTTGGCGCCGCCGCCCGGCTATACCGCGAGCCAGGCGGGCGAATGCCCGGCGCGAGACGGGGCAGGACCGGGCCCGAACCGGGGGATGAGGCGCTGACCATGGCCGATGCCGAAGACAAGACCACCCATTTCGGGTTTCGCGACGTGCCAGAGGCCGAAAAGGCCGGGATGGTGCATGGCGTCTTTTCCTCGGTCGCCTCGAAATACGATGTGATGAACGACCTGATGTCGGCGGGCATCCACCGCATCTGGAAGGATGCGATGATGGACTGGCTGGCGCCGCGCCCCGGCCAGCGGCTGCTCGATGTCGCGGGCGGCACCGGCGACGTGGCCTTCCGCTTTCTGGCGCGCGCGCCGGATGCCCGCGCCGTGGTCTGCGACATGACCGAGAACATGCTGGTCGAGGGCCGCAAGCGCGCCGAGGCGGCCTCGCTTGCCGACAGGCTCGACTGGGTGGTCGGCGATGCGATGGCCCTGCCCTTCGAATCGAACAGTTTCGACAGCTATACGATCAGTTTCGGCATCCGGAACGTGACCCGCATCCCCGATGCCCTGCGCGAGGCCTACCGCGTGCTGCGCCCCGGCGGGCGGCTGATGGTGCTGGAATTCAGCCAGATCCCCAACGATCTGATGCAGAAGGCCTATGACCTCTATTCCTTCAACGTCATCCCGGCCATGGGCCAGATGGTGACGGGCGACCGCGAATCCTATCAATATCTGGTGGAATCCATCCGCAAATTCCCCGAGCAGGAGCGGTTCGCCGCGATGATCCGCGAAGCCGGTTTCGAGCAGGTGAAATACCGCAACCTCTCGATGGGGATCGCGGCGCTGCATTCCGGCTGGAAGATCTGAGCCGTGAAGGGCCCGCACAACATCTGGCGGCTGATCCGCACCGGCGCCACCTTCGAGCGCACAGGCGCCATGACCGTCGCGCTTGAGGCGATGGAGGTCTCGCCCCGGCTGCGTTTCGCGGCGCGGATGCTTGGGTTGCCGTTCCGCTGGCTGGGCCTGAAGGGCGATCCGGCCTTGCCGCCGGTGACGCGGGCGATCACCGCGCTCGGCCCCGCCTATATCAAGTTCGGTCAGATCCTTTCGACCCGGCCCGATATCGTCGGGGCCGAACTGGCCGATCAGTTGAAATACCTGCAGGATCAACTGCCGCCCTTTCCGCAGGCCGAGGCCCATGCCGCCGTCCGGGCCGAGCTGGGCCAGCCGGTCGAGGTGCTGTTTTCGTCGTTTTCCGAGCCCGTGGCGGCGGCCTCGATCGCCCAGGTCCACCGGGCGCGGCTTGCCGACAGCGGCGAGGAGGTCGCGGTCAAGGTGCTGCGCCCGGGGATCGAGCGCGCCTTTCGCCGCGACATCGACGCCTTCTACCTGGCCGCGCGCTGGATCGAGATCCTCGCCCCCTTCTCGCGCCGCCTGCGCCCGGTCGATGTGATCGCGCATTTCGAGGGCGTGGTGACGGGCGAGCTGGACCTGAGGCTCGAATGCGCCTCGGCTGCCGAATTCGCCGCCAATACCGAAAAGGACGGCGGGCTCGTGGTGCCGCGTCCGCATTGGGGGCTTTCGGGCCGCACGGTCCTGACCATCGACTGGGCCGAGGGGATCGGGCTGAACGACCTTGCCGCCATCGACGCCGCGGGGATCGACCGCGTCGAACTCAGCCGCCGGGTGCTGACGCTGTTTCTCAGCCATGCGCTGCGCGACGGCTATTTCCACGGCGACATGCACCAGGGCAATATCAAGGTCATGCCCGACGGGCGGCTGGTGGTCTATGATTTCGGCATCATGGGGCGGCTGGACGAATATACCCGCCGGGTCTATGCCGAGATCCTGATGGGCTTCATCCGCAAGGATTACCGCCGCGTGGCCGAGGTTCATTTCGAGGCGGGCTATGTCCCCGCCGACCGCGACATCGACGAATTCGCCCGCGCCCTGCGCTCGGTCGGCGAGCCGATCTTCGGGATGGAGGCCAACCGCATCTCGATGGCGAGGCTGCTGTCCTATCTGTTCGAGGTCACCGAACGCTTCGGGATGGAGACGCGGACCGAACTGATTCTGCTGCAACGCACCATGGTAGTGGTCGAGGGCGTGTCGCGCAGCCTCGACCCGCATCTCAACATCTGGGAGGTCAGCCGCCCGGTGGTCGAGGATTACATCCGCGCCAGCGTGGGGCCGAAGGCCATCCTGCGCGATCTGGCCCGCACCGCGCGGGTGCTTGCCCGCTTCGGCCCGAAACTGCCCGCGCTGACCGAGGCGGCGTTGGTGCGGCTGGGCAATCCCGATGTGGCGCCCCGTCCGGCGGGCGGCCGCGCGCGACTGGTGCGGGGCGTGATCGGCGCGGTGGCGTTCCTGGCGCTTGGCGTCGCCATCGGCGCCGCGCTTTAGCAGGCTGCTGAGGGGCTGTCTTGAAGCGAAAATCTTCCCGACACGGTAGAAAATTGGACCGAAAACGGCCTGTTTGGGCGTGCTATCGGTCGAATGTCCTGTTTTTTGACGCAAGCTGCGGTTGCACATGACTTTTTCAGCAGCCTGTTAGCGCGCCAGCCGCAGCGCGGTGACGGCGCTGGCGGCGACCTCTATCCCGCCCTCCAGCACGAGGACCGTGCCCGAGGCGCCGCCGCGCGCCTCGGTCACCGTGCCGTAGTATTCCACGGCATCCTCGCGCAGCAGTTCGCCGCCGCGCCAGCTCTCGACGCTCAGGCTGTAGAGGCCCTCGGCCAGGCGCTCGCCCGTGGCATCCGCGCCGAACCAGTCATAGGCCCCTGCGGCGACCGGGATCTCCTCGCGCGAGAGGGTGTTGCCCGCGCCGTCGCGCACCACCAGCACCACGCGATCCGCCGTGGCCACGGGATTGGGCGAAAGCGTGACCGGGCTGCCGGAATACCAGACATCGGCGGCGGCGCGCGCCTCCTGCCCGACCCAGCCCGCCATCTGCGACATGCCGATCATCGAGAATTGCGCGCTCATCGCGCTGAGGATCTGGTTCGACAGCACCTGCTGCTCGACCCCCGAAAAGGTGGCGAGCTGCACGGCGTAATCGGTCGATTCGATCGGGTTCAGCGGGTCCTGGTTCTGCATCTGGACGGTGAGCATCCGCAGGAAGGTCTGGAAATCCGAACTCAGCACCGCGCCGGAGGGGGTGCTGGAGCCGGTCGAGGCGGCGGCGAAGGCATTGGTGGCGGTGACGGTCATGGGGCAGGCCTCAGATGCGAAGGTAAAGCGTGGAAAGGGGTGGGCTCCCTGCGGGGGCGGCGGGGGAGGGGGCGGCGGGCCTTTGCTCCGGCGCGGCTGCGGGTCCGGCTTCATGGGTTTCATGGGCTTCATGGCTGCGGGCCGGATGTTCCCCGCCCCAGTCGCCAAAGCCCAGGTCGACCCGGGCATAGCCCGCCGCGCGCAATTCCTCGGCCAGCCGCTCGGCATGGCGGCGCATCAGGTCGAGCGTTTCGGGCCGTTCGGCCAGCAGGGTCAGGGCGACCATATCGGCCTCGGCCCTGAGCGAGATCCGCACCGTCCCAAGCTCTTCGGGCGAGAGGGTCAGTTCGGTGATTCCCTCAGGCGATGCCAGCGCCGCCTGGACGATCTGCACTGCCGGAGCGGGTGCGGGCATGGAAGCGCGCGTGGCCTGGGGAGGCGGGAGAGGCTGGGGCTGGAGGGAACGCGCGGCTTCGGGACCGGTGGCGGGCGCAGGGTCCCCGATCTCGGCCGGGGCAGGTGTCGGGCCGGGCGTCGGGATCGGATCGGGCGGCGCGGTTTTCGCCATCCGGTCGGCGGGTTGCGCGGGCGTCGTCGCCTCCTCTCCGGGCGGGGAGACCGCCATCAGTCGCAACCGCGACTCGGCCCCCGAGGGTCCTCCAGAAGGGCCGGAATTCGGCAGGGAGCCGCGCAGGGCGCGTGCCGACGGCTCGGGTCCTGCCCGCAAGTCAGATCGGGGTTCGGCGTCCTTGCGTGACCTTGCGACCGCATCCGGGGCATCGGGAGCACTGTCCTCCGGCGCGCCCTTGGCCCCAGGCGCGGCCAGGGGGGCGTCCTCGGCGGCTGGCCCGGTCGACCTCAGCTCCGGTGACGGCGTTTCATCCGTCTCGCCGCTCCCGGTCATCGCGGTCGGTGATGCGGGCAGGGGCGATGCCGCATGCGGCGGCGGGGAGGGCGGCGATGGCGGGGCGGCGGCGAGCGGCGGAGGCTCGGTCGTCTCCACGTTCTGTGCCGGCGGGGCTGCAGGCGTCGTGGGGACCGCGCCGGGTAAAGGCTCGGCCCCCGCCTCCGCCGATTCGGCTTCCACCTCGGGGCCGAGGGAAAAGGCCGGATCATCCGTGAATCGCGCTTCGATGGCGGCACGACCCACCCCCATTCCGTTCGGGAGGGCCGGGGCGAACCCTGGCGCACCCGCTTTCGCGACCGGGTTTGCGAAGGCATTCGCAATGGGGGGAGGGGAGTGGATCGGAATCATCTGCATCGGATTCGACTTCTGCCGCGTTCGGGATGATCAGACCCGATAGGAGTTACCACTTTCTTTACCGCTTTGGCGGATCGTCAGGAAAATCCGAACCATTCAAGGAGAATCGCGATGGATCCGGTTTCGATTGTCACCCCGCCCCCGCCCGGGCCGACGGAGGGCGCCTTGATGCGCAAGGCGCGTGAGCTGGAGACGGTTTTCCTGACCGAGATGCTTGGCCATGCCGGGCTTGGCGAAGGCCGCGGCAGTTTCGGCGGTGGCATCGGCGAGGCGCAGTTCGCCAGCTTCCTGCGCGCGGAACAGGCGCGGATGATCGTCGATCGCGGCGGGATCGGGCTGGCCGAATCGCTGTTTCGCGCCATGGGGGGTGAAAATGTCCCAAGCCGCTGAATTGATCGGCCGCCTCGATGCGATCCGCGCGCATCTCCTCGCCGGGGATCTGTCGGCTCTGGCCGCGCCGGATGCCGTGCTCGACGCGGCGGGGCTGCCTGCGGACCGGAGCGGGGCCCAGGCCGCTCAGGCCGCGGCCCGACGCAATCTCGCGCTGATCGAGGCGGCCTTGTGCGGGGTCAGGGCCGCGCGCCGCCATGTCGAGGAAATCGCCGGAAGGGCGCGGCTCTCGACCTATGATGCCAGCGGGAGGATCGACCGGACGGTGGTCCGTCCCGGCCCGCCCTTACGCCGCTCCTAGCGGGCGTTTGCCTTGCCCTTCGCCGAGAGGGGCGGACGGATCCGGCGAGACGCGCTTTCAGATGCGCGCGTTTGGGAAGGGTTCGGATTGGCCGCTCTCAAGGCCCCCTGCCGTTCCGCCTCGGCGAACGGGAGCCAATGGCTTGGCGGAGTCAGCCGAAGGTCTGACGATGCCATATGCGAAGCCGGGCAGCGTCGGATCCGATCCGCCGGGGCAGGCGCATTGCGCATCATGGAAGCGACCGAGCCACCTGGGGGATGAGCGACCGGCGCCGCCACTGGCTCTGCCGCCATGCCCCCGTCCCGACCGCGCCCCGGTTCACCGGACGTCTGTCGCCCGTCCGCCGAACCGACGCCGAAGGCTTGGCCCGAAGAGCACAACTGAAGCCCAAAGGCGATCGCAGGCCACCTGTCCCAAATTTTTGATCAAATGTTGCGACATGGCTTGAAGCGTAACCCGCGCCATGCTCTCTCTCGCGCGCGGCCAATGGCGCGGGAGACGGGTGATGCGCGTGTTCATCAATGGATTCGGACGGATCGGGCGCTCGGTCCTGCGTGCCTGGGCGCAGGACAAGTCCAGATGGCCGGGCGTCGAGATCCTGGGGATCAATGATATCGCCGAGCCCGGGATCTGCGCCCATCTCTTCGAATATGATTCGGTCTTCGGACCCTGGCGGGGCGAGGTGGCGCTCGAACCCGGTGCGCTGCGGGTCGACGGGCACCGGATCGCCTTCCATCGAGCGGCCGATATCTCGACGCTCGACCTCTCCGGCATCGACCTCGTGATGGAATGCACCGGCCGGGCGGGCGATCACGCAGTCGCCGAGCGTGGCCTTGCGGCGGGCGCCGCGCGGGTGCTGATCTCGGGCCCCTCCGAGACGGCGGACCTGACCCTGGTCCTGGGCGCGAACGAGGCGGCACTGGCGGATCAGCGCGTGATCTCGAACGCGTCCTGCACCACCAATGCCCTGGCGCCGCTGGCCCGTCTGATCGACGAGGGCTGGGGCATCGTCACCGGCTCGATGACCACGGTGCATTGCTACACCGGCAGCCAGCCGACGGTGGACAGCCCGGCGGCCGATTTCGCCCGCTCCCGCGCCGCCGCGCTGTCAATGGTGCCGACGACCACAAGCGCCTCGCGCCTGCTGGACAGGGTGCTGCCGGGGCTCGCGGGGCGGTTGCAGGGCTCGGCGGTGCGGGTGCCGGTGGCGAGCGTCTCCTGCATCGACCTTTCGGTGATGACCCGGCGCCCCGCCACCCCGGACGAGGTCAATGCCGCCTTCCACGCCGCGGGCGGCGTGATCGGTGCCACCGACCGGGCGCTGGTCTCGACCGACCTGCGCGCGCGGCCCGAATCCATCGTCATGGCCACGCCGGAAACCCGGGTGACGCCCCAGGGCCTGCTTCGGGTCTTCGGCTGGTATGACAACGAATGGGGCTTTTCCAACCGGATGCTGGATGTGGCCCGCCGCATGGTGCGATGAACCAAACCTTCCCCCTTCATCTTGGCAAAAATATCCCCGCCGGAGGCATCCGCCGCCGCGTCAGTCTTCGCGTCAGTCGCCCGACAGACCCTCTTCCTCCAGCAGGCTGCGGCCCTGCCGATCCTCGATCTCGATCAGCCACAGGTCGGGGTCGCGGGCGCGGGCGCGGGCCAGCGCGGCATCGACCAGCGCCTCTTCCCCTTCGGCAAGGGTGATCCAGCGACGCCCGCCGCTGGCCGGGTCATAGGCGCGCTCCCAGGCCATGGCGCGCCCGTCCAGCGTGGCAAGCTTGACCATCACCGCGCCCGCCTGCGCGTCGCCCCGGCGGATCAGGTAATGGGCGATATCGGCAAGCCGCAGGCGGCGCAGATAGGCCTCGACCCAGAATTCGGTGGTCAGCCTTGGCATGGGCCTTCTCCCTCGGGGTGACAGGGCGTCGGGGCGCTGCGATAGGGCCGCAGTCCGCTCAACCGGCCTCGCCATCCTTGAAATCCAGCCCCATTTCGGAATAGCGCTCGGCCTCTTCCAGCCAGTTCGGCCGCACCTTGACGGTCAGGAACAGATGCACCTCATGGCCCAGGAATTCGGCGATCTCGGCGCGGGCGGCCTGGCCGATGGCCTTGATCGTCTCGCCCCGATTGCCCAGCACGATGCCCTTGTGGCCATCGCGGGCGACATAGACGATCTGGTCGATCCGGGTCGATCCGTCGGCGCGGTCTTCCCATTTCTCGGTCTCGACGGTCAGTTGATAGGGCAGTTCCTCATGCAGCCGCAGGGTCAGCTTCTCGCGCGTCATCTCGGCCGCGATCATGCGCAGCGGCAGGTCCGCCAACTGGTCCTCGGGGTAGAACCAGGCGCCCTCCGGCAACTCGCCCGCCAGCCATTCGCGCAGCCCGGCCACGCCATGGCCGCGCTCGGCCGAGATCAGGAAGGTGCGGGAGAAGGCGAAAGCCTCGTTCATCTTCTGCGTCAGCGCGAGCAGGCTTTCCGCCTTCACCCGGTCGATCTTGTTGATCGCCAGCGCCACGGGACGGTCGCGCGGCAACTCGTCGCGGATGCGCGACAGGATCGCCTCGACCCCTTCGGTCAGCCCGCGATGCGCCTCGATCAGCAGGACCACGATATCGGCATCCGCCGCCCCGCCCCAGGCGGCCTTGACCATGGCGCGGTCCAGCCGCCGCCGGGGCCGGAACAGGCCGGGGGTGTCGACGAAGACGATCTGGGCCGCGCCCTCCATGCAGACGCCGCGGATCCGGGCGCGGGTGGTCTGGACCTTATGCGTCACGATCGAGACCTTGGCCCCGACCATGCGGTTCAGAAGGGTGGATTTCCCGGCGTTCGGCTCGCCGATCAAGGCGACGAATCCCGCTCGGGTCGGCCCGGCGGCGGTGGCTGTTTCGGTCATTGGGTCTGCTCCTGAAGCCGTTTCAGCAGGATCTGCGCGGCGGCGGATTCGGCGGCCTTCTTGCCCGAGGCCTCGGCCCGGGCGCTGGCGCCGCTTTCAAGCCGCGCCTCGATGGTGAAGAGCGGCGCGTGATCGGGGCCCGAGCGTCCGACCTCGGCATAGACCGGCAGGCCCAGCCCATGGGCCTGCGCCCATTCCTGAAGCGCGGATTTCGGGTTGTGGACAAGGCCTTCGGCCAAGGCGATGCGGCTGCCCCAAAGGCGCAGGACCATGGCGCGGGCGGTCTCGAATCCGGCATCCAGATGCACGGCGGCCAGCACCGCCTCCATCGCATCGGCCAGCACCGCATCCTTGCGCCGCCCGCCCGAAAGCATCTCGGAGCGCCCGAGCTTCAGCACCGCGCCCAGGTCGATCTCGCGCGCGACCTCGGCGCAGGCCTCCTGGCAGACCAGCGCGTTGAACCGGGGCGAGATCCGCCCCTCGGTCGCGGAACGGTCGCTGGCCAGCAGCGCCTCGGCGATGGAAAGCCCCAGCACGCGGTCGCCCAGGAACTCCAGCCGCTGGTTGTCGGGCCGGGTCGCCGAGCCGATCGAGGAATGCGTCACCGCGCGCAGCAGCAGGTCCGGCCTGCGGAACACATGTCCGATCCGGGTCTGGAACGCCTGAAGATCGGTGGAAAGCCTCACCTTGCCGTCACCTCATCTTACCTTTGCCAACAGGCGCTCGCCGCGCCAGTCCCAGAGATACCACAGCCGCGCCCCCCCGGACGAGATCAGGACGCGCCCGACCCGGCCGTGGATCGCCCCGGCCGACACCATGCCCGTGCCGCCGACGCCGGTGGCGAAGCGGCTGTCCATGGAATTGTCGCGATTGTCGCCAAGAAAGAAGTAATGCCCGTCGGGGACGATGAATTCCACCGTATTATCGGCAAAACCACCGTCTTCGATGTTCAGGACGTCATGGCTGCGCCCGTCGGGCAGGGTCTCGGTCAGGCGCGAGCGGCGGCAGATGCCGCGCAGCCCGACCGGACCGCCCTCGCAGCGCGGCATGGTCCGCAGCGGGCCCTGCGGTGCCATTTCCTCCTCGAAGCGCCCGGCGGGAAGCTGCGGCAGTTCGACCCCGTTCAGCCAGACCCTGCCATCGCGCATCTGCACCCGGTCGCCGGGCAGGCCGATCAGCCGGCGGATGTGATCGCTGTTTTCCACCGGATGGCGGAAGACCAGCACATCGCCGCGCGCTACATCCCCGGCCTCGACATGGCGGGCGATCACATAATCCCCGATCAGCAGCGTGGGCTTCATCGCGCCGGAGGTCAGCCAGACCGGCTGCCAGAAAAGGCGCAGCAGGGCGAGAAGGCACAGCGCGCTCAGCACCGCGCCCCCGATCACGATGCCGATGGCGGACCTGTCATAGCGCCGCGACCGGCGCGGCAGCACCAGCAATGCCAGCACCAGCAGGGCCGAGACCCCGGGCACCGCCGCCAGCACCGCCCATCCCCCGGGCCGCCCGATGTCATGCAGGCGCCGGACCAGCGTCGCCAGCAGGGCGGCAAGGCCGACGAAGGAGAGTGCGGCGGCATAATGTGACCAGGGCCAGAGCGTGGCGCTTTCCCCAAGCCCGCGCGCCAGAAGCATGAGCGCGATCCAGGCCGAAAGCGTCACCAGAAGCTCGCCCCGACCGGCGCCGCCGTTCAGCCGGAAGGGGTTCATCCGTTCCGCCCGCCGCCTTCGGTCTTTCGGGCCCGGTTGCCGGAAACCGCCGCCATGCCCATGGCCAGGGTCACTCGATCGCCTTGAAGAAGCGGTCCGAGCGCCAGGTCCAGAACTGCCACATCCGCGATCCGGCCGAAGAGAATATGACCCGGTCGGCCCGGCCGATCAGATATTCGGCGGGCACATAGCCGACGCCCCGGTTGATCTGGGGAAGGCGGCTGTCTGCGCTGTTGTCGCGGTTGTCGCCCATGAAGAAGTAATTGCCCTCGGGGACGGTGAAGACGGGCGTGTTGTCGGTGATGTAGCTGTCGGTGATGTTCAGCACCGAATGCGACCGCCCGCCGGGCAGCGTTTCGATCGCGCGCGACTTCTGGCAGGTGGCGCCCATCGGCACCGGCGCATTGGCGCAACCGGGAATGCTGCGCTGCGGGCCCTGCGGCTCCATCACTTCCTCGAAGATCCCGGCGGGTTCCTGCGGGGCGACCTCGCCGTTGATGTAGAGCAGGCCGTCCTGCATCTGCACGGTGTCGCCGGGCAGGCCGATCAGGCGCTTGATGTAATCCTCGCCGGTGCCGGGATGGCGGAAGACCACGACATCGCCGCGCTCGGGCTCCGAGGCGAGGATGCGGCCCGAGAAGGGGCACAGGCCGAAGGGGCAGGAATATTGCGAATAGCCGTAGGCCATCTTGTTCACGAAGAGGAAATCGCCGACCAGCAGCGTGTCCTTCATCGATTCCGAGGGGATCCAGAACGGCTGGAAGAACAGGGTGCGGAACACACCCGCGATGATCAGGGCCCAGAACACGGTCTTGATCGTCTCGACGATACCGCCGTCGGCCTTTTGCTTCGCCATATTCCGTTCTGCCTTCATCACTGTATCGGGCCGCTTCTTGCGCCGCGGGGAAGGGGCCTGTCAAGCCGCGCGCCGATTCCGCCCCGGCCGGTGGCGGTTTGCGCCGCCAGCCCCTGGCCGAGCTGACCTCCGGCAGGGGAATCAGGGGGCGCATCCGAAAGGCCCAAACCGGGGCCGTCCGGTCAGGGCAGGGAGCGGGCCTCGATCACCACGAAAGCCTGCGCCCAGGGGTGGTCGTCGGTCAGGGTGACATGGATCACCGCCTCATGGCCTTCGGGGGTCAGCCGGGCCAGCCGCTCGGCGGCCCAGCCGGTGACCTGCATCACCGGCTGGCCTGTGGCCAGGTTCGAGACCGCCATGTCCTTCCAGGCGATCCCCATGCGCAACCCGGTGCCGAGCGCCTTGGAGCAGGCCTCTTTCGCGGCCCAGCGTTTGGCATAGGTGGCGGCGGTCTCGTGCCGGGCCTCGGCCTTGCGCTGTTCGGCCTCGGTGAAGACGCGGTGGCGGAAACGGTCGCCGAAGCGGGCGAGCACCGCCTCGATCCGCTCGATATTGGCCAGGTCGGTGCCGATGCCCAGGATCATGGCAGGGGCAGCGCGGCGCGGGCGGCATCCATGCGGCGGCGCATCTCCTCGATGGCGGGGCCGAGCCCGCGATAGACCGCCTCGCCGATCAGGAAATGGCCGATGTTCAGCTCGACCAGTTCGGGGATGGCGGCGACGGGCTCGACATTGTCGAAGGTCAGCCCGTGGCCGCCATGGACCTCAAGCCCCAGGCCCTGGGCCCGGGCCGCGCCCTCGCGCAGGGCGGCGAGTTCGGCTTCCGTCTCGGCGGTGCGGCCCTCGGCGTGAAGCTCGGAATAAAGGCCGGTGTGCAGTTCCACCACCGCCGCGCCGATCCGGGCCGAGGCCTCGATCTGGCGCGCCTCATGGCCGATGAACATGGAGACGCGGATCCCGGCCTCGCGCAGGGGGGCGATGAACCGCGCCAGCCGCGCCTCGTCCCCGGCGACGTCGAGCCCGCCCTCGGTCGTGCGTTCCTCGCGCTTTTCGGGGACGAGGCAGGCGGCATGGGGCCGCAGTCGAAGCAGGATCGCCTGCATCTCGTCGGTGGCGGCGCATTCGAAGTTCAGCGGGATGCCGATCCCGGCGCGCAGGGCCTCCATGTCGGCGTCGCGGATATGGCGACGATCCTCGCGCAGATGGGCGGTGATGCCGTCCGCCCCGGCGGCCTCGGCCAGGATGGCGGCGCGCAGGGGATCGGGCCAGGCGGCGCCGCGCGCGTTGCGCAGGGTTGCGACATGGTCGATGTTCACGCCCAGCCTGAGCTTTTTCACGAACGGCATATGGCCTCCTTCACGGTCGGTTGCGGCGGTGGGCCCCGTTCCGGGTGCCGCCCGCCGCATGTCTTGCGGCGCTACACTAGGGCGAAGCCTGGTGATCGTCACGCCCTGCTTTGTCGCCGTCCCCGGCTTTCGGACCTTCTCTGGCCAGCGCCGCGGGGGCGGCCGCCGCGCTTTCCCTTTCGTCCGGGGGCGGAAGGCGCTGCGCGGCCGCCGCCACCATGTCGCGCAGGTGCAGGCGGCGGGCGCTGCGTTCCTCGGCCTTGGCGGCGCGCGCCTTCTGATAGGCGTTGACCAGCGGGATCGTCAGGTAATAGCCGACCAGCGACAGCACCAGCCCGGGGCCGAGCGCGCCGATGAAATAGGGCACATAGATCTCATGCCAGAACTGTGCGAGTCCGTCCCAGCTTGCCGTCGCGGGGGTGAAGATCGACTTGATGTTGTGCCACAGGTCGACGCTCGCCTCGGCGAAGGCATCGCCGATATATTCCGGGGTCAGTTCCTTTTCGATCCCCATGATGCGATGGCCCAGCGTCATGGCCAGCACCGCGAAGAAGGGCGTGGTCACCGGATTGGTGTTGAACGTGGCCAGCAGCGCGGCCAGCAGGTTGCCGTTCACCAGCCGCGCCGCCGCCCAGGCCGCGACGAATTGCAGCCCCGGCAGCGGCAGGAAGCCGATCAGCGAGCCCGCGAAGACCCCGCGCGCCACGCGCTGCGGGCTGTCGGGCAGGCGCTTCATGCGGTGCAGCACATAGCGGGTGGCGCGTTTGAATCCTCCGGCGGGATAGACCATCTCGCGCAGCCATCCGCCCCAACCCTGGGGATCCCGGCGCTTGAAGACCACGACTCGTCACCTCTTGCTGCAACTGGGCCATCCGGCACCGTCAGGGCTGGCGGGACGGATCCCTGTGTCTGCTGATCTGCGCCACATCGGTATCGGCTTCAAGGGCCGTCATCACCATGTGCAGATGTTCGACGTCGCGCAGTTCCACATCCACCACAAGCCGGAAGAAATCCGGCTTGCGGTCGGTGAAGCGCAGGTCCGAGATATTGGCCCGCTGCTCGCCGATCAGGGTGCAGACCCGGCCCAGGACGCCCGCGTCGTTCGAGATCGTCAGGTCCAGCGAGACGGTGTTCACCGCGGCATGCAGCCCGGCCTTCCATTTCAGGTCGACCCAACGATCGGTCTGGTCGGCGAGGGCGGCCAGGGCGGGGCAGTCGATGGCATGGGCGACGACGCCCTTGCCGCGATAGGTGATGCCGACGATCCGCTCGCCCGGCAGGGGCTGGCAGCAGGGTGCGCGGCGGAAGAGCTGGCCCTCGTCGATGCCGATGACGGGGCGGCGCTCGTCCACCACCTCGGGGCGGCCCATGGACAGTTCGGGGTAAAGCACCTCGACCACGCGGCGGGCGGTGATCTCGGCCGATCCGATACGGGCCAGCAGGTCGGTCTCGTCCGGGCAGCCCAGCATCTTGGCGGCGGTGCGCAGCGCCTTGTCCGAGGCGCGCTTGCCGACATGGTCGAAGGCGGCGCGGGCAAGCTCCTGCCCCAGTTTGACGAAACGCCCCCGGTCCTCTTCGCGCAGCGAGCGCCGTATCGCGGCCTTGGCGCGCCCGGTGGTCACGATGTCGATCCACGAGGATTGCGGCCGCTGCCCCTCGGCGGTGATGATCTCGACCGACTGGCCGTTCTTCAGCCGGGTCCAGAGCGGCACGCGGATGCCGTCGACCTTGGCCGAAACCGTGGAATTGCCGATGCGGGTGTGGATGGCATAGGCGAAATCCAGGGGCGTCGCGCCGCGCGGCAACTGCACCACGTCGCCCTTGGGCGTGAAGCAGAAGACCTGGTCCGAATACATCTCAAGCTTGACGTTTTCGAGGAATTCGTCGTGGTCACCCTCGTCCAGACGCTCGGTCAGCGAGGAAATCCATTTCGCCGGATCGACCGCGAAGGGATTGTGGCCGCGCACGCCCTCGCGATAGCTCCAATGCGCGGCGACGCCGGATTCGGCCACCTCATGCATTTCGCGGGTGCGGATCTGCACCTCGACCTGCTTGCCGTCGCGGCCCGAGACCGTGGTGTGGATCGAGCGGTAGCCGTTGGATTTCGGCTGGCTGATATAGTCCTTGAACCGCGTCGGCACCGCGCGCCAGCGTTGATGGATCGCGCCCAGGATACGGTAGCAATCCGGGACCGAGCCGCAGATCACCCGGAAGCCGTAGATGTCCGAGAGCCGCGAGAAGGCGAGGTCCTTCTCCTGCATCTTGCGCCAGATCGAATAGGGCTTCTTGGCCCGGCCGTAGACCGAGGCCTCGATCCCCTCGCGGTCCAGCTCGGCCCGGATGTCGCCGCTGATCTTGTGGATCACGTCGCCGGTTTCGCGCTGAAGCATCAGGAAGCGGCGGATGATCGAATTGCGCGCGTCGGGGTTGAGGACGCGGAAGGCCAGGTCCTCAAGCTCCTCGCGCATCCATTGCATGCCCATCCGCCCGGCGAGCGGGGCGAAGATCTCCATCGTCTCGCGCGATTTCTGGACCTGCTTTTCCGGCTTCATCGACTTGATCGTCCGCATGTTGTGCAGACGGTCGGCCAGTTTCACCAGGATCACCCGCAGGTCCTTGGACATCGCCATGAACAGCTTGCGGAAATTCTCTGCCTGTTTGGAATGGGTCGAGGACAGTTCCAGATTGGTCAGCTTGGTGACGCCATCGACCAGCTCCGCCACTTCGGGGCTGAACTCCCCGGCGATTTCGTCCCAGGTGGAGCGGGTGTCCTCGATCGTGTCGTGGAGAAGCGCGGTGACGATGGTTGCATCGTCAAGCTGCATCTCGGTCAGGATCGCCGCCACCGCCACCGGATGGGTGAAATAGGGCTCGCCCGATTTGCGGATCTGGCCCTCATGCATGCGCCAGCCATAGGCATAGGCCCGGCGGATCAGATCGGCATTGCTACGCGGATTGTAGTTCCTGACAAGGGCGATGAGATCCTCGACATCAATCATCGCCGGTTCGCCGGGCGGGCCAGTGGCCCGCTCAGTGCTCCCCCTGCGCTTCCATCAGCGCGCGCAGAAGCTTTTCTTCCGACATGTCGTCCTGCACCGGGCGGTCGGCCTCACCGGCCATCAGAAGCGCCATCTGGTCTTCCTCGGGCTCGTCGACCTCGATCTGGGTCTGGTGCGATTCGATCATGCGCTCGCGCAGGACTTCGGCCGACTGGGTCTCCTCGGCGATCTCGCGCAGGCTGACGACGGGGTTCTTGTCGTTGTCGCGATCCACGCTAAGGGGCGCACCGGCGGCGATTTCGCGCGCGCGATGGGCGGCGAGCATCACCAGCTCGAACCGGTTGGGGACCTTGTCAACGCAATCTTCGACCGTCACGCGGGCCATGGGACACTCCACTTGGGGAAGGCTCGGAAGCCGACTATCTAAGGCCGATGCCCCGCTTTGGCAAGCCGGGATCGGATGCAGGGCCGCAACGGGCGCATCCGGCGCCCATTCCCCGTCTAGTTCCCGTCGGCCAGCGGCCGGATCGCGGCACGGTCTTCGGGCGGCAGGGCGGCCAGCATCTGGCCCACGTCCAGCCCCAGCCGGGGGTGGCGCCAATGCGGCAGGATGTCGAGCATCGGCACCAGCACGAAGGCGCGGTCCTGCAGGCGCGGATGCGGCAGGATCGGCTGGTCCGGCGCGTTGCGGCCCTGCTCTTCCTGCGGAAGCGCGCGCCACCCGTCCTGGGTCCGCGCATCGGGAAGGACCGATTCGCCAAGCGCGACCAGATCGAGGTCGAGCGTGCGCATCCCCCAGCGTTCCAGCCTTTCGCGCCCGAACTCCGCCTCGATTCCATGCAGCAGTCCAAGGATTGACGCGGGGTCATCCGGTAAACCTGCCGTGATCAGGGCCGCCGCGTTCACATAATCGGGACCTGCCCCGGGCGGAAAGCAGGGGGTCGAATAGAATCGGCTGACGGCGCCCAAACCCAAGCCGCGGGCCGAGAATTCCGCCAGAGCGCGCCGCAGCGTCCGTGCCGGGCCATGGCCCTGGAACGGCAGGTTCGCGCCAAGCGCGATCACGGCCGGTCTTGAAGCTGTATCTTCGAGTGATTTCATACGATAGAGTTCACTTGTCGTCCCTGTCCGCCGAAGTTATCCACGTCTGGTTCTGTCGTCCGGCATTGCCGGGCCGGACTTATCGCAGGCGGCTCCTGCACGGAAGCTTGATTGGCAGAACGACACTTCTGAGGGGACCAGGCAATGTTTTACAAGGACGAACGGCTTGCGCTGTTCATCGACGGGTCGAATCTATATGCCGCCGCCAAGGCGCTTGGCTTCGACATCGACTACAAGTTGTTGCGTATGGAATTCATGCGCCGGGGCAAGATGCTTCGCGCCTTCTACTACACCGCCCTGCTTGAGAACGAGGAGTATTCCCCGATCCGCCCGCTGGTCGACTGGCTGCATTACAACGGCTTCACCATGCGCACGAAGCCCGCCAAGGAATATACCGACAGCCAGGGCCGCCGGAAGGTCAAGGGCAACATGGACATCGAATTGACGGTGGATGCCATGGAGCTGGCCTCGCGGGTCGATCATGTCGTGCTGTTCTCGGGCGACGGCGATTTCCGCCCGCTGGTCGAAAGCCTGCAGCGGCAAGGGGTCCGGGTCTCGGTCGTCTCCACCATCCGCAGCCAGCCGCCGATGATCGCCGACGAGTTGCGCCGCCAGGCCGACAATTTCATCGAGCTGGACGAATTGCGCGAGGTGATCGGCCGCCCGCCGCGCGAGCCGCGCCCGGGGGTGAGCGACGAGCACAGCTCGGTCGCGGCGAAGTGACCGGCCCGGGCTGAGGGCGCGCGCATCCGGGTCCGTCCCGGCCGCGGTCCTCGCCCGGCAGGCTGCGGCCCCGGCAATCCGGGACTCTGGCCGCTTGCAGACGGGAGAGCGACGGGCCCTCGATCCCTTTTTCCCCCGGATTTCGTCTGAGCCATGCATTTCCCAGATCTTGGCCTTCCGGGCATGTTCCTGGCCGCGCTGGTTTCGGCCAGCCCGGTTCCGATGCAGTCGGAAATCGTCTTCATCGCCCTGCAGGCGGCGGGCTATCCGGTGGTTCCGCTGGTGGTCCTGGCCTCGATCGGGAATGTGCTGGGGTCTTGCGTGACCTATGCCGTCGGTCGCTGGGCGGGGCATCTGCATGGCAGCCGCTGGTTTCCCTTTTCCGCCGAACGGCTTGCGCGGGCGCGGGCCTGGTTCGCGCGGTGGGGGCTGTGGTCCTTGCTGCTGTCCTGGGCGCCGGGGGGCGATCTGCTGGTGGCGCTGGCCGGGGTGATGCGGGTGCCCTGGCCGCTGTTCCTGATCCTGACCGCGCTTGCCAAGACCGGGCGCTATCTGGTGCTGGCGCTGATCGGTGCGGGGCTTTTCGGCACGGGTTGAGCCGCGCTTTCACGCGCCCGCCACTGGACCCGGGCGCGGTTTGGCCTTACCTCTGGCACCAGCCCGATGCAGGACGACCATGACCGCCAAGCCCCCCCTTCACCTCTATCTCGCCGCGCCGCGCGGGTTCTGCGCCGGGGTGGACCGCGCCATCCGCATCGTCGAGATGGCGCTGGAGAAATGGGGCGCCCCGGTCTATGTCCGCCATGAGATCGTCCACAACCGCTATGTGGTCGACGGGCTGCGCGCCAAGGGTGCGGTATTCGTCGAAGAGCTTGAGGAATGCCCCGGCGACCGCCCGGTGGTGTTTTCCGCCCATGGCGTGCCGAAATCGGTGCCGGCGGCGGCGGCCGCGCGCGAGATGATCGCGGTGGATGCCACCTGCCCCCTGGTGACCAAGGTCCATAACGAGGCCGCGCGCCATCACAACAACGGGCTTCAGGTGATTTTCATCGGCCATGAGGGCCATCCCGAGACGGTCGGCACCATGGGCCAACTGCCGCCCGGCGAGGTGCTGCTGGTCGAGACCCCCGCCGATGTCGCGGGCCTTGTGGTGCGCGACGAATCCCGGCTGGCCTTCGCCACCCAGACCACGCTTTCCGTCGACGATACCGCCGCCATCGTCGAGGCGTTGAAGCTGCGTTTCCCTCAGATCACCGGGCCCGGCCATAAGGACATCTGCTACGCCACCACCAACCGGCAAGAGGCGGTGAAGGCCATCGCGCCCCGGATCGACGCGCTTCTGGTGGTGGGCGCGCCGAATTCCTCGAATTCGAAGCGCCTGGTCGAGGTCGGGCGCGCGGCGGGCTGCGGCTATTCGCAACTGGTGCAGCGCGCGGGCGACATCGACTGGCGGGCGCTTGCGGGGATCCGCAGCCTTGGCGTGACGGCGGGGGCCTCGGCCCCCGAGGTGCTGATCAACGAGGTGATCGACGCGTTCCGCGCTCGCCACGAGGTCACGGTCGAACTGGTCGAGACCGCGATCGAGGATATCGAATTCAAGGTGCCGCGCATCCTGCGCGAACCCGCCTGACCCGCCGCCCTTTCCATTCCCTTCCGAACCCGGTGCTGTCATGGCCGAACTTTTCGCCTATACCGATGGAGCGTGCTCCGGCAATCCCGGCCCCGGCGGCTGGGGCGCCTTGCTGATCGCGCGCGAGGGCGACAAGGTTCTGAAAGAGCGCGAGCTTTGCGGCGGCGAGCCCGACACCACCAACAACCGGATGGAGCTTCTGGGCGCCATCCATGCGCTGGAAAGCCTGACCCGCGCCTCGGAGATCACCGTGGTCACCGACAGCGCCTATGTGAAGAACGGCGTCACCGGCTGGATCCATGGCTGGAAGAGGAACGGCTGGAAGACCGCCGACCGCAAGCCGGTGAAGAATGTCGAGCTCTGGCAGCGGCTCGATGCCGCGCAGGCCCGGCATCGGGTGGTCTGGAAATGGATCAAGGGCCATGCGGGCCATGCCGAGAACGAGCGCGCCGATGCCCTTGCCCGCGCCGGGATGGCGCCGTTCAAGGCCGAGAAGGCTGGCTGATCCGGCTGCGCCGCCCGGGTGATTCCGGCTGCGTCGGCGGGGCTTGATTGCGAACGGGTGTTTGCATAAACATGCCGCCATGTCGCGCAGAAAGATCCTTCCCGACAGCGATGTCCTGGCCGAAGCCCGCCGCCTTTTCCTGGCCGACGGGGAAAAGGCGTTGAGCTTCGGCAACCTTTCGCGGGCGACCGGGCTCGCGGCCTCGACGCTGGCGCAAAGGTTCGCCACGGTCGAGGGGCTTCAGGCCGCCGCCGCCCGAGCGGGCTGGCAGGCGATGATCGCCGAGACCGATGCGGCCGATCTCTCGGCGGCGGGCAAGGGGCCGCAGGGCTATCTCAAGGCGCTGGATGCGCGCGCGGCGCAGGCGCTGCTGACGCTGGGCGCCCGCGATCCCGAGGCCGGGCGCATGGCGCAGGAATGGCGCGGGCGGGTCGAGACCGCGCTGGCGTTGCGGCTGGGGCAGGCCGATGGCGCGCGCGCCGCCGCCCGGGTGCTGTTCGCGGCCTGGCAGGGGCAGGGGCTGTGGGATCCGGCGGGGGCCGAACCGCTCCGGCTCAAGGATCTGGCGAAGCGGCTAGCCTGAGCCGTCACTTCCTGAGATAGGTCTTCCAGACCCAGATCAGCGCCAGCGCGCCCAGGAAGGCGCCGACGAATCCCGCCACCGTGCCAAGCGCCCAGACCAGAAGCCGCAACACCCCGCCGCCGATCAGCGCCCCGAAGACCCCGATCGCGACAGTGGTCGGCACATCGGTTTCAAGCCGCATCACGCGGGTTGCCAGAAAGCCCGCCGCCGCGCCGATGATCATCAGGTAGAAGAAGGCCATTCGTTCCTCCGCAGGTTTGCCCCCCTGATATGGGGCGATCGGGCGGGATGCGCCAGAGCCGCGGTCGGTCGGGGCGCATCGGCTCCCCCCCGGGTGGGCCCCCTTGCCCCTGCGGGCCGCGCGCCTGATAGTCGCGGCATGACCGAGTGGCGTGACGAAGGCGTGATCCTGACGGTGCGGCCGCATGGCGAGTCCGCGGCCATCGTCGATCTGTTCACCCTTGGGCATGGCCGCCATGCCGGGGTGGTGCGCGGCGGCACCGGGCGCAGGCTCGCGCCCGTGCTGCAACCGGGGGCGCAGCTTCGGGTGGCGTGGCGCGCGCGGCTGGAGACCCATATCGGCACCTATGCCGTCGATCCGGTGAAGAGCCGGGCGCATCTGCTGGACGACCGGCTGGGGCTTGCCGGTCTGGGCGCGATCTGCGCGCTGCTTCACGTCGCGCTGCCCGAGCGCGCGCCGCATCCCGCGCTGTGGTCCGCGACGCAGGACCTGCTCGACCGGCTGGGCGCGCCGGGCTGGACCGAGGTCTATCTGCGGTGGGAGATGCAGCTTCTGGCCGAGCTTGGCTACGGGCTCGACCTTTCGGCCTGCGCGGCGACTGGCGCGCGCGAGGGGCTGGCCTTCGTCAGCCCGAAGACCGGCCGCGCGGTCAGCCGCGCCGGGGCGGGGGACTGGGCCGACCGCCTGCTGCCGCTGCCCGAAGGCATGGCCGCGCCGGGCTTTGTCGAGGGAAACTTTGCCGATTCCGACTTCGCCGGGGGGCGTGATGGCACGCGGATCTCTCCGGCCGGGATCTTGCAAGGACTTGCCATCACGGGCCATTTCCTGAACCGCGAGTTGGCCGAGGGCGCCTGGCGCAGGCCCCTGCCCGAAGCGCGCGGGCGGCTTCTGGACCTTCTGGCGCGCGACGTCTGAGGGCCACCGTCGGCCTGCGCCGGGTGGCGGTGCGGCCCGAGACCCATCGCCCAAGACCCATCGCCCGGGCCAGGGTGCGGAGCGCGAGGCGGGCGTTTCCCCGAACCTGCGGCACAAGCGCCCCGGCCCGCCCGCCGGATCCCTCTCTCCGCTTTCGCCCGTCGGGCGATGAGATGGGGCCGCGCGACATCGGATGTCGCTTTCAGGCAAGCCGCGCCCGCCCGCGCGGGTGTTAGTGCCAGCATGGCCACCCGCTACATCCCCCTTGCGCTCAAGCACAGCGCCACCTCCCGGATCGAGCATTTCGCCCTGCTTGCCGGGATCGAGGCGGCGGTGCGGGGGCTGCTGATCTTGGCGGGCGCTGCTGTCGGTCCTGCCCTGGGCCGCGGTGGCGCTGGTCTTCGGGGCCTCGTTCTTCTTCGTCGTGCTCGACGTGGTGGGCGGGCTTCCCTTCCTGATGTCGGTGAAGCCCAGCGAGAGGACAGAGATGTCGGCGGTCTATTCCAGCTTCCGCGACGTCTCGGGGATCATGACGCCGGGGGCGGCCTGGCTCGTGCTGTTCGTGGCGCCGCTGCCGGGGTCTTCGCCTTCGCGGGTGCGGCGTTCCTGATCTGCATGGGCCTTGCGGGCAAGCTGCACCCGCGCCTTGGTGCGGCGCGACCGTCGCGCGGAGGGGCGGGCTAGGCCCCGGGGCGCAGGTTTTGCTCGTTCCTTGCGTGGCGGCGCAGCATCCCGCGCGCCCGCGCGGCCGAAAGCATCGGATGCGCGGCCGCGGGCGGGGGGCCTTCCCAGGGGCGGTCGGGAAAGATCAGCGCCAGTTCCGCATGCGCCTCTTCGTTCAGCGCGCTCAGGGCCTGCGGGCCGAGATAGAGGCTTTCGGCAGGCAGATCCTCGGCCAGAAGGATGGCATGGCGGGGCAAGAGCAGGTGGTGATACTCCAGATCCCCTTCTGGCCGCGCCAGATGCACGCCGGGCAGGCCCACGAGCACATGGGCCGGGACCAGCACGAAAGGATCGCCCCCCATCCGCCGGGCGACCTTGCCGCCGAAGCGCAGCCGGTGCTGGCGCGACACCCGCAGGTCGTGTGCGGGCAGGCCCGGGCCGAAGGTCCCGGCGCGGATGGTGACGGGCCAGAGCCTGGGCTCGCGCCAGAGCCGGGCGGCGTCGAACCGGCTGCGCCCGGCCCAGATCACCGGCAGCGCCGCCTCGGTCGAGGTCAGGACCAGGTCGCCCGCCCGCAGATCCTCGACCGCGCGCGGGCCGTGCGGGGTCGCGATCCGGGTGCCCCGGGCGAAACAGACATTGTCGCTGGCTGGGTTTGGGGTCCGTCCGTTCACGATCGTATCGCCGCCGTCGGGCATCCGCTGCAGCGAATAGCCGGGAACGAAGGCGCCGAAATCCTCGCCCGCGCCGATGCGGCTTGCCCCGGCGGGAAGGGCCGCGAAGACGCCCGGCATGCCGGGGGGCTGGATCGTCGCGCCGCCATAGGCGACCTGGATGAACTGATTGGTCAGGGGATCGTAGAGGATGGCATTCTCGGGCCCGTTGTTCAGAACCGCCGAGCCGCGCCCGGCGTAGAAGGCCAGGTCTCCGGCGGCCAGCAGCGGCCCCGGCCCGCCCGCCGCCCCGGCCATCACCATGGCATGGGCGCCGGGCGCCAGCACCGAACCGGGCGGAAAGGTGAACCAGTTGCCCAGGGTCTGGTCCCACAATTGCAGGCCGGAGAGGTCGATCGGCGCATCCGAGCTGTTGTAGACCTCGATGAATTCGTCGACCGGGGTGACGGCGCCGCTGAGATCGGTGTCGAAACGCGGCCCCGAGGATCCGGCCGCGCTGTTCGGATCGGGCAGGATTTCATTGATGACAATTCCGCCCCGGATCGCATCGGCCATCGTTACGCACCATTCCATTCGCATTCTTGCGATTGTCGCCAAACTGGCAACAAAATGCGGCGGGAAGATGACGTGGCGGGGTCAGTCCAGCAGACGGCGGGCGATGACCTGGGCCTGGATCTCGGCCGCGCCCTCGAAGATGTTGAGGATGCGGGCATCGCAGAGAATGCGCGAGACCCGGTATTCCAGCGCAAAGCCGTTGCCGCCGTGGATCTGAAGCGCATTGTCGGCCGCCGCCCAGGCGACGCGCGCGCCCAGAAGCTTGGCCATCCCGGCCTCAAGATCGCAGCGCCGGTCGTGGTCCTTCTGCCAGGCGCTGTGATAGGTCAGTTGCCGGGCGATCATCACCTCGACCGCCATCATGGCAAGCTTGCCCGAGACGCGGGGAAATTCGACCAGGGGCTTGCCGAACTGCCTGCGCTCCTCGGCATATTGCAGCCCGCATTCCAGCGCGGCCTGGGCCACGCCGATGGCGCGGGCGCCGGTCTGGATGCGGGCGGATTCGAAAGTCTGCATCAACTGCTTGAAGCCCTGGCCGGGCTGGCCGCCCAGCAGGTTCCCGGGCGCAATCTTGAAGCCGTCGAAGCCGAGTTCGTATTCCTTCATGCCGCGATAGCCCAGGACGCCGATCTCGCCCCCGGTCATGCCGGCGGTGGGGAAGGGGTCGGCCTCGGTTCCCGGGGTCTTTTCGGCCAGGAACATCGACAGCCCCCGCCAGTCGGTGCTGTCGGGATCGGTGCGCGCCAGAAGAGTCATCACATGGCTGCGCGCGGCATGGGTGATCCAGGTCTTGTTGCCGGTGATCTCCCAGCCGTCATCGGTGCGGGTGGCGCGGGTGCGCAGGCTTCCCAGGTCCGAGCCGGTGTTCGGCTCGGTGAAGACGGCGGTGGGCAGGATTTCGCCGCTGGCGAGCTTCGGCAGCCATTGCGCCTTCTGCTCGGGCGTGCCGCCGCACAGGATCAGCTCGGCCGCGATTTCCGAGCGGGTGCCAAGGCTGCCCACGCCGATATAGCCGCGCGAAAGCTCTTCCGACACCACCACCATCGAGGCTTTCGACAGGCCGAAGCCGCCGAATTCCTCGGGGATGGTCAGGCCGAACACGCCCATTTCGGCCAGTTCGGTGATCACCTGCATCGGGATCAACTCGTCCTTCAGGTGCCATTCATGCGCGAAGGGCACGACCTTTTCCTCGGCATAGCGGCGGAACTGGTCGCGGATCATCTCAAGCTCTTCGTCCAGCCCGGTGGCGCCGAAGGTGGCGCGGCCATGGTTCTCGCGCATCAGGGCGACAAGGCGGCTGCGCGCGGCGGGCGTGTTGCCCCGGGCGATCAGGGTGGCGGCGGGCGCCTCGGGCGCCCAGGTCAGGCCCAGGTCGGCAAGCCGGGCGATCTCGCCCTGGCTCATCGGGATGCCGCCTTGCACCTGGGCCAGATATTCGCCGAAGCCGATCTGAAGGATCAGCGCCTCGATCTCGCCGAAGCGGTCCGCCGCTTCCAGCCGACCCGCCCAGGCGTCAAGCTGGCGCAGCCCTTCTGCATAGGTGGCAAGCCACGAAAGGGCATGGGCGGCGAACTGGTGTTCCTCCAGCGCCGGGGCCGAGACCTTGCCCGAGACGGTGACCCTGGCGCGCAGGGCCTCGCGCGCTTCCGAGAGGACGTGGCCCAGATCGTCCAGCGCGGCGGCGGCCAGCCCGCGCAGATCGGGCAGAAGCGGTGCGGTGGAAACAGGCTGGCCATCATGCGGCATGAGAGGACTCCGGCGGATTGTGCATCTGCGGATGGACTAGGACTTTTGCGGCCGCAGCGCAATATAATTTCTATTTGGTGGAGATTTTTGACCTGAAATGTCGCGGAGAATTTCAGGAGGTCGCGCCGCAGGCCTGGGCGATCCCCGGCACGGCCTCGGCCGACACGACCTCGAATTCGGCGCGATAGAGCCGCCGGTCGCCGTCCCAGCCCTCGAACACCCAGGTTCCGGTCTGCAATTCGTCCGGCGTGTCGAAGCGGAAGAAGGCCATGGTCGGGCCGAAGGAATAGATGTCCGAGGGCCAGGTCTCGGGCGCCTGCGCCCCGGGGCGCCAGACCCGGGCCTCGCCCGCCGCGCTGTCCCAGCCGGGCCGGGCGGTGATCCTGACCCCGAAGCCGAGGCCGAGCGCGGCGGGCACCACCTGCCGGTCGGGCCAGTGAAAGCCGATCTCGTCCTTCGGCACATGGATCCAGCCCGAGGCCGTGCCGGGGGCGGGCGCGCGGTCCATCTCTTGCAGGGCACAGAAGATCCCCCATTCGAGGCTGGCGACCGTTGCGGCGAAGACCGGGGGTTCGGGCTTCGCCCCGGGCTCTGCGGCGACCGGGGGGACCGGCACGAGCATCGCGAACAAGGCAGGGAACAGCCGCATGGCCGCAGAAGACGGGATCATTGCTGCGGCTTCATGACATCGGATTGCAATGATCGGCGGTGTTTCCGGGGGCTTCACCGGCGGGCACCACGTCGAATTCCACCCGGTAGACCAGGCGCTCTTCCTCCCAGGCCTCCAGCCTCCAGCGGCCGAGGCGCAATTCCTCTTCGAATTCGAAGGTGAAGCCTCGGCTGCTAGAGGATCCGGCGAAGAGGTTGGAATACCAGATGTCGGGGGTTTCGGCGCCAGGGCGGTGGGTTTCCATCCGCGCGTCGAGAATCGTCTCGTCCGAGACGAAAATCAGCCCGAACGAGACGCCGAGCGTCGCGGGCACCTGCTGCTGGCTGTATAGGATCTCGGGCGCGCCGACGGTCAGATTGACATAGCCCAGCGTCGTGCCGGGGGCTTCCTCTGTCCGTTCGACCGGGGGGCGGCAATAAAGCCCGACATCGAGGATCTCAAGGAATTCGGCGCTTTGCGGGGCGGGCGGTTTGGCCAAGGCGGGCGGCGCAAGGCCGAGGATCAACCCGAATGCCACCGAAAGACGCAACGCCGCCATCACCGATCCCCGTCATGGTTTCCCATGTCCAAGGCAAGCCAGAAGCCGGACCGTCTGTCAATCCGCGAGGCGGCCGCAGGTATGGAAAAGCCCCGGTCCGCAGGGCAGCGGGCCGGGGCCTCGATCGGGAAATCGGGGGGATGACCGGGAAACGGGCAGGGCCCGTGGCTGGCCCCCCCCCCGCAACCTTGCCCGCGGGCTCAGCCGATGGCGGCGGCCTTCACGTCGTCGTCGATATGGTCGACATATTGCGCGAAGTTCTTCGAGAACATCTCGACCAGCGTCGCGGCCTGGGCGTCATAGGCGGCCTTGTCGGCCCAGGTGTCGCGCGGGTTCAGCAGCGCGCCGTCCACCCCGGGGACCGAGACCGGGACCTCGAAGCCGAAGTTCGGATCCTTGCGGAATTCGGCATTGTTGAGCGACCCGTCCAGCGCCGCCGTCAGCAGGGCGCGGGTGGCGCGGATCGGCATCCTTTTGCCGGTGCCGAACTTGCCGCCGGTCCAGCCGGTGTTGACCAGCCAGCACGAGGCGCCGGTCGAGGCGATCTTGGCTTGCAAGAGCTTGCCGTAGACCTCGGGGCGGCGCGGCATGAAGGGGGCGCCGAAACAGGTCGAGAAGGTCGGCAGCGGCTCGGTCACCCCGCGCTCGGTGCCCGGCGTCTTCGAGGTGAAGCCCGACAGGAAGTGATACATCGCCTGGGCGGGGGTCAGCCGCGCGATCGGCGGCAGCACGCCGTAAGCGTCGCAGGTCAGCAGGATCACGTTCTTCGGCAACCCGCCCAGGCCCGTGGCCGAGGCGTTCGAGATCGCCTCCAGCGGATAGGCGCAGCGCATGTTGTCGGTCAGGCTGTTGTCCTCGAAATCCAGATCGAAGGTCTCGGGGTTCCAGACCATGTTTTCGATCACCGTGCCGAAGCGGGTGGTGGTGCCGTAGATCTCGGGCTCGGCCTCGGCCGAGAGGTTGATGGTCTTGGCGTAGCAGCCGCCTTCGAAGTTGAAGGTGCCCTTGTCGGACCAGCCATGTTCGTCGTCGCCGATCAGGATGCGCGAGGGATCGGCCGAAAGCGTGGTCTTGCCGGTGCCGGAAAGGCCGAAGAAGACGGCGGTGTCCTCGGTATTGCCGATGGCGTGGTTGGCCGAGCAATGCATCGCCATCACGCCCTTGGCGGGCAGAAGGTAGTTCAGGATGGTGAAGACGGATTTCTTGTTCTCGCCCGCATAGGCGGTATTGGCGATCAGGACGGTCTTCTCGTCGAAGTTCAGCGCGATCACGGTATCGCTGCGGCAGCCGTGGCGCGCGGGATCGGCCTTGAAGGACGGCAGGTTGATGATCGTCCATTCGGGGTCGAAGCCGTCAAGCTCGGCCCGCCCGGGGCGGCGCAGCAGATGGCGGATGAACAGGTTGTGCCAGGCCAGTTCGGTCACCATGCGCACATCGACGCGGTGTTCGGGATCGGCGCCTGCGTAAAGATCCTGCACGAAAAGCTCGCGCCCGGCGACATGGGCAAGCATGTCGGCCTTGAGAACGGCCCAGGATTCCGGGCTCATGGGCGCGTTGTTCTCCCACCAGATCGTGTCTTCGGTCAGCGCGGTGCGGACGACGAACTTGTCCTTGGGCGAGCGGCCGGTGAACTTGCCGGTCGTGCACAGGAAGGCGCCGCCCTTGCCCAGATGGCCCTCGCCGCGCGCGACGGCGGCTTCGACAAGTGCGGGTTCGACATAGTTGTAATGGACGGCGGCGGCGCCGGTGATGCCCTGGTGTTCAAGGGTGCGTTTCGGGTTCACGCGTCCGTTCGTCGTCATGTCGTGCCAAGCTCCGTTTGCCGCGCCTCCCGCGCGGCGAGGGTTTCGGAAAGGTCGCCCCGGGCCATGGGGTGCCGGGAACGGCCCCGCAACAATGTTTCGAAGCCGTCCTCGCGCCGCCTATAACATGTCGCAAACCGAAGCGAACAGGGCGCTTTGGCGCAGTTAGCGCAACCAAGGCCAAGTTAGCGCAACCAATGTCGCCCGCCCTGCCGGAGTGAGGCAAATTAGTCATTGGTTGGGAGTTTTCTGCTGTGCTGGGGTGGCGAAGGGCCGGGGTGATTCGCTTTTGTGTTGATTCCGGGCGGCACATTGCGGAGAATGTTGGAAAAATACAAAATCAGAGCAGGACCAGTAACGATATGTCGAGAATCGCCCTTGTCGACGATGACAGGAATATCCTGACGTCGGTTTCCATGACGCTTGAGGCCGAGGGCTTTGAGGTCGAGACCTATAACGACGGCCAGTCGGCGCTGGACGCCTTCAATCGTCGGCTGCCGGACATGGCGGTCCTCGACATCAAGATGCCGCGCATGGACGGGATGGACCTGCTTCAGCGCCTGCGGCTCAAGACCTCGATGCCGGTGATCTTCCTCACCTCGAAGGACGACGAGATCGACGAGGTGCTCGGCCTGCGCATGGGCGCCGACGATTATGTCAAGAAGCCGTTCAGTCAGCGCCTTCTCGTCGAGCGGATCCGCGCGCTCCTGCGCCGCCAGGATGCCATCACCACGGGCGAGGCCCCGGCGACCGAAGAGAACAAGATCATCGAGCGCGGCCAGCTGCGCATGGACCCGCTGCGCCATTCGGTGACCTGGAAGGGCCGCGACGTCTCGCTGACGGTGACCGAATTCCTGCTCCTGCAGGCGCTGGCGCAGCGCCCGGGCTTCGTCAAGTCACGCGACCAGTTGATGGACGTGGCCTATGACGATCAGGTCTATGTCGACGACCGCACCATCGACAGCCATATCAAGCGGCTGCGCAAGAAGATGCGTTCGGTGGACGATGATTTCTCGGCCATCGAGACGCTTTATGGGATCGGATACCGCTATAACGAGGAATGACGGCCAAGAATGACCGCGCTTCCCCGAATGGCCCCCAGGATGGCTTCGCGTATCGCCATGGATGATCCTCGCCCCCGCAAGGCCGGAGACGTGCTTCTGGGTGAAGACTGGGTCTCGCCCGATGCGGCGGCGATCGACTGTCGCGAGGCGCGGCCCCGCGGCGGGCTGGTGTCGCTCAACCGCAGCCCGCTGGCGCGCAAGATCATCATTTTCAACCTGCTGGCGCTGGTGCTGCTGGTGGGGGGGGTGCTGTTCCTGAACCCGTTCCGCGACGGCCTCGTCTTTCAGCGCGAGGCGGCGCTGGGACGCGAGGTCGAGCTGATCGCCGACGTGCTTGAGGCGCGGATGCAGGCCGAAGGCGCGACGGCCGATCCGGCCGCGACCCTGGCGGGGATCCGGCTTGAGGGCGCGGTCGATGCCTTCGTCTTCGACGTGGGGGGGCAGGTGATCGCCCGCGCGCAGGGCGCCCCGCTGCAACCCGACGCCACGCCCCCGGGCGCGACCGTCATCACCGATTTCCTGAACGCGGTCTGGAGCGGGGTCTCGGGCCTGCTGACGCTGGGCGGCGTGGATGAGGTCGCGGTGGATGCCGAGGCGCTGGCGCGCGGCGTCTTTCCCCGGGCGCTGGAGGGGCAGACGGCCTCGCATACTGGCCATGACCGCGCGGGCAGCACGCTGTTTTCCGTCGCCGCCCCGGTCGTGGTGGGGGGCGAGGTGGTGGCGGTGGTCGCCCTGACCTCGGCCACCGGAGAGATCGACCGGCTGGTCAGGAACGAGCGCGAGCAGATCCTTCAGGTCTTCATCGTGGCGCTGCTGGTCTCGGTCGGGCTGTCGCTGGTTCTGGCCTCGACCATCGCCAATCCGCTGTCGGACCTGGCGGCGGCGGCCGAGATCGGCCGCGACGGCGATCACAAGGTCGCGCCCGGCCGGGTGCGGATCCCCGATCTGGCGGCGCGGCCCGACGAGATCGGCCGACTCTCGGTGGCGATGCGCGGCATGGTCGCGGCGCTTTACGACCGGATCGACGCCAACGAACAATTCGCCGCCGATGTCGCGCATGAGATCAAGAACCCGCTGGCCAGCCTGCGCTCGGCGGTGGGATCCCTGCGCATGGTCAGGAAGGAAGAGCATCGCGAGAAGCTGCTCGACGTGATCGACCATGACGTGCGGCGGCTCGACCGGCTGGTCTCGGACATCTCCAACGCCTCGCGGCTCGACAGCGAGCTGGTGAAGGAAGAGGAGGAAGAGTTCAACCTGATCCGCACGCTTTCCAACCTGACCACCTATCTGGGCGACCAGGCGCGCGAGCAGGGTGTCGACTTCATCACCGACCTGCCCGACGAGCCGATCGTGATCCGCGGGCTTGAGGCGCGGCTGGCGCAGGTCTTCGTCAACCTGATCACCAATGCGGTTTCCTTCTGCGAAGAGGGCGATGCGGTGCGGGTCTGGGCCAGGCGGCGCGACAACCGGGTGCTGGTCGTGGTCGAGGATACCGGGCCGGGCATCCCGGAACAGGCGTTGTCCAAGGTGTTCAAGCGCTTTTATTCCGACCGGCCCGCGACCCATTTCGGCAATAACTCCGGCCTTGGCCTGTCGATCTCGAAACAGATCGTCGAGGCCCATGGCGGGGTGATCTGGGCCGAGAACATCCGCCCCACCGCCGCCGATGCCACCTCCGAGCCGCTTGGCGCGCGTTTCGTCGTCGGCCTGCCGGTGTGAGCCGGAGTGCGCCAGGCCTGATCCTGCACGCAACCACCGTCGCCCATGCCGGGCGGGGGCTTTTGATCCTCGGGCCCTCGGGGGCGGGGAAGTCGGCGCTGGCGATCCGCATGATCGCGCTTGGCGCCCGCCTCGTCTCGGACGACCGCAGCCGGATCGGGGCGGAGGCGACCGGGCTTGTCGCCCGCTGCCCCTCGGATGCGATCCGCGGGCGGATCGAGGCGCGGGGGATCGGCCTTTTGCGGCTGGCGCCGCTGGAGAGGGTGCTGCTGTCGCTTGCGGTCGATCTGGGGCAGGCCGAGACCGAACGCCTGCCGCCGCCCCGGAGGATGGAGCTTCTCGGCCATCAGCTTCCGCTTGTGCTGCGACCGCAAAATAACCATCTTGCAGAAGCGTTGATGCTCTGTCTGGCCGGGGCCTGGCCCGAACGCGGCTGAAAGGCCGGGCGGGGCCAGATCGGCGGGCAGGGCCGGTGGCGGGAGCGGAAGCTGGATGGAGCAGACCGATGAACATCGCGTGATCCTGGTGACCGGCCCTTCGGGGGCCGGGCGGACCACGGCGATCCGGGTGCTTGAGGACCTGGGCTACGAGGGGATCGACAATATCCCGCTTTCCATGGTGCCGCGCCTGCTCGACGGCCCGCCGCATGGCCGCCCGGTCGTCCTGGGGCTGGACGTGCGCAACCGCGATTTCAACGCCACCGCGCTGATCGAGCTGATCGACCTGATGACCCGCAACCCGCGCGTGGCGCTTGAGGTGCTCTACATCGATTGCAGCCCGGCCGCGCTGATCCGGCGCTTTTCCGAGACCCGGCGGCGCCATCCGCTCGCCCAGGCCGAAAGCCCCGCCGAGGGGGTGGAGCGCGAGATCGACCTGCTGGCTCCGATCCGCGTCCGCGCCGATCATCTGATCGACACCACCGATCTGTCGCCCCATGACCTGAAGGCCGAGATCGCCCGCTGGTTTGACAAGGGCGAGACCGGGCGGCTGGCGGTCTCGGTCCAGTCCTTCAGCTACAAGCGCGGCGTGCCGCGTGGGGTGGACATGATCTTCGACTGCCGATTCCTGGCCAATCCCTACTGGAACCCGGCGTTGCGCCCGCTGGACGGGCGCGACGGCGAGGTGGTGGATTACATCCGCACCGACCCCCGATTCCCTGAATTCTTCCAGAGGTTGAGCGACCTGCTGCTTTTTCTGCTTCCGCAGCACCTGCAAGAGGGCAAGGCCCATCTGTCGATCGGCTTTGGCTGCACCGGAGGGCAACACAGATCGGTCGCAGTTGCCGAATTGATGGGCAGCGCCCTTGCGCAAGCGGGCTGGCCGGTGTCAAAACGGCACAGGGAACTGGAACGCAAGGGCGCGGGGTCGACCGCCGCTCCAGCTGACAAGGTGTCTGGCGCTTGATCGGGATCGTCATCGTTGCCCATGGGGGTCTGGCGCGGGAATATCTTTCCGCCGTCGAACATGTCGTGGGCAAGCAGAACGGTATGCGCGCAATAGCCATCGAGGACGATCACGACCGGGGCGAGAAACAGGCCGAGATCATCGCGGCGGCGGATGCGGTGGATGCCGGGCAGGGCGTGGTGGTGGTGACCGACATGTTCGGCGGCAGCCCCTCGAACCTTTCACTGCCGGCCTGCACAGCGAACGGGCGGCGCATCCTTTACGGCGCCAACCTGCCGATGCTGATCAAGCTTGCCAAATCGCGCGAGCTTCCGGTGCCCGAGGCCGTCGCCGCCGCGCTGGATGCGGGGCGGAAATACATCAACAGCCTCGACCTCGGCGGCGGGGCCTGAGGCGCGATCCGGGCCCTGTGACCCGGAGGGACGGGAATCTTGATCAGCCGGATCTTTCGCATCGTGAACGAAAAGGGCCTGCATGCGCGGGCCAGCGCGAAATTCGTCGAAGTGGTCGAGGCGCATGACGCCCAGGCCACGGTCTCCAAGGACGGGATGGAGGTTTCGGGCGATTCCATCATGGGCCTTCTGATGCTGGCCGCCTCGCGCGGGAGCGAGATCTCGGTGGTGACCGAGGGGGGGGAGGCCGCGAAACTCGCCGATGCGCTTGAGGCACTGGTTGCCGGGCGGTTCGGAGAGGATTATTGAGAACCGGACCCGGCACGCGGGTCGTGCCCGGGTCGGGATGGCGGGGTCTTCAAGGATCGTGGTTTTCGTGAACGAACACAGTCAGAACGCGCCGCCGCCTGTCGACAGCCCCGCCGGGATGACGGCGGGGGCACCCGCGGACAAACCTTATGATATGCGGCGCCTGTCCTATGCGGGCACGTTCAGGAATCCGTTCAAGGCGGGCACGATCCGCGCCATCGAATGGCTGACCGCCAAGATCCAGCTCCTGCGCCTGATCCGCAGTTTCGAGAAATCCGGCGCCCCGTTCGGCGCGCCGTTCTGGCCCAAGGCGATCCGCCACATGGGGATCCGCATCGACACCCCGCCCGAAGAGATCGCCCGCATCCCGGCCACCGGCCCGGTGGTGGTGGTGGCGAACCATCCCTCGGGCCTGGTCGATGGCATGGTCATGGCCGAGATGGTCAATCGCGTGCGCTCGGATTTCAAGATCCTGACCCGCTCCTTGCTGACCGGCATCCCCGAGGTCGAGGAATTCATGATCCCCGTCCCCTTCCCGCATGAGGAAAACGCCCGCGCCCTCGGGCTTCAGATGCGCGACGACACGATGCGCCATCTCAAGGCCGGGGGGGTGATCATCCTGTTCCCGGCGGGCAAGGTCGCGATGTCCGAGACCTGGTGGGGCCCGGCCGTCGAGGCGGAATGGAACGTCTTCACCCACAAGATCGTGCGCTCTTCCGGCGCGACGATCGTGCCGATCTTCTTTCCCGGCCAGAACAGCCGCGCTTTCCTGATCGCGAACCGGATCTCGGACACGTTGCGCCAGGGCCTGTTGCTTTATGAGATCAAGCGGGCGCTTTTCAAGCCGCAGCGCCCGGTGATCGGCGAGCCGATCCCGGCCTCGGAATTGAAGAAATGGGAAAGCAATCCCAGGGGCTTCCTGGCCTGGCTGCGCGAACACACGCTGTCATTGGGGCGCTGATCCGGGGGCTGCCCGGCGGGCCGAACTTGGCCCGCCTTGCGCCGGGCGGAGGGGAGGCGGGGCAAAGGTTGCAGTCCGAAACCAAGGCCTGGCGCCGCTTCCAAGCGGATGCGCCGCAGACCGGCAGGGCCGCGTGGCGCGAATGGCGCCGCGCATGGCAAAGGCGGCGCAAAGGCGGCCATGCCCGAACCTGAACCAATCCCGGCGAACCTGCCGGGCGGAGCATCGCGGGCGAACCTGCGCCCCGCCGTTCCGATACCCCCGGGCAAGGACCCGGACGCGCGGACGCGGCCGACGCTCAATGCGCCAGGAAGACCGGCACCTGGGTCGCTTCCAGCGAATTGCGGGTCGCGCCGCCCAGGATCGCCTCGCGGAAGCGCGAATGGCCATAGGCGCCCATCACCAGAAGCTCGGCGTCCAGGTCCTGGCACTGGCGCGCCAGAACGTCCGAGACGCGGGGCAGGGTCTTGGCCAGGACCGAGACCTCGGCCTTGACGCCATGGCGCACCAGAAGCTGGCACAGCATGCCGCCGGGGTCCGACCGCTCCGGGCCATGCACCGGCGGATCGACCACGGTGATGACCACCTGCTCGGCGGTTTTCAAGAGCGGCAGCGCACGCCGCGCGGCCACCAGCGCCTCGCGGCTCTGGTTCCAGGCCAGCACCACGCGGCGCGGCGTGGCCGAGGCGAGCCCGGTTTCCGGCACGATCAGCACCGGCGCGCCGCCTTCGAACATCGCGGCCTCGACCACGGCCTCGGCTTCGGGGCCGGCCGCGGGGCCATAGGGTTTCGACAGCACCACCAGATCGCTGTAGCGCGCCCGCGCCGCGACCAGATCGCCCACGGCCCCAAGCTGGGCCACCACGGAATCGAGCGAAGAGCGCAGGTCGGGCCCCTGGGCCTCAAGCGCCTCTTTCAGCGCCTTTTCATTGGCGCGGGCCTCTTCCTCGGCGCGCTCCATCGCGACCTGGATCATCACCGCCCCGGCCCCGATATAGGAATAGCCAAGCTGGGTGCGGTCCACCCCGATCGACAGCGCCTCAAGATGGGCATCGCCCTTGAGCGCGAGCTTCGCGCCCGCGTCGACGGCGATCCCCGCGCCCTCGGGCGCGGCGGCGACGGTGAGAATCGATTTGTAGGCCATGTCTGCCTCCCTGCGTGTTTCCAAGGCTGGAACTATCAGGGCATGTTCCCGCCCGCCTTGATTGAAGTCAAATCCGGGCGGGCGCGGTGTTGACGCAGATCAAGGCGGTGAATACCCCTCGCTCCATATACGCACTTAGTCACAACTCCGCTCAGGGGGCGAGTCGCTTTGCCTCCAGCCCGGTAGAAAGCAAGGACAAGGGACGCAAAATGTGGGATTACGCCAAGCTGATCGTGCTTGGCGCGATAGCGGCATTCGCCGCTATCGCCGCCAATTACGCGCACGATCTGGCCTATATGGTCAATGCGATCATCGTCATGCTGGCGGCGGCCATCACGTTCATCGTGGTGCTGCGCGGCGTGGGGGAACCCAAAGTAGCAACTGAAAACGAATATCTTGACGGCGTGGTCCGCTGGGGCGTGATCGCGACGGCTTTCTGGGGCATCGTCGGCTTTCTCGTCGGTGTCGTCATCGCATTGCAGCTGGCCTTTCCCTGGCTGAATTTCGAGGCGCTTCAGGGCATCGGCAATTTCGGGCGGCTGCGGCCCCTGCACACCAGCGCGGTGATCTTCGCCTTTGGCGGCAATGCGCTGATCTGCACCGCCTTCTACGTCGTGCAGCGCACCAGCGCCGTGCGGCTGTGGGGCGGGAACCTGGGCTGGTTCGTGTTCTGGGGCTGGAACCTGATGATCGTGCTGGCGGCCTCGTCCTATGTCCTGGGCGGAACCCAGGGCAAGGAATACGCCGAGCCGGTCTGGTATATCGACTGGTGGATCGTCGTCGTCTGGGTCTCGTTCCTTGCGGTCTATGCGGGCACGCTCTTCAAGCGCAAGGAGCCCCATATCTATGTCGCCAACTGGTTCTACCTGTCGATGATCATCACCATCGCCATGCTGCATCTTGTGAACAACATGGCGATCCCGGTCTCGATCTTCAGCTCGCAATCGGTGCAGGTCACCTCGGGCGTGCAGGATGCGATGATCCAGTGGTGGTATGGCCATAACGCGGTTGGCTTCTTCCTGACCGCGGGCTTCCTTGGCATGATGTATTACTTCGTGCCCAAACAGGCCGAGCGGCCGGTCTTCAGCTACAAGCTTTCGATCATCCACTTCTGGGCGCTGATCTTCCTGTATATCTGGGCCGGTCCGCACCACCTGCATTACACCGCGCTGCCCGACTGGGCCTCGACCCTTGGCATGGTGTTCTCGATCATCCTGTGGATGCCAAGCTGGGGCGGCATGATCAACGGCCTGATGACCCTTTCGGGCGCCTGGGACAAGCTGCGCACCGATCCGGTGATCCGCATGATGGTGATCGCCATCGGCTTTTACGGCATGTCCACCTTCGAAGGCCCGATGATGTCGATCAAGACGGTGAACTCGCTGTCGCATTACACCGACTGGACCATCGGCCACGTCCATTCCGGCGCGCTTGGCTGGAACGGCATGATCACCTTCGGCGCGCTTTACTTCCTGACGCCGCGTCTTTGGAACCGCGACGGGCTTTACAGCCTCAAGCTGGTCTCCTGGCACTTCTGGCTCGCGACCATCGGCATCGTTCTCTACGCCAGCGCGATGTGGGTCTCGGGGATCATGGAGGGCCTGATGTGGCGTGAAGTCGACGCGAACGGTTTCCTCGTGAACGCCTTCGCCGATACGGTCGCGGCCAAATTCCCGATGAACCTCGTGCGGGCGCTTGGCGGCGGGATGTATCTGGTCGGCGCGCTGATCATGGCCTGGAATCTCTACATGACGGTGCGTGCCCAGTCGGCCAAGGCCCCGGTCAACGCCAACAACTTCGTGCCGGCGGAATAAGGGGTCCCATCATGGCTTTGCTTGACAAACACAAGAAGATCGAGACCCACGCCACGCTTCTGATGGTGCTGGCCTTCCTTGTGGTGACCATCGGCGGGATCGTCCAGATCGTGCCGCTGTTCTACCTGGAAAACACCATCGAGAAGGTGGACGGCATGCGCCCCTACACGCCTCTGGAGCTGGCGGGGCGCGACATCTACATCCGCGAGGGCTGCTACAACTGCCACAGCCAGATGATCCGACCCATGCGCGACGAGGTGACCCGCTACGGCCATTACAGCCTTGCCGCGGAATCGATGTATGACCATCCGTTCCAATGGGGCTCGAAGCGCACCGGGCCGGATCTGGCCCGCGTCGGCGGGCGCTATTCGGACGAATGGCATGTCGATCACTTCATGGATGCGAAATCCGTGGTGCCGGAATCGGTGATGCCGCCCTATGGCTTTCTTGCCAACCGGCGGCTGGATGGCAGGCTGATCGAGCAGGTGGTCAAGACCCATGCGCTGGTCGGCGTGCCCTATACCGAGGACATGATCGCCAATGCCCGGGCCGATTTCCTGGCCCAGGCCGATCCCGATGCCGACCCCTCGGGGCTGGAAGAGCGCTACGGCGAGGCGGCCTTCGGCACTGCGATCAACGTGCGCAACTTCGACGGCCAGCCCGCGCTGACCGAGATGGATGCGCTGATCGCCTATATCCAGGTTCTGGGCACGATGGTCGATTTCTCGACCTTCACGCCGGATCCGAACCGCTGAGGGGGCCGAAATGGAGCAATATTCCTTCCTGCGCCAATTGGCGGACAGTTGGGGGCTGCTGGCGCTGTTCCTGGTCTTTCTGGGCGTGATCCTGTGGGCCTTCCGGCCCGGCAGCCGCAAGGTCCACGACGAGATCGCCCATTCGATCTTCCGCAACGACAGCAAGCCAGTTCCCGCAGACGGAACCCGCGACGAGGAGGTCCGGTGATGGCCGAGAACGACAAGCACGACAGCCCGCACAATCCCGACAACCGGATCGAGCTGGACCGTCTGGCCGCGGATCAGGGCCACAAGGCCGATATCCTGCAAAACCCGGGCGGTGAGGCCCAGGGCAAGGCGCTTCACGCGCCGCTGCCCCCGGCGGCGGCCCGCAAGGCGGCGGCACGCGGGAAGCTGCCGCTTCAGGTCGCCACCACCGGCCACCAGTGGGACGGGATCGAGGAATTCGACAACCCGATGCCGCGCTGGTGGGTCTGGGTGTTCTATGCGACCATCGTCTGGGGAATCGGCTATACGATCCTCTATCCGGCCTGGCCGCTGGTAAGCCAGGCCACCCGGGGCCTTCTGGGCCACTCGACCCGCGAGGATGTCGCGGTCGAGATGGCGAGCTGGGACTCGCAGAATGCCGCGATCAAGCAGCAACTGGTCGAGACCGATCTGAACGAGATCCAGAACGACCCGCAACTGGCGAGCTTCGCCGAGAATGCGGGCGCCGCCGTCTTCCGCACCTATTGCGCGCAATGCCACGGCGCGGGGGCCAGCGGCATCGCCGAGCTTGGCTATCCCAACCTTCTGGACGACGACTGGCTCTGGGGCGGCACGATGGAGGATATCCACCTGACCGTGACCCACGGGATCCGCAATACCACCGATGCGGATGCGCGCTATTCCGAGATGCCGCGCTATGGTGTCGACGAGTTGCTGGAGCGCGAGGAGATCACCGCCGTCGTGGAATATGTCCTCCAGATCTCGGGCCAGGACCACGATTCGGCGCTCGCGGCGGGGGGCGAGGTGGTCTTCGCCGACAATTGCGCGGCCTGCCATGGCGAAACCGGCACGGGCGACATCTTCCAGGGGGCGCCCAACCTGACCGACCGGATCTGGCTTTACGGCGGCTCGCGCGAGGCGATCACCGAATCGGTCAACTACGCCCGTTTCGGCGTGATGCCGAACTGGAACGCGCGGCTGAGCGAGGACGAGATCCGCGCGGTCAGCTATTACGTCCACAGCCTGGGCGGTGGGCAGTAAGCGCGCCTGCGCAACGGAAGGCACGGCGGACGGCGGCCCCTCGGGGTCGCCGTCTTCGCTTTTCTAGGCGCTGTTCCGCGCCCGCCGTTTGATGCAGGTCAAGGCGGCGCGGGCGGCGGGCTGGCAAAGCTGTCGCCATACCCGGCAAAGTCCGGGATGCGGCCCCGGTCTCCCTTCCTGTTCGCGCGTTTCCTTGGGGTGGCCGGGGCTTTGCCACGCATTGCGCGCTGCACGCCGCGCCTTGCCTCCAGATTTCATCCCGCGCACGCGCCCTCCGACCGCGACAATCCGCCCTGCGGCCCGCTGTCCGATCACCCTCGCCGGAAGGAGCGGCTATTGATGCAGGTCAAGGCCGGGCACCGGCCTTCCTGCGATAGCAGGTTCAAAGTCGCATCCCAGCCCGGAGATTTCCGTGTCCTCCTCCGAAGCCAGCCCGCCGAGCCTTTATGCGGCGCGTGAGCCGATCTTCCCGCGCCGTGTGAAAGGTGCCTTCCGCACCGCCAAATGGTGGATCATGGCGATCACCCTGGGGATCTATTACATCACCCCCTGGCTCCGCTGGGACCGGGGGCCGAACCTGCCCGACCAGGCCGTGCTGATCGACATGGCGCATCGGCGCTTCTTCTTCTTCATGATCGAGATCTGGCCGCATGAATTCTATTTCGTGGCGGGCCTTCTGATCATGGCGGGGCTGGGGCTGTTCCTGTTCACCAGCGCCGCCGGGCGGGTCTGGTGCGGCTATGCCTGCCCCCAGACGGTCTGGACCGACCTTTTCATCCTGGTCGAGCGCTGGATCGAGGGCGACCGCAACGCCCGGATCCGCCTGCATCGCCAGGGCTGGAATGGTGAAAAGATCCGCAAGCGCGCGGTGAAATGGGTGGCCTGGTTCCTGATCGCGCTGGCCACCGGCGGGGCCTGGATCTTCTACTTCACCGATGCGCCGACGCTTGCGCGCGACCTGCTGACCTTCAGCGCCCATCCGGTCGCCTGGATCACCATGCTGATCCTGACCGCCACCACCTTCACCTTCGGGGGATTCGCGCGCGAGCAGATCTGCATCTACGCCTGCCCCTGGCCGCGCATCCAGGCCGCGATGATGGACGAGGACACGATCACCGTTGCCTATCGCGACTGGCGTGGCGAGCCGCGCGGCAAGAAGGGCGACACGGGCAATGGCGATTGCATCGACTGCATGGCCTGCGTCAACGTCTGCCCGATGGGGATCGACATCAGGAACGGCCAGCAACTGGCCTGCATCACCTGCGGCCTTTGCATCGACGCCTGCAACGACATGATGGACAAGATCGGCAAGCCTCGCGGCCTGATCGACTACATCGCCCTGACCGACGAGGCGCATGAGCGCGCGGGCAAGCCGAAGATCAGCATCTGGAAGCATGTTTTCCGGCTCCGCACGATCCTCTACACCGTGCTGTGGAGCGGGGTCGGCGCGGCGCTGGTGGTGGCCTTGTTCCTGCGCTCGGACATCGACCTGAACGTGACGCCGGTGCGCAATCCGACCTATGTGATGCTGTCGGACGGCACCATCCGCAACACCTATGACCTGCGGGTCAGGAACAAGCATGGCGAGGCCCGCTGGTTCACCCTCTCGGTGGTCTCGGAGGTGCCCCTGGGCCTGGCGGTCGAGGGGGCGGAGGAGGCCTGGGGCCTGAACCGGGTCGAGGTGGCCGCGAACGAGACCGCGCAGGTGCGGCTTTACCTGAGCGCGGCGCCCGACAGCGCCGCCGCCCTGGCCGACCGCAGCGAGGTGCAGATCTGGGTCGAGGGTCAGGGCACGTCTGACGCGCCCACCCGCGACAGGGTCTTCCGCAACACCGTGTTCAACGGCGCGGGCGAGTGACCGGGGGGCGGCTCGGGGTCGGCAAGTCGGCGCCGGGGGCGGCAATGGAACGAATGGAAAGGGACGGCATGAAAAGCGAACTCAAGGGCCACCACGTTCTGGCCATCACCGTCGGCGCCTTCGCGATCATCATTGCGGTGAATTTCACCATGGCCTGGAAGGCTGTCTCGACCTTCCCGGGGCTTGAGGTCCGCAACTCTTACGTCGCCAGCCAGGAGTTCAACGCCCGCCGCGACGCGCAAGAGGCGCTTGGCTGGACCGTGAGCCCGACCTACGACCGGGGCCGGATGGTGGTCGCCTTCGCCGATGGCGCCGGAACGCCGGTCGAGGTTTCCTCGCTTGAGGTGCTGATCGGCCGCACCACCCGCGCGGAAGACGACGTGCGGCCCGATTTCACCTGGCTGAATGGCCATTACGAGGCCGAGGTGCCGCTTGCCAACGGCGCCTGGATGATCAAGGTCTGGGCCCGGGCCAAGGATGGCACGCTGTTCGAAAAGCGCGTCGATTTCATGGTGAGGGACTAGCCATGGCCATCGCGGGAGAGCGTTTCGACACCGAATCCCCCGGCGGGCTGTCGGCCTGCCCGGCCTGCGTCGCGGCGCCCTCGGCGGCGGATATGGCGTCGGCGCCCGCCCCGGACGCGCGGATCATCCTGTCCCTGCCCGCCGCGCATTGCGCGGCCTGCATCTCGACGGTCGAGACCGCGCTCGGCCGTCTGCCCGGGGTGCGTTCGGCGCGCCTGAACCTGACCCTGCGCCGCGTCTCGGTCGATGCCGAGCCGCAGGTGACGGTGCCCGACCTGGTCGCGGCGCTGGCGCGCGAGGGCTATGAGGCGCATGAACTCGACCCCGGCCTTCTGTCCGCGACCGAGACCGACCGCCAGGGCCGCGACCTGCTGATGCGGCTTGGCGTGGCGTTTTTCTCGATGATGAACGTCATGCTGCTGTCGGTCGCGGTCTGGTCGGGCGCCGATGGCGTCACCCGCGATCTGTTCCACTGGATCTCGGCCGCCATCGCGCTGCCGACCGTGGCCTTTTCCGGCCAGCCCTTCTTCCGCTCGGCCTGGGCCGGGCTGAAGGCGGGGCGGCTGGGGATGGATTTCCCGATCAGCCTCGCGCTGGTGCTGGCCTCGTCGATCTCGGTCTTCGAGACCATCCATTCCGGCCACCACGCCTATTTCGACGCGGCGGTGATGCTGTGTTTCTTCCTGCTGCTCGGCCGCTATCTCGACCATCGCACCCGCGCCGTGGCGCGCTCGGCCGCGCAGGAGCTGGCCGCGCTGGAAGTGCCGCGCGCCACCGTGATCGAGGCGGATGGCACCGAGGTCGTCAGACCCATCGCCGATGTCCTGGCGGGGGATCTGGTGCTGGTGCGTCCGGGCGGGCGGATGCCGGTCGACGGCGTGGTGGAATGCGGCGCGTCCGAACTGGACCGCAGCCTTCTGACCGGCGAGACCCTGCCGGTTCCTGTCGCCCCCGGCGCGCGTGTGTCGGCGGGCGAGGTCAACCTGACCGGGCCGCTCACGCTGCGGGTGACGGCGGCGGGGCGCGATTCCTCGCTGCACCGGATGGCGGATCTGGTCGCGGTCGCGGAATCGGCGCGCACGCGCTATACCTCTCTCGCCGACAGGGCGTCGAAACTCTATTCGCCGCTGGTCCATATCCTGTCCTTCTCGGCCTTCGGCTACTGGATGTGGGCGACCGGGGGCGACATCCGCTATGCCGTCAACATCTCGGCGGCGGTGCTGATCATCACCTGCCCCTGCGCGCTTGGCCTTGCGGTGCCTGCGGTGATCACCGCGGCCTCGGGCAAGCTGTTCCGCAAGGGCCTTCTGATCAAGCAGGGCACCGCGCTGGAGCGTCTGGCCGAGGTCGATACCGTGGTCTTCGACAAGACCGGCACCCTGACCATGGGCACGCCCGAGGCGCTGAACCTCGACAGCCATCCCGCCCCGGCGGTCGAGGTGGCGCTGGCGTTGGCCGGGGCCTCGTCGCATCCCTTGGCGCTGGCGCTGGCCGAGGCGGCGCGCGCCAAAGGCTATCGTCCCGCCCGCGTCGAGGAGATCCGCGAGGCGCCGGGCTATGGGATCGAGGGGCTGTGGAAGGGGCGCCGTGTCCGCCTTGGCCGCGCCGAATGGTGCGGCGCCGAGGGCGTGGCCGAGACCGCGACCTATCTGTCCACCGGCGAGGGCGCGGCGCGTGCCTTCACCTTCGCCGACCGGCTGCGCCCCGGCGCGGTCGAGGTGATGGCGGCGCTTTCGGCGGCGGGGCACAAGGTCGTGCTGCTTTCGGGCGACAATCCGGCGGCGGTCGGCGCGCTGGCCGAACGGCTGGGCATCGCCGACTGGCAAGCGGGTGTGCTGCCCGCCGAGAAATCCGCCCATGTCGCGCGGCTGAAATCCGAAGGCGCCAAGGTGCTGATGGTGGGCGACGGGCTGAACGACACGGCGGCGCTGGCCGAGGCGCATGTCTCGATCTCGCCCGCGACCGCGCTGGATGCGGCGCGGGCGGCCTCGGACATCGTGCTCTTGGGCAGGGACATGGCGCCGATCGCCGATGCCCTGCGCATCAGCCGCCAGACCACAAAGCGGATTGTCGAGAACTTCCAGATCTCGGCGGGTTACAATGTGATCGCGGTGCCGCTGGCGCTGGTGGGGCTTTGCACCCCGCTTGCGGCGGCGCTGGCGATGTCGCTATCCTCGATCACGGTTTCGCTGAACGCGCTGCGCCTGAAATGACCGAAGCCTGGAATGATCGGAGCCAGAAATGATCGGAGAATGACGCGATGGAAATTCTGGGCATCCTGATTCCGGTTTCGCTTTTCCTGGGCTTTCTGGGGCTTCTGGCCTTCGTCTGGTCGATGCGCTCGCGCCAGTTCGACGACCCCGAGGGCGATGCGAACCGCATCCTGACCAAGGACTGGGACGACAAGCCCCGGCCCTGATCCGGCCTTCATCGGGGCAGAGGCCCCTGGGCGCGCGCTACGCGCCAGACTGCGTCAAGCCGCCGGAAAGGCCGCGCCGCGCCCGGGCCCGAGGCAAAGGATCTTGCCAGTCCGAATGGGGGCGGCCTCAGCCTTCGCCAGCCACAACCGGCGCGGCTGCGGCGGGGCGGGCCCTGCGCGCCCGCTCGGTCGCGGATTTCAGCTGGCCGCAGGCGGCCATGATATCCTCACCCCGGGGCGTGCGGATCGGCGAGGCATAGCCCGCCTTGTAGATGATGTCGGCGAAGGCCTCGATCCGCTCCCAGTCCGAGCGTTGATAGGGGCTGCCGGGCCATTCGTTGAACGGGATCAGGTTGATCTTCGCCGGGATCCCCGCGATCAGCCGGACCAGCCGCCGCGCATCGGCATCGGAATCGTTCACGTCCTTCAGCATCACATATTCGAAGGTGATCCGCTCGGAATTGGACAGTTTCGGATAGTCGCGCAGCGCCGTCAGCAATTCGGCGATGTTCCACTTCTTGTTGATCGGCACCAGCCGGTCGCGCACCTCGTCGGTGGTGGCATGGAAGGAGACCGCGAGCTGGCAGCCGATCTCCTGCGCGGTGCGGGCGATCTCGGGGACGACGCCGCTGGTCGAAAGCGTGATCCGGCGGCGGCCGAGGGCGATCCCCTCGCCATCCATCACCACTTTCATCGCGTCGCGCACGGCGTCGAAATTGTAAAGCGGCTCGCCCATGCCCATCAGCACGATGTTCGAGACAAGCCGCTCCGAGATCGAGCCCTCGCCCGGCTCGGGCCATTCGCCCAGATCGTCGCGCGCCAGCATGACCTGGCCGACGATCTCGCCCGCGGTCAGGTTGCGCACCAGCCGCTGCGTGCCGGTATGGCAGAAGGAACAGGTCAGGGTGCAGCCGACCTGGCTGCTGACGCAAAGCGTGCCGCGGCCCTCCTCGGGGATATAGACCACCTCGACCTCATGGCCGCCCGCGATCCGCACCAGATATTTGCGGGTGCCGTCGGCCGAGACCTGGCGCGAGACCACCTCGGGCAGGGCGATCTCGAACCTGTCGGCCAGCAGGGCGCGATAATCCTTCGACAGGTTGGTCATCCGCGCGAAATCCCGCACGCCCCAGTGATAGACCCATTGCCAGATCTGGCCCAGGCGCATCTTAGCCTGTTTCTCGGGCGTGCCCGCGGCGATCAGCGCCTCGCGCAGGGCGGGACGGGTCAGGCCGAGGATGTTGATCCGCCCGCTTTCGGGAAGCTTGCGCGGAATCGTCAGCACATCCTGGGTGATCGGGGCCGAGGCCTTGGCCGCATCGCGGCTGGACGGAAGGACGGGGATATTCATGGCTTGGGCCTTTCGACAGGCGGTCTTGCGACACTTGGGGCTATGGAAACGAGGCTACGGGAATCGGGTGCGCGCCTTGGGCGGGCCCGATCCGGGGGTATTGCGTGCGGATATAGGGGATTTCCCGGAAAAAGAAAGCGCGCCCTGCATCACAGGGCGCGAAATCCGCAGGGATCGGTGGTGGCCGGGCCGGGGCGCGGGCTATTGGCAGCGCGCGGCCGCGTCGTTCATCGCGGCGGTGAAGCCGCGCAGCGAAAAGGTATCGTCGGTCTGGGTGCCCCGGCCCGAACGCGCCGTCAGCTTGGCATTGGTGCCCGCCCGCATCGCCGCGACCAGGGCCGCGTCATCCGCCGCCGATCCCGACCAGGCCCATTCGCCATCCGTGAACAACTGGAACTGCCGCCCGTCGACATCGACGCTGACGGTCGAGCCGCTGGCGAAAGGATAGCCGCCGGTGAAGGAGATCTCGCCCGGGCGGCCCGGACGGAAGGTGACGAACAGCAAGATCTCGCCCCGCCGGACCGAGGCGGGCTGGCCGTCGCGGGTGTTCAGGGTTTCCTTGGGCTTCGACACGCCCCAGCATTCCTTCGAGGGGCTCTCCTCGACGAAGACGTTCCAGTCGGTCATGGTGCCGACGCGATTGGTCGATTCCTGCGCATGTGCTGCCATCGGCGCGACCAGAGTGATTGCGGCGGCGCCGAGCGCGCGGCGAAGGGCGGAAGTCATGTTTCTCGCAGCCTCCAAGCTGTCTTTTGCCTCTGTCCGCGTTCCGCGCGCTGCGTGACCCATGCCCGGAGGGGTTGCGCCCCGGGGGATCATTCTCGGCTGGCGGGCGCGACCTGAACCCGATAATCGAGAAATACGCAAAAAGGCCGTTGGGCGAAAGCCCCATGGGCGGAAAATCGCAGATCTGTGAGGGCGGGTGATGGATCAAGTCAATCAGGGCGCGGCGCCCATGGCCGAGCTGTGGCGCGGGGGCGTGCTGGAAAGCACCCATCTGGGCCATGCCGTGATCTGCGACGCGGGCGGGATCGTCGCGCAATGGGGCAATCCCGATGCGGTGATCTTCCCGCGATCCTCCTGCAAGATGATCCAGGCGCTGCCATTGGTCGAGACCGGGGCGGCCGATGCCGCGGGGTTGGGCGAGGCGCATCTTGCGCTTGCCTGCGCCAGCCATCAGGGCGCGCATCTTCATGTGGAAATGGCCGGGCGCTGGATCGCCGATCTGGGCCTTGCCGAGTCCGACCTGCGCTGCGGTGCGCATGAACCCGCCGACCGGGAAGAGCGCGACCGCCTGATCCGCGCCGGGTCGGCGCCGTGCCAGTTGCACAACAACTGCTCGGGCAAGCATTCTGGCTTTCTGACCGTGGTCCGGCATCAGGGCTGGGGCGCCGAATATCACGAGATCGACCATCCCCTGCAACGCGCGATCCGCGCCGCTTCCGAAGAGGTCACGGGCGAGACCGTCTCGGGCTGGGGGGTCGACGGCTGTTCGGCGCCGAATTTCGCCTTTTCGGTCGCGGGTCTGGCGGGGGCCATGGCGGCTTTCGCCAGGGCCCGCGAAGGCGCGGGCGCGCGTGAAAGCGCGATGGCGCGGCTGGTTGCGGCCATGGCCCGCCACCCCGAGCTTGTCGCGGGCGAGGGGCGCGCATGCACCGAATTGATGCGCGCCATGGGCGGCAAGGTCGCGGTCAAGACCGGCGCCGAGGGCGTTTTTGTCGCCATCCTGCCCGAGCGCGGCATCGGTATCGCGCTGAAGGCGCTCGACGGCAATGCGCGCGCCTCCGAGGCGGCGGTGGCGGCGCTGCTGGTCCGGCTGGGCGCGCTGGATCCCGCCCATCCGGCGGCGGTCCGGCGGCTGAACCCGGTGCAGAAGAACTGGCGCGGGATCGAGACCGGCGAGATCCGCACCGCCCCCGGTTTCGGCTGAGGGCGCCCGGGGGGCAAGGCGCGGTAACGGCAAGATGACATCCCGCGCTTGATTTGCCGCCGCCGGGACGGCAGACTTCCCCCATGAACATGGAAGCACCCGTGCCATTCACCCCGCCCGGGCGGGTCACCGATCCGGTAGCCTTCGACCGGCGCGAGCTTTCGGTGATCCTGCGGCTTTACGGCCAGATGGTCGCGGCGGGCGAATGGCGCGATTACGGCATCTCGCCGGGGCGCGAGGTCGCGGTCTTCGCCGTCTTCCGCCGCACCGCCGAACATCCGCTCTACCGGATCGAGAAACGCCCGAAGCTGCGGGCGAAACAGGGGATCTATGCCGTGATCGGCGAGGGCGGGCAGGTCCTGCGCCGCGGTCATGACCTTGAGGCGGTGCTGCGGGTGCTGGAGCGCAAGCTGATCCGCCCCATCGACTGACCTGTCCCGGCAGGGGCGGTCAGGAGCAGGGCGGGCACGGACAGGGGATCCGCCTCAGACCCGCTTGCGCGCCAGGATCGGGCCGCCCCCGGCGCCTTCGATCCGCGCAGAGGCCGCCGACAGGGTCTCATGGGCCACGTTCATGCTGTGGCCATTGGCATGGATGATCCGGTCCGGGCCGGTCACCAGCGCGACATGGCCCTTCCAGAACACCAGATCGCCCCGCTGCTCATCGCCTTGCGCCACATCGGCGCCAAGCGCCTGCTGCAGGTCGCTGTCGGCGGGCATCCCGCGCCCGGCGGCATGGAAGGCCAGTTGCACGAGGCCCGAGCAATCGACCCCCGCCGCCGAATTGCCGCCCCACAGATAGGGCGCGCACAGAAGGCTTTCCGCGACGGTCACTGGATCCACGGCAAAGACCCCGAGCGGGGCGAGATGGCGGGCTGGGACGAAGCCCTCGGGCGTGCGCGCCCATGCGCCGGTGCCGCCCGAAGGCGCGCCACCCGCGGCCTCGGTGCTGTCGACCACGGTCAGAAGCGCGTTCAGCCACAAGGGATGCAGGGGCTCGGCCTGCACCCTCGGCTCGGGGTAGAGATGGCTCGCGGGGGTGATCAGCCGATGCGTGGGGGCGCGGGCGGGGGCCAGATCCGCCTCGGCCAGCCAGCCGCAATAGCCGTCCTTCTTCGCCATGGCGAAGGCGTGGCCGTCGCGGCGGTCGATCACGCTCACCGCCTCGCCATAAAGGAGTTGCCTGTCGATCGCCCCGCCGGGTGCTGCGCGCAGCGCGGCCAGCGGGCGCAGGATCCGTGCGGGCTCCCCCTCGGTCAGCGCTGCATCGGCGATGCGCCCGGCCAGCGAGACATGGCCGACCCGGCCCGAGAACGGCGTCAGGCGGCGGTCGGTCACAGGCCGAGCATCCGGGGCAAAGCCTCAAGCACCGCCCGCGCGCCCTGGCCCGCGCCGCCCTTGGGGCGGGCGGGGGCGGCATTGGGGATATGGCCGTAGATGTCGAAATGCAGATAGCGCGGATGGTCGGCGAAGCGGCGCAGGAACAGTGCCGCCGTGATCGCGCCTGCGAAACCGAAGGAAGGCGCATTGTCCAGATCGGCGATCCCGGGCTCGATCACCGATTCGTAGGGTTGATGGAAGGGCATGCGCCAGACCGGATCCAGCCCCGCCTTCGCCCCCGTCTCAAGCGCGGCGGCGAGGTGATCGTCGTCGGTCCAGTAGGGCGCCAGATCCGGGCCGACGGCCACCCGCGCCGCCCCGGTCAGCGTCGCCATCGAGATCACCAGGTCCACCGGCCGCTCGACCGCAAGCGCCAGCGCATCGGCCAGCACCAGGCGGCCTTCGGCATCGGTGTTGTTCACCTCGACCGTCAGGCCCTTGCGGCTGGTCAGGATGTCCTTCGGCTTCTGCGCATTGCCCGCGATCACATTCTCGACCGCCGGGATCAGCACGCGCAGCCGCAGCGGCAGCTTCAACGCCATGATCATATGGGCCAGCCCCAGCACCGTGGCCGCGCCGCCCATGTCCTTCTTCATCAGCAGCATGCCCGAGGAGGGTTTCAGATCCAGCCCGCCGGTGTCGAAACAGACCCCCTTTCCGACCAGCGTCAGCGCGGGCCCCTCGCTGCCCCATTCGATCTCGATCAGGCGCGGCGCGCGCGGAGAGGCGCGGCCGACAGCATGGATCATCGGGAAATTCCGGGCCAGCAGGTCCTCGCCCCGGATCGCACCGGCCCGCGCGCCGAAGCGTTCGGCCAGGGCGAAGGCGGCGGCCTCCAGTTCCTCGGGGCCCATGTCCTGCGCGGGTGTGTTGATCAGGTCGCGGGTGAGGAACTCGCCCTCGGCCATGGCCAGAAGCCGCGCGGTGTCGCAACCCTCGGGCGGCAGAAGTCGGGCGGGCGCGGGCGCCGGTTTGCCGGGGCGGTAGCGGTCGAACCCATAGCCCGACAAGAGCCAGGCCAGCAGCGTCTCGGTGGTGTCGTCGGGGGGAAGGGGCGCGGCAAGATGCCAGGCCCCGCCCGGCAGAGCGGCGACCGCCTTGGCGATGCCGAACCGGCTGCGCGTGCGCTCGGCCCGGGTGCCGAGGCCCGCGACCGCGCCCGCAAGCCCGCCCTCCGGCCCTGGCAGCAGCACCAACTGCCCCAGGGCGCCGGTGAATCCGCTGGCCTTCAGCCAGGCGGCATGATGGGTTCCGCCGCTGGCCGACAGGCCGCCGAGGAAGGCGTCGAGCGCGTCGGAGGCGACGGCATGGAAGGGCAGGGTCGGCGTGCCCGGCGCCGCGAAGGCGGGCGCGGCGGATGCGGCGGACGGGGGAAGGGGCGAGGGCATGAAGATGATCCGGGAAATGGAAGCCGGTCGAAGACTAACGCCGCCCGCGCCCGCCGCAAGCCCGACCGTGCGGGAGGACGGGCCCGGCTTCCGGCTGGTGCCGCTGGCCCGCATGTTCCGGCCTCAGCCCCGTTGTTCTCAGAGACAGCTCTCGCACCTGGGCGCGGCCCCGCGAAGCACGTCGAGTAGTTGGAGGGGAAAGCGCCCAAGGGCGGCCGACCGGCCGAACCAATGGGCCGTATCGGCATCGGGCTTCACGCTTCCGCCGTTTCGCAGGGCCGCCTGGTCCGCATGTCGGCCAGACCCACGATGGCAGCGAGCCCGGGCCCGGCCAGAGGCCGAAGGGTCGGGGCCTGCGGCGATCAGAGATGCGAAGGGAAGGAAGATATGTCTCCCGGGCGCGGGTGCCGCAAAGTCGCCGGAAACAACCGCCGACGCCGGAGGCGGATCGAGCCCTTGGCCGACAGTCCCAAGGATGCGCCTCCAGATACCGGCCTGAGACTGAGGGCCTTGCCCCGTGGCCAGTCTCAACGCGCCCGGCCGCCCAGCCGGGCCGCCACCAGCGCGATGGCCCGGGCGATGGCCTCATCGGCGGAAAGCGCCCCTGTGTCGAGCGTTACCGCATCCGCCGCCGGGCGCAGGGGGGCATCGGCGCGGTTCCGGTCGCGTGCGTCACGCTCCTCGACCTCCGCCAGCACATCGGCAAGCGGCCGCACCCCGGCCGCGCCGCCAAGCTCAAGCCAGCGGCGGCGGGCGCGCACCTCGGCGCTGGCGGTGACGAAGATCTTCGCCTCGGCCTCGGGGCAGATCACCGTGCCGATGTCGCGGCCATCGAGCACCGCGCCGCCCGCGCGCCGGGCGAAGCGACGCTGGAAATCCAGCAGCGCCGCGCGCACCCCAGGCAGCGCCGCCACGCGCGAGGCGGCCTGCCCGGCTTCGAGCGAACGCAGGTCGTCGCGCTCCAGATCGCCGGGCGACAGGTTCCGCGCCGCCTCGACCGGATCGCCGCCCTTGACCCCCACGGCCCGGTAAAGCGCGCCGGTATCGAGATGGGCAAAGCCGAAATGCGCGGCGACCGCCCGGCTGATCGTGCCCTTGCCCGCGGCGGCGGGCCCGTCGATCGCGACCGTGAAGACCATCGCCATCCCCGCCTCAGCCGCGCCGGATCGCGGCGCCAAGGCCGTTCATCAGCCCCTCGAACAGCGGGAAGGAGGTCATGATCGGCGCGCCGTCGTCCACCGTGATCTCGCGCTGCGCCGCCATGCCCGCGACCAGGAAGCTCATTGCGATCCGGTGGTCGAGATGGGTGGCGCAGGTCGCCCCCCCCGGCATGCCGCCCGCCCCCATGCCATGGACGATCAGCGTGTCCTCATCCTCTTCGGTCCGCACGCCGCAGGCTTCAAGCCCGCGCGCCATGGCGTCGATCCGGTCGGATTCCTTGACCCGCAATTCCTTGACGCCGCGCATCACCGTGCGGCCGTCGGCAAAGGCCGCGACCACCGACAGCACCGGATATTCGTCGATCATCGAGGGCGCGCGGCCGGGCGGCACCTCGACGCCCCTCAGGTCGGGCGAGAAGCGCACATGCAGGTCCGCCACCGGCTCGCCCCCCTCTTCGCGCGGGTTTTCGAAAGAAATGTCGGCGCCCATCTCGACCAGGGTCAGATAGAGGCCGTTGCGGGTGGGGTTCTGGCTGACGCCCGGCACCCGGATCTCCGAGCCCTCGGTGATCAGCGCGGCGCAGGTCGGGAAGGCGGCCGAGGACGGATCGCGCGGCACCGCGACGCCCTGCGGCCGCAACTCGGGGCGCCCGACCAGGGTGATCACCTGGCCCTCCGGCCCGGCCTCGACCGCGACCTCGGCGCCGAAGCCGCGCAGCATGCGCTCGGAATGGTCGCGCGTGGGCTCGCGCTCGATCACCACGGTCTCGCCCGGCGCGTTCAGCCCGGCCAGCAGTACCGCCGATTTCACCTGGGCCGAGGCCATCGGCAGGACATAACGCACCGGCACCGGATCCGCCGCGCCGACAAGCGTCATCGGCAGCCGCCCGCCCTTGCGCCCGAAGGCCCGCGCCCCGAACAGCGACAGCGGATCGGTCACCCGCCCCATCGGGCGCTTGCGCAAGCTCGCGTCGCCGGTGAAGGTGACCGAGATCGGGGTCGTCGCCACCGCCCCCATCAAGAGCCGGACCCCGGTGCCGGAATTGCCGCAGTCGATCAGGTCCGAAGGCTCCGAAAACCCGCCGGTGCCGACACCATGCACACTCCAGGCGCCCTCGCCCAGCCGGGTTACCTCGGCGCCCAGGGCCCGCATCGCCTTGGCGGTGTCCAGCACGTCCTGGCCCTCCAGAAGGCCGCTGATCCGGGTCTCGCCCACCGCCATCGCCCCGAAGATCAGCGCCCGATGCGAGATCGACTTGTCCCCCGGCACGGCGGCCACGCCGGAAAGCGGGCCGGAGCGGGCCGAGATCATCGGTTGGGCCTCAGCATGGCCTGACATGGGCTTCTCCATCGGATGGTTGGCAGCTTGGATAGCGCAACTGCGGCGGACGGTCCAGCCGCGCCCGGGGGCGCGCGCGCGGGCACACCACCCTGCCAGCGTGGGCGCCGACCCCACGAAGAAGCCGCGCCCCCCCACCCCGAACAGCCTTTGCCCCTTCATCTTGGCAAAAATATCCCCGCCGGAGGCAGCCCGGCGTCACACCCGCCGGAAGGTCAGGTAATGGGGCGCCCGGCCCTCGCGCAGGGCCTTCTGCTCGTATCGGGTCGAGATCCAGTCCGGCCAGGCCCCGCCCTCACCGGCCCGATGCCCCAGCCGGAAGCCCGCGGGCGGCACTTCCTCAAGCGTCTGGCGCACGTAGTCGGGGATATCGGTGGCGACCCGGAACTCGGCCCCGGGCACCATGACGCGGTGCAGCGGGCGCAGGTAATCCCGCGTCACGAAGCGGCGGCGATGGTGGCGCGCCTTCGGCCAGGGATCGGGGTAGTTCAGGAAGACCTTGTGCAGCACGCCATCGGGCAGCACGTCGAAAAGATCCCGCACATCGCCGGGATGGATCGAGAGATTGCCGACCCCCGCCTGCCGGATCTTGCCCAGGAGCATCGCGATCCCGTTCACGAAGGGCTCGGCCCCGATCAGATGGACCCCCGGATTGGCGGCGGCCATATGGACCATATGCTCGCCGCCGCCGAAACCGACCTCAAGCCACAGCGGGCGGCCCCCGAACCGGGTCGGGTCGAGCGGGCTGCGGGCCGGGTTCTCTTCGGCGCTCACCCCCTTCAGCCGCAGGGCCTCGAGATCGTGCGACAGATAGTCCTTCTGCGAATTGCGCAGGGTCTTGCCGTGGATCCTGCCGTAGAAATTACGGCGCGCGGCGGCGGCAGGTTCCGGGGGTTCGACGGGATCGGGCATCGCAAGGCTTTCAGGCAGGCAAGGCTTTCGGGCAGGACGGGCGCAAGATCCCGGCAGGACGCGGCGCGGGGGCGACCCTGCCCGGATCCGGGCGGCATCTAAGGCCGGGCGCGGGCCCGGTCAAGGTGATCGGTTGAGGCATCCGGCGGAAGCGGGCCCGTCGAGTGCCCCGTCGGAGGCGCCACGGTCCAGGCGCCCCCGGTCAAGGCTCCCCCGGTCAAGGCGCCTTCGTCAGAGCGCCCCGGCCGAGGCACTTCCGCCAAAGCGCCCCGATCAGGCGGTCGGGCCGCCCCGTGATCAGACCGCCTTTTTCAGCGCCTCGACCAGATCGGTGCGTTCCCACGAGAAACCGCCATCGGCTTCCGGCGCGCGGCCGAAATGACCATAGGCCGAGGTGCGGGCGAAGATCGGCCGGTTCAGCCCCAGATGGTTGCGGATCCCCGAGGGCGTCAGGTCGAGCGAGGCGGTCACCGCGCGCTCGATCACCTCGTCGGGGACGGTGCCGGTGCCATGGGTGTCGATATAGATCGACTGCGGCTCGGCCACGCCGATGGCATAGGAAACCTGAAGCGTGCAGCGCTCGGCCAGGCCCGCGGCCACGACATTCTTGGCCAGATAGCGCGCGGCATAGGCGGCCGAGCGGTCGACCTTGGTCGGATCCTTGCCCGAGAACGCCCCCCCGCCATGGGGCGCGGCCCCGCCATAGGTGTCGACGATGATCTTGCGCCCGGTCAGCCCGGCGTCGCCGTCCGGCCCGCCGATCACGAAGATCCCGGTCGGGTTCACATGCCAGGCGGTGTTCTTGGTGATCCAGCCCTCGGGCAGGATCTCGCGGATATAGGGCTCCACGATCTCGCGGATATGTTTCGACTTCTGTTTGCGGTCGGAATGCTGGTGCGACAGCACGATCGAGGTCACCTCGACCGGCTTGCCGTTTTCGTAGCGCAGCGAAAGCTGGGATTTGGCGTCGGGAAGCAGCGTGGGCTCGGCGCCGGATTTGCGCGCCTCGGCCAGGCGGCGCAGGATCGCATGGGCGTATTGGATCGGCGCGGGCATCAGCTCTTCCGTCTCGCGGCAGGCATAGCCGAACATGATGCCCTGGTCGCCCGCGCCCTCGGCCTTGCCCTTCTTCGCATCGGCATCGACGCCCTGGGCGATATGGGCGGACTGGCGATGCAGGTGGTTCTGCACCTTGACGGTTTCCCAGTGGAACTTTTTCTGCTCGTAGCCGATGTCGCGGATGCAGGCGCGCACGATGTCGGGCACCGATTTCAGCATCCGTTTCAGCACATCGGGGTCCGAGAGCCCGACCTCGCCCCCCACGACGACGCGTCCGGTGGTGGCGAAGGTCTCGCAGGCCACGCGGGCATGGGGTTCCTCGGTCAGGAAGGCATCCAGCACCGCATCCGAAATGCGGTCGCAGACCTTGTCGGGATGCCCTTCGGAAACGGATTCCGAGGTGAAGACGTAGTTCTGGCGGCTCATGGGAATTGCTCCAATCGGGTGATCCCCGCCACGCCAGGAAGCCGTTGTGGCGGTTCGATGGCCCCGCTTACGCGCCCCCGCCCGAAGTTTCAACCCGCCGCAATGCGGCGTCCGCGCAAGGCCGACAGCCCGAGTCCCGCCAGCAACAGCGCCAGAAGCGGCGCCTCGCCGAACCGCGCGATCATCCGCGCATAGGGCGGCGCGGGCAGCGCGCCGGGGATGGCGGCCTCGATCACGCCGCGCATGCCCAGATCCAGCCGCGCCGCCGCGCCGCCGGGCAGGCGGGCCACCCGCCCGCGCGCGTCGATCACCGCCGAGATCCCGGTATTGGCCGCCCGCAGCACCGGCAGCCCCTGTTCGATCGCCCGCAGCCGGACCTGGGCGAAATGCTGGTAGGGCCCGGTCAGGGTGCCGAACCAGGCGTCGTTGGTCACCTGAAGGATCCAGTCGCCGCGCGCGGTTCCGGCAAGGTGCTGCGGAAAGATCGCCTCGTAGCAGATCAGGGGTAGCGCCCGGCCAAGTTCACCGAAATCCAGCAGGTTGCGCCCCTCGCCCGCCGTATAGCCCGCGCCGACCTGGCTGGCGAAGGCGCGCAGCCCGGTCAGCCGGTAGACCAGGTCGCCGCCCGGGATATATTCTCCGAAGGGCACCAGATGGACCTTGTCGAAATGCTGCCCGACCCGCCCGCCGGGGCCGAAGACCGCCAGCGTGTTCCAGGCCCTGCCCGATCCCTCGCCCACCCCCGCGCCCTCGTCGCGCTGGATGCCGGTCGCCACCGGCGCCCCCCCGGCCGAGGCCGAGATCGCCTGCGCCACCGGGCCTTCGGGCTCGACCAGATAGGGCACGGCGGTTTCGGGCCAGATCACCAGATCGACCGGATCGCCGGTGCTGAGCGCGCGCAGCAGGTCGAAATTCGCCCGCGCCAGATCGGGGTCCCATTTCAGGCTTTGTTCGATGTCGGGCTGGACGATGCGGACAAGGCCCGGGCGCGCGGGGGGCTCGGGCAGCGAAAGCCGGTGGAGGGACCAGCCCCCGGCCAGGCCCGCGATTGCCAGCGTCAGAGCGCCGCCGCGCCAGGGCCCGAGGGAAAGCGGCGCGGCCACGGCCAGAAGCGTCAGCAGCGTCATGCCATAGGCGCCGGTCAGCGCGGCCATCTGGGCAAGCCAGGTCCCGGCCCAGATATGGCCGGGCAGGGCCCAGGGAAAGCCGGTCAGCACATGGCCGCGCGCAAGTTCGGCCAGCGAAAGCGCAAGGGCAAGCGTCACCGCCCCCCCGCCCATCCGCCGCGAGAGCCAGCCCGCCGCGCCCCAGAACAGCCCAAGGCCGAAGGCCACGCCAAGCACCGCGAAGGGCGCCATCCAGCCGTGCCGCAGCGGATCGACGAAAAAAGGCTGCACGATCCAGGAGAGCGAGATCCCGAAATAGCCCGCGCCCACCCCGACCCCGCGCGCGAAGGCCGCCCCGGGGCCCGTCGCCGCCCCGATCCGCAGCAGTGCCAGCGCGAAACCTGCAAGCGCCAGCGGCCAGAGCCCGAACGGCGCCTGGCCAAGCGACGCCAGCGCGCCGATGGCGAAATTCCTGCCGAAGCCCGGGGCCCCGGCGCGAAGGCGCCTTGCAAATCCACTGGCGCGAAGGCGCCTTGCCAATCCGCTGGCGCGAAGGCGTCGTGCGAATCCACTTGCGCGGAATTGCCCGAAAAGCCCCTCGGGGCGCAGGAGCTCACCGGGGCCGTCGGTGCGAAGGTGCGCCGCCAGACCCCATGCGCCAGTCCCCTCGCCGGGCAGGCGCGCAAGGCCTGCGCCTGCCGACAGGTGCTCCCGTCCCGGTCGGGCAGAGAATCCAGTGGGACGGGTCACCCTGTCAGCCTGCCCCGGTCCTGGAACTGCGGGCCTTGGAGTTGTGGGTCCCGGGGGTGCCGATCCCGGATCCATCGGCCCCGGATCCGCCGACCCCAGATCCGCCGGCCCCGGTTTCGCCGTTTCCGGCCAGCCCGGCCCCGGCCAGCGCGGCGGTCGTTTCCGCCGCCCGCTCCGCGCCGGGCAGGCGCAGCCGAAGCCGCTTGATCCGCCGCGAATCGGCGTCGAGGATCTCGATCTCGATGCCGTTTTCCAGCACCACCACCTCGCCCGTGGCGGGCACGCGGCCGGTGCGCAGGAAGACGAGGCCGCCGATGGTGTCCATCTCGTCATCCTCGTCCGCGCCGCGCAGCCGGATGCCGAGCCCCTCTTCCAGCTCATCCAGCGGCGCGATGGACTGGGCGGCGATGACGCCGGGCGCTTCCTCTTTCCAGAGCGCGCCCTCTTCCTCGTCATGCTCGTCCTCAATGGCGCCGATCACCGTCTCGATCAGGTCCTCGATGGTGACAAGCCCGTCCACGCCGCCGTATTCGTCGATCACCAGCGCCATGTGGATGCGCTCTTTCTGCATCCTCTGCAGAAGAACGCCCGAGGCCATGGAGGGCGGCGCGTAAAGGATCGGGCGCAGGATCCCCTTGAGATCGAAGGCAGGTGCCGCGCCGAACCCGTAGTTCAGCGCCAGATCCTTCAGAAGCACCAGCCCCACCGGATGATCCAGCGTTCCGTCATAGACCGGCAGGCGCGACAGGCCCTCGGTGCGGAAGACCCCGACCAGTTCCTCCTTGCCGATATCGGCGGGGACGGCCACGATCTCGGCCTTGGGAATGGCGACGTCGTCCACCCTCAGATCGCGCAGGACGGCCAGTCCCGTAGCTTCGGCCCCGGACCGCGCGGCGGCCTCCTGATCGCCGGAGGGGTTGAAGGCGGAAAGGATCCGCCCGAACAATCCGCGCCCGGAAGCTTCCTGCGGCGGTTCTTCGATCTGCCCCGGCAACGCGTCCTGCGCGGCGGGTGATCCATCGGTGCTACTGCCCATCGGTCCTTTGTCCAGAAGACACCCGTCCTGCGGGTGCGCGTTCAATATGGGTCGGAAACACCCAGTCGCGCAAGTATCCGCACCTCCAGCCCCTCCATCAGCGCGGCATCTTCGTCCTCGACATGGTCGTAGCCCAGAAGATGCAGCACGCCATGGACCAGAAGATGGGTGACGTGATCCTCGGCGGGCTTTTGCTGGGCCAGGGCCTCGGCCATGCAGGTCTCCCATGCGATGGCGATATCGCCCAGCGATTCGGGATCGTCCGGCGTGCCCGGCTCGGGGGGGGCGGGCGCCTCGCCCACGAATTCCGCGCCGCGTTCCTCGGAGGGCCAGGACAGGACGTTGGTCGGCTTGTCCTTCTGGCGGAAATCGCCGTTCAGCGCGGCGATCCGCGCATCGTCGCAGCCCAGCACCGCCAGCGTGAACCCCACTCGCGGCAGGTCGAGCGCGGCCAGCACCCCGGCCGCCGCGCGGTCCGCCAACCCGGCCAGGCCGAATGCGGCCCAGCGGTCATCCTCGGTCACGGTTTCGACAAGCGGCTCCATCCCGCCCGCCTAGCGCGGCGGGCCGGGCCGGGCAAGCCCTCAGGTCTCGGGGACCAGGATTTCGCGCTTGCCGACATGGTTCGCGGGCGTGACGACGCCTTGCTCCTCCATCTGCTCGACCAGGCGGGCGGCCTTGTTGTAGCCAATGCCCAGCTTGCGCTGGATGTAGGAGGTCGAGCATTTGCGGTCCTTGGCGACGATCGCCACCGCCTGGTCGTAAAGCGCATCCTCGCCGTCGGTATTGCCGCCAAGCCCCAGCACCGCGTCGATGTCCGAGGCGGTCTCGTCATCCGGCCCGTCGACCACGCCCGACATGTAGGAGGGCGGGCCGAAGCTTTTCAGATGGTTGACGATTTCCTCGACCTCTTCGTCCGACACGAAGGGGCCGTGGATCCGGGTGATCCGCGCGCCATTGCCCATATAAAGCATGTCGCCCTGGCCCAGAAGCTGCTCGGCGCCCTGTTCGTTCAGGATGGTGCGGCTGTCGATCTTCGATGTCACCTGGAACGAGATCCGGGTGGGGAAGTTCGATTTGATCGTGCCGGTGATGACATCGACCGAAGGGCGCTGCGTCGCCATGATCAGGTGGATTCCGCTTGCCCGCGCCATCTGGGCAAGGCGCTGGATGCAGGCTTCGATCTCTTTCCCGGCGACCATCATCAGATCGGCCATTTCATCGACGATGACGACGATGAAGGGGAAGGGCTCGGGCGCGAATTCCTCGGTCTCGAACACCGGATCGCCGGTTTCGTCGTCGAATCCGGTCTGGATGGTGCGCTTGAACAATTCGCCCTTGGCGATGGCCTCGCGCACGCGGCCGTTGTAGCCCTCGATGTTGCGCACGCCCATCTTGGACATGCGGCGGTAGCGCTCCTCCATCTCGCCCACCACCCATTTCAGGGCGACGACCGCCTTCTTGGGGTCGGTCACGACGGGCGAGAGCAGATGCGGGATGCCGTCATAGACGGAAAGCTCCAGCATCTTGGGGTCGATCATGATCAGGCGGCATTCCTCGGGCGTCAGCTTATACAGCAAGGACAGGATCATGGTGTTGATCGCCACCGATTTGCCCGAGCCGGTGGTCCCCGCGATCAGCAGGTGGGGCATCTTGGTCAGGTTCGCCACCACCGCCTCGCCGCCGATATCCTTGCCAAGCGCCAGGGGAAGCCGCATCTGGCTGTCGCCGAATTCGCGGGCCGAGAGGATCTCGCGCAGGAAGACCTTCTCGCGATGCGCATTGGGCAGTTCGATCCCGATCACCGAACGGCCCGGCACGGTCGAGACCCGCGCCGACAGCGCCGACATCGAGCGGGCGATGTCGTCGGCCAGCCCGATCACGCGCGAGGCCTTCAGGCCGGGCGCGGGTTCCAGCTCATACATCGTGACCACCGGGCCGGGGCGGACCGAGACGATCTCGCCCTTCACGCCGTAGTCGTCGAGCACGTTTTCCAGCATCCGGGCGTTTTCCTCCAGCGCCTCGTCGGAAAGCTGGTGGCCGGTCGAGCCGGAGGGCGCCGACAGAAGCCCAAGCGGCGGAAGCTCGTATTCCGAGACGGCGGGCTCTTCGAAACGCAGCGAGGGCTGGGCCTCGGCCCGGGCGCGGGTGGATTGCGGCGCGGGCTTTTTCGTCGGTGCCTGCACGATGGGGCGGCGGTCCAGCGCGACCGGCGTGACACGGGGCAGGGCGGGCGCGGGATCGTAATCGGGCTCGAATCCGTCATCGGCCTGCTGGTCCGGCGTCCAATCGGCCCCGGCCTCGTTCCAGTCGGGCGCCTGCGGCTCGGGCGCGGCGCGGAAGGCGGCGGGCTGCCAATCGCCGACCTGCGGCTCGGGCGCGTCCTGCCAATCCCCGGCGCCCTCCTCGGCGAACATGTTTTCCGGCAGGTCCTGATCTTCCGGCAGATATTGCGCGGATGCGGTCCCGGGCGCCGGTTCGGGCAGGACGCCCGAGGCCGGACGGGCCGAAGCGGGCGCGCGCGAGCCCGGGCGGGTATCCGCCATCAAGGGCACCGGGCCGCGCGGCCGCATCAGGGGCGGCTCGTTGCGCTGGAACTCCGTGCGGCCGGGATCGAAGCGGCGCGCCAGCGCGGCCTGAAGCGGGGTCAGCACCGAATCCGCGGCGGCGGTTGCGGCGGGGCCGCCCCTTGCCCGGATCGCATCGGAAACCCTTGCGCGGATGCGGTCTTCCTGCGGCAGGCCGGCGTCGAGGGCATGGGCGGGCGGCTCGGGCTCCACCAGTTCGGGCTCGGGCTCGACCACGCGGCGCATCCGGGCCAGAAAACCCAGCTTTTCCTTTGGCAGATCGTCTACGGGCGGCTCGAAGCGGCGCGGCTCGGCGCGCAGCGTCGAGGGTGCGTTCCAGCCCTGCGCGGCGCCAAGCGGCTCGGGCGCAAGATCGCCCGCATCGACGAAACCCGCGGCGGGACGGCGCACCACGCCGCGTGCGCCCGGCGCCCCTGTCGCCGAAAGCGGCGCGGCGGCACCGTGGAGGACGGGATCGGAGGACTGCAGATCCTCACGCGCGAGGCGGCGGCGCGCCGCCATGGCGCGCGAGGCCGACACCGCCCCGCTCGCGCCCTTGCCCATCCATTGCATCAACTGGTTCCAGCTCAGGACCGAGCCGAGGACCAGCGCCGCGCGGATCACCCGCAATTCGGCCCGGTCGAAGCCGGTGACGTAAAGCAAAAGCGCGATCAGCGCGAAGAAGGACAGGACCGCGACCAGCTTCAGCCCGACCGCCATCGACACCGGCAAAAGCCCCAGCAGCGCGCCGACCGCCGTCATCCCGAACATCCCGCCCAGCCCGTAGTCATGCGGCCAGCCCGCGGGCGGCGTCAGCGTCTCGGCATGGACCGAGGCCAGCACCACCGCGATCACGGCGAAAACCATCCGGCCCAGCACCCGCTCGGCCCCGCGATGCAGGACGAAGCGCAACCCCCAGGCCAGCAGGATCAGGGGAATCGCCCAGGCGCCGCGCCCGATCAGGATCATCAGCGTGGCCGAGACGGCGGCGCCGAACCGGCCCAGCATGTTGCGGGCGGGCTCCTGGGTCGAGACCATCCAGCCCGGATCCTCGGGCGAATGGCTGCCCAGCATCAGCGCGAACAGCACCGCGACCAGAACCAGGGCCACGCCGATCAACTCACGCCCGCGACGCTCAAGCATCATCTGCGTGCCTTGATCGAGAAGCGGATCGCGCTGTCTTGCCTGCCAGGATGCCATGCCTTGCCCTCGTCAAACATAGAGGCAGTCGCGGAGCCTGGTCAGCCCGCGCTGCGTTTCTTCTTGGGGAGCGACCAGCGCCACCCGGATATATTCCTTGCCCGGATTTCCGGTTTCGGTGTCGCGCGACAGATAGGCGCCGGGCAGGACCCGGACCCCGGTTTCGCGCCAAAGCCGCAACGCGGCCGCTTCGCCGTCGTCCACCGCAAGCCACAGGAACATGCCGCCATCGGGCAGGCGGAAATCCTGATGGCCCGCGAAGACCTCGGCGGCGATGCGGTATTTCTGCTGGTAGAGCGCCAGCGAGGCCGCGACATGTTCCTCATCCGACCAGCAGGCCTCGGCCACCTTTTGCAGCGGCAGCGGCACCGGCGCGCCGGCAAAGGCGCGCAACTGGCGGATGCGGCGGATGGCCTCGGCCCCGCCCGCGACGAAGCCCGAGCGCAGCCCCGGCATGTTCGAGCGTTTGGAGAGCGAGTTGAAGACCACCACCCGCTCGGGATCGGCGCCGGTCGCGGCGGCGACCTCGATCAGGCCGGGCGGCGGTGCGTCGCGCCAGATCTCGGAATAGCATTCGTCGGAAAAGACCGCGAAATCATGGGTTTCGGCCAGCGCCAGCAGATCCGCCAGCCAGTCGCGCGAGGCGACGGCGCCCTGCGGATTGGCGGGCGAACAGACATAGGCCAGCGCCGCGCGGTCCAGCACCTCGGCGGGCAGGGCGGCGAAATCGGGCAGAAAGCCGGTGGCGGCGGTCGCGGGGACATAGACCGGCTCGGCCCCCATGGCGAGGGCGGCCACGGCATAGACCTGATAGAACGGGTTCGGCATCAGGACGGTCGGGCGGCGGCCCTTCTTCGCCTCGGGACACAGCGCGACGCAGGCGTTGAACAGCCCCTCGCGCGTGCCGTTCAGCACCATCAGGCGGTCTTCGGACAGGGACACGCCGTAGCGCCGCGCGATCCAGCCCGATATGGCGGCCAGCAGCGCGGGCGTGCCGTCATTGGGCGGATAGGCGCCGAAACCGGCAAGGTTTTCGGCCAGGATCGGGCCGACGAAACCGGGCATGGGGTGTTTCGGCTCGCCGATGGTCATGGCAATGGGATCGCCGCCGGGGGCGTGCGCATCCAGAAGTTTCCGCAGGCGCGGAAACGCATAATCCGGCAGGTTCGAGAACCGCTCAGGAAAGATCATTGCTGCCTCATCGCCGGGGTCGTATCGCCCCGTTTGCGGCCAAGATAGCGCCGGATCCTGCGGTGGTCCAGATTTTCTCAACCATCCCTAGGGGTTGGTGGGGCGAATTGTGGCTTTTATGTCCCCTTGGCGCGCGGCCCTGCCTCAGCCCAGGGCCCGGTCCGCCGCCGCGCCAAGCCGCAAGAGCCGCTCTTCGCCCATCGGCGGCGCCATCAGCGAAATCCCGCAGGAGGGTTCCGAGGTCGGCAGCGTCAGCGCGCAGCCCCCCGTCAGATTGCCGATCCGGGTGTTGCGCAGGGCCAGTAGATTTTCGGTCACGTAATAGTCGCCGTCGCGCATCAGCCGCGCCGCATCGGGCGGCAGGATGGGCGAGGTGGGCAGCAGCACCGCGTCGAAACCCGCGACCCGCGCCGCCCAGACCCCGCGCAGATCGCGCAGCCGCCGCCAGGCCGCGACGTAATCGGCGGCCAGGAACGTGCCCCCGGCGCGGAAGCGTTCCAGGATGGGGGGGAACATCTTTTCGGGCGCGGCCTCGATGGTCTCGCGCCAGATGCCATAGGCCTCGGCGGTGTAGAGGATCCCGGTCAGCGCCATCGCCTCGGCGATCTCGGGGGCCGAGATCCGCTCGATCCGGGCGCCCGCGCGGGCGAGGCGGGTGCAGGCATCCTCGAACCCGCGCGCGGGCCTCGCCCGCAGGTCGTCGAGCGCCACGGTCTCAAGCACCGCAAGGCGGGTGCCCGACAGATCGGCCCCGGTCAGGTCCACCGGCCTGCCACCCTCCAGCGCGGCCAGAAGCAGTGCGCAATCCTCGACCGAATGGGCCAGCGGGCCCAGGGTGTCGAATTCACCGCAAAGCGGCACGGTTCCCCGCAGCGAAAGTCGCCCATGGCTGGTCTTGAGCCCGATCAGATCGTTCCAGGCCGCCGGGATCCGCACCGAGCCGCCGGTGTCCGAGCCGATCGCCGCGGGCGCCAGCCCGAAGGCGACCGAGGCGGCCGCGCCGGAAGATGATCCGCCCGAGACCGCCGCTTCGTCGTTCAGGCAGGGCGGGGTCGCGGTCACCGGATTGAGGCCCAGCCCCGAAAAGGCCAGTTCCGACATATGGGTCTTGCCAAGGCAGACCAGGCCGGAAAGCGTCGCCGTCTCAAGCACTTCGGCATCGGCTTCGGGCACCCGGCCCGCCAGCAGCGCCGAGCCCGCCTCGGTCGCGGTTCCAGCGGTGTCGAAGAGGTCCTTCCAACTGACCGGCACCCCGTCGAGCGGCCCCTTGCGAAAGCCCGAGGCCGCGCGGGCTGCCGCCGCGACCGCCTCGCCCCTGGCCCGGGTCTCGGTCAGCCGGGCATAGATGCGCGGCGACAGGCTATGTTCGGCGATCCGTTCGAAGAACGCCTCGGCCAGTTCGACCGGGTTGATGCGGCCCTTGCCGATCTCGCGCCCCAGTTCCGCCGCCGTCATGTGGAACCACGTTCCGCTCATGCTTGCCTCGCCTGCTTGCCCGCCTCGCGCAAGGCTAGCGGCAAGGCGGCACATGGACAATGGCCCGGCGGCGCAATAGGCAAGGGGCATGGAGGCAAGCGGCATGGAAAGTGATGTTCTGATCGCGGGCGGCGGGCTGAACGGACCGGCGCTGGCGCTGGCGCTAGCGCAGGGCGGGCTTCGGGTCACCATCGTCGATGCCCGTCCCGCCCCCGCGCGGGCCGAACCCGGTTTCGACGGCCGCGCCTATGCGCTTGCGCTGGCGTCGAAGCGCCTGCTCTCGGCCATCGGGGTCTGGTCCGCCGTGGCCGGGAAGGCCCAGCCGATCCTGCGCATCAAGGCCAGCGACGGCCGCGCCGGAGAGGGCCCCGCGCCGTTCTTCCTCAGCTTCGATTCGAACGAGATCGAAGAGGGTCCGATGGGCTTCATGCTGGAGGACCGCTTCCTTTACGCCGCATTTCTTGAGGCGATGCGGGCCGAACCCGCGATCACGCTGGTCCCGGGCGAGACGGTGACGGGGCAGGACGTCACGCCGAGGAGCATCACTGTCGATCTCGCCTCCGGTCGGCGCCTTGGGGCGCGGCTGCTGGTCGGTTGTGACGGGCGCGGATCTGGGGTGGCCGCGCGCGCCGGGATCCGCCGCCTTGGCCATGGCTACGGCCAGACCGCGCTTGTGACCGCGATCCGACACGAGAAGGATCACGAGGGCGTGGCGCAGCAGTTCTTCATGCCGGCGGGCCCGCTCGCGATCCTGCCCTTGCCGGGGGGCTTCCATTCTTCGATCGTCTGGAGCGAGGAGAGCGCGCGCGCCGAGGCGATCCAGGCCCTGCCCGACGACGAATATCTCGCCGCCCTGCGCCCGCGCTTTGGCGATTTCCTGGGCGAGATCGCGCTGGCAGGCGCGCGGTTCACTTATCCGCTGACCCTGTCGCTGGCCGAGAAATTCGTCGCCGAACGGGTGGCTTTGGTGGGCGATGCCGCCCATGGCGTGCATCCGGTGGCCGGGCAGGGGCTCAATCTGGGCCTGCGCGACGTGGCCGCGCTGGCCGAGGTGCTGATCCTGGCCCATCGGCGGGGCGAGGATTTCGGCGCGGGGGTGGCGCTGGAAAGCTACCAGACCTGGCGGCGCTTCGACGCGACCGCGCTGGCGCTTGGCATGGATGCGGTGGCGCGGCTGTTCTCGAACGACAATCCCTTGCTGCGCGCCGGGCGCGGCCTGGGGCTGGGGCTGGTCAACGCCCTGCCGGGCCTGCGGCGGCGCTTCATCCGCCAGGCGGCGGGGGTAGAGGGCGAATTGCCCCGTCTGCTGGCCGGTAAGGCGATCTGAGCCACTATCGGCAGGTTCCACGCGGGCGCATCGGGGCCTCAGATCGTGACGAAAGCCTCGCTCCGCGGATCGTATTGCTGCAACTCGCCCTCGCCGGTGTTGTTCCAGAGCCCGTGCAGGGTCAGCAGGTCGTTCTCGACCGCCTTGCGCACGAAGGGGAAGGTCATCAGGTTTTCCAGGCTGGTGAGCACCGCCTGCCGTTCCAGCGCGGGCAGGATCTCGTCCTGCGGCAGGTGCGAGACCTTTTCGAACCCCGGGCGCAGGATATCCATCCAGCGTCCGACGAAGCTGGTTTCCTCTTCCAGTTGCGGCGCGATCCCGGTGCACATGTCGTGGCAGCCCTTGACGCCGCCGCAATTGGAATGGCCCACCACGATCAGATGCGCCACGCCAAGCGCGGCCACCGCATATTCCACCGCCGCCGAGGTGCCGTGGTTCTTGCCGTCGGGTGTATAGGGCGGCACCAGGCCCGCGATATTGCGGTGGATGAAGAACTCGCCCTCGTCGGCGCCGAAGATCGAGGTGACATGCACCCGCGAATCGCAGCACGAGATGACCATGGCGCGCGGGTGCTGGCCGGATTCGGCCAGGCGGCGATACCAGACGCGATTCTGCTGATAGGCCGTGGCGCGCCAGCCGTGGAACCGCTGGACCAGATAGTTGGGGAGGGGGCGAACATTCTGCATTGGCTTGCTCCTTCTTCAGCGGAAGTATGCCGCATTTGCGAAAAATGCGAGTGGCAAAATCCGAGATTCCACGCCTGTTTCCCGCTGTCTTTAGCAAAGTCTAAAGCCTGAGGGGGCCATGATCCCCCGGGGTCAGTGGGGCACGTCGGGGTGACGGCATGACGAATATGACGATTTTGCATCCGCGAGAGCGGATCTTGCAGGATGGCGAGGCGATCGCCGCAATCTATCGCAATCTGGGCACGGCCACGGCCGAGCGCATGGTGACCCGCGCGCTGGGAGAGCTGGCGCTCACCATGGCCGGAATCGCCGCCCAGGTGCGCGCGCGGCGGATGGAGGACCTGTCGCGGCAGTTGAAGAAGCTTCAGTCCATGGCCGAGAACCTGGGCATGATCAGCCTTGGCCTTGTCGCCAAGGATGCGCAGATGTGCCTTGCGCGCGGCGATGGCACCGGCTTTGCGGCGGTATGGGCGCGGCTGATGCGGGTCGCCGAACGCTCGCTGGCCAGCGATCAGGGGTTTGCCGATCTCTCGCTCTGAGGCCCGGGCGCTGGGGGGCAGCGCGGTGGAGGGCCCGGCCGCGCGGTGCGCCGGGGCGGCCGCGCGCCCGTCTGCCTATGCCGAGAATATCGCGATGATGATCGTGTTCACGATATCGATGAAGAAGCTGTAGGCTCTGGACTCATGAGTCCTGTGTGAACAACGTTGAACGCGTTGATTTTGCGTGATGATCCGTCGGTTTTGTTGGCGTTGTATCGCAAGGTTTCGTAATCTGGGCGCAGAAACCCTTCAATTTCGGATCGCCGATGACCGTAAGGGGCGGCTGGACCGCACCTTCCAGGCTTTGAGCTGATCGTCGCATTGGATGTTCGTGATGATCAGGAGGGAGTTTCTCCATGGAGACTGCATTGGAGGTTCTCCCGGTTGGCGGCCGAGGCCGTTGGAACCGGAAGTGGCCAGATGAGGTGAAGGCGCGGGTCGTGGCGGAAACGCTGGAGCCTGGCGCAACGGTGAACGAGGTGGCGCGACGGCACGGCTTGCCTGCAAACCATGTATCATCTTGGCGAACGCTGGCACGGAAGGGGCGGCTGGTTCTGCCCGCGCCGGAAGACCCCGTAGAGTTCGCGACGTTGATGCTGGGCCCGGGCGACGAGCCGCCCCCTGCCGTCGTGCGGCCTGTGGCGGAGAGGGCCGAGTTCGTCGTCGGCGCTGTGGCCATCCGCCTGGAAGCCGGGGCCTCGGCAGATCGGATAGCATCGGTGGCCCGCGCGCTGACGGTCGGCGCATGATCTTCCCGTCGAACCGGGTTCGGATCATGGTCGCGACGAAAGCGATCCCTCGCCATCAGGCTTGAACCAATGGCGCCCATGGCTCGATCCGGAAAGGTCATGACGGGCTGGCCGCGCTGGTGTCGTTGGTGCTGGGCAAGGATCCGTTCAACCGTGACCGGCTCTGGGGTCAGGATCGCTTCCCGGAGATCGGCTAGGGCCTTCCGGTAGACCGGTTCGTTGAGGGCGCGCATGGAAACCCGATTCACGCCCTCATCCACTGTGGCTGCGGTGCGCCCGCCCGGCATGGCGCCGATCTGCCCCATGCTGGCGGTGGTGAGCTGCCGAAGGAGCCACATCAGCTCCTGACGGCGGCGGCTGATCTCGCGGGTCTGGTCGCGGCCGGTCAGATCGGGCAACGGGGCCCGCGTGCGGCGCAGAAAGCGATCAAGAACCACATCGGTGGGCAGGAAAGCGAGGGACGGCAAGGTCACGAAACCGCCTCCTTCTTCGCGCGCGGGCAGGACCGGCAGGTCCGATACATGCGGACCCGCTCGCTGTTTTCGTTGGAAAATGACCGGGCCTTGAGCATCCAGTCGCGGCAGGCCGCGGTGGAAATTTCGCCGAGGGCCGGGCACAAAACCGTGCAGTCCATGAACACGCCCCGAACCACTTCCTCGACCGCCTCCATGTCGCGCGGGTATTTCGCCCGAAGCACATAGGAGACGAGTGAGGCCGAGCGGTTCAGGCGCTTCGCAACCCGGCTCTGGCTGGTGCGAGCGATATAAAGGGGGGTGGCAGCACTCACAGCCCTGCCTCCGCCGGATAGATAGCGCCGGTGTTCGGGTCATAGACCTGACGGACCCTCTGCATCCGCGGTGCCTTCGGACCCGAGGGACGGATCAGGCGGTAGCGCGCGATGCGGCCCCGGGCAGGATCGGCCTTCGTCCGCACCCGAAGATAACCTGCGGCCAGCAGCCGCTTGCAGTAATCCTTCGCCGTGGACTCGGGGATCTCGATCGAGGCGTTCTGTATCAGGTCGCGGAAGTCGAAATCATTGAGACCGCACATCGCAAGCCAGAGCTGGCCGACGACCTCGCCCAGCGTGACCTTGCTTCCATCGGCCCGGACGCGCGGGGCGTGATGACCCATGTCGCTGATCAGCTTCCAGGCGCCGGGGCGGCCCGGCGGCGGTTCGAGGTATTCCAGATGGCCCGCCTCGGTCAGCGCCTTCAGATAGCGCAGGACGGTCGAGCGGTTGAACCGGGTCTGTTTCGCGATCGCTGCGACCGTGATCCGATTCGGCACCTTTTTCAGGGAGAGCCACATCGCCTGGCGGCCGTCACCGGCATCGGCTGGGCGGCGTCCCATGCTTTTCACGGGCGCGGTTATCCGAGGATCCTCCGCGGTGCGGGAGCCTGCCCCGTCAGCCAGGCGATATGGGGAATATCCGTCGCGCCGATCCCACTCGCCATCGACCCGGGCGTAGTCCTTCGCCTTGTTGAGGTTCGACACCACGAGCCGGGCCACCGCGCGCGAAACCTCCAGGATATGCTGAAGAACCTCTTCGGCGATGGTCAGCCCCGGGCATTTCAGGCCGACAAGGACGCCGGCCTCGCGCAGATCCGCCGACTGCGCCGCCACCGACTACCAGCAGGTTTTAATAGCCCCATGTTTTTTGGCCGCCTTTTTTGCTAATTTTGAGGCAAGGAGGCCATGATGGGCACAGGCTTTTTCAGCGACGACTTCAAGCGTGACGCGGTCGCTCAGATCACCGAGCGGGG
>NZ_JBEFZE010000006.1:0-206754 GCF_042762395.1 Pseudogemmobacter sonorensis
CGCGCGATCATCCGCGCATAGGGCGGCGCGGGCGGCGCGCCGGGGACCGGCGGGCGGCTGCGGCATCTGGTCTATTGGCTGGAGGGGCTGGAGATCGCCCGGCGCTGCCGGTCGCTTGGCCTTGGCCATGTCCATGCCCATTTCGGCACCAATTCGGCCACGGTCGCCATGCTGGCCGCCGAGGCCGGAGGCTTCGGCTTTTCCTTCACCACCCACGGCCCCGAGGAATTCGACGCGGCCCGCGCGCATTCCCTGGGGGAAAAGACCGCGAGGGCGCGCTTTTCGGTGGCGATCTCCAGCTTCGGGCGCGCGCAGCTTTGCCGCTGGAGCGGCTATGAGATCTGGCCGCGCCTGAAGGTCGTCCATTGCGGGATCGAGCCCTGGCGCTTTCCCGAACCCGCCCCCCTGCCCGAAGGCCCGATCCGGCTGGTCGCCATCGGGCGGCTGGCCGAGCAGAAGGGCTTTCCCCTGCTGGTCGAGGCCATGGCGCAGGTGGCGTCCGAACTGCCGGGGCTGCATCTGACCATCGTCGGCGACGGCCCCTTCCGCCCGCTGCTTGCCGCGCGGATCGAGGCGGCGGGCCTTGGCGCGCGGGTCACGCTGGCCGGATGGCTGGACGAGGCGGGCGTGCGCGCGGCGCTGGCGGGGGCGCATGCGCTGGCGCTGCCCTCGTTCGCCGAGGGGCTGCCGATGGTGGTGATGGAGGCTTTCGCCGCCGGTCGCCCGGCCATCGCCACCGCCATCGCGGGGGTGCCGGAACTGGTCACGCCCGAAACCGGCTGGCTGGTGCCCGCAGGCGATGCGGGGGCCTTCGCCGGGGCGATCCGCCGCCTCGCCGCGCTTCCCCGCGCCGATCTGGCGCGGATGGGAGGGGCCGCCCGCGCCCGGGTTCTGGAGCGTCACGACATCGACCGCGAGGCGGCGCGTCTGGCGGCGCTGTTCGCCGGGGCGCTTGGCGGTTCAGCCCCCAACCTCACCGGCGCTCCCCTCAGCGACCGCGCGTGAACCCCGGCCCGGCCTTCCCGGCCCGGACGGCAAGGGACACCGCCGCATAGGCCGCGAACCCCGCCGGATCGCGCAGGATCAGCCGCGCAAGCCCGGCCTTGTCCAGACGCGGCTTGCCCTCGCGCGACATCAGGCCCGGGTGCATCGCCTCCAGCTCGCGCAGGCCCGCATCCTGGCGGCGGCGGGTGCGGACCAGGGCGCGCCAGCCCTCGACCATCGGCCAGTCGTAATGCCCGGGCACCTGCACCCTTTCCCCGGGCGCGAATTGCAGCCGCACGAAGGTATCGTCCGAGATGATCGGCGGAAACGCCCCCCATCGCGCCCGCCCGGCGGCATTCACCGCGAAAAGCCCGTAGCCCGGCGCCACCATGTGGTTGAACGGCAATTGCCGCCAGAACCGCGCATAGGCCCGCGTCAGCGCCGAGCGCGCGGGCGGGATCACCGGCGTCGCCCCGGCGTAAAGCGGGGCCTCGCCCGCCAGCGCCGTGGCGAGTTGGGCCAGCACCGGGGGCGAGAGGGTGCAATCGGCATCCAGATAGACCCGGATCCCGCCCCGTGCCGCCGCGTCGCCTGCATTCAGCGCCCCGGGTTTCGAGCCCTGGTCGCGCTCGATGACCTCAAGCCGCCAGCCCGGCGGCACCGCGACCCCGCGCGCCACCTCGGCGGTGTCGTCGCGGCAGCCATTGGCGACCACGATGGCCTCGGCCCCGCCCGGCACCGGGTCCGAGGCGAAGACCGCCCCCAGGCAACGGGCGATCCAGCCCGCCTCGTTCGAGGCCGGGACGATCACGCTCAGCATGTGGGGCAGCCCCGGGTCAGCGCGCGCCAGCGTGGATTGTCGTCGTGAAGATGGCGCAGCGTCCCCCAGCTTCCCCATTTGCCGGGGGCGGCGACATCGACGAAGGCGTTGAAGGGCGCATCGGTCGCCGCCGCCCAGCCCCGCAGCAGGCCGGAATAGATCTCGCCCATCTGCGGCGCATAGTTCAGCGCGGCGAAGAAGGCGGTCAGCTCCTCATCCTCGACGGCGGGGCCAAGGCCGACGACATGGGTGCCGCCCTCATACATCACCAGCCGCAGCCCGTGCCGGGCGGCGACCTCGGCGTGATAGGGGAAGATCTCGCCCGTCACCTGGGCCAGCGTGTCGACCGGCTGGCCGGTCACGCCGCCGTCGAGGATCTCGGCCGCCGCCCGTTCGATCGCCAGATCGAAGCGATGGGCCGCGACATGGGCCTCGGCCTCGGCCCCGGTCAGGCCGCGTTCCGCCGCGTCCTTCTCGGCGGTGGCGCGCGACTGCGCCAGCCATTCCATCAGCGCCGGGTGACGCTCATGCGAGCCGAGATGGCCTGAGACATAGCCCGTCACCGCATAGGCATCGAACCCTTGGGCGGGTGGAGGCAGGCCCTCGGCCAGGACATGCGGCGCGGCCAGAATATCCTCCTCCAGCCCCTGCCATCCGGTCTGGGTCGCCACCACCCGCACCAGCCGGTCGGCGGGCAACGCCTTGGACCAGATCGACATGACCTGGCCCGCGCGCAGGGCGTAATATTGCACCCAGGCATGTTTCGCGCCCCAGCGGGCCAGCCCCAGGTCCTCGGCCCAGGCGGCCTGGGCGAATTGCCAGTTCCAGACCTCGTTCGAATATTCCACCCAGGCGCGCAGGCCGGGGTCGAGCCCTTCGGCCACCGCCGCCGCCATATCGGCCACCAACGCATCCTCGGCCATATGGGGGATGTTCAGCCAGGGCTCGGCGCGCAGCCGGTTCGCCAGCGCCACGGCGATCTCGACCGGCACGCCCTCGCGCGCCCAGGAGTAATCCCCGGGCCGGGGCCGATCCGCTGCACGCGAAAGGGTGGAATCGTTCGTCGCCATCCAGTCCATGAAGCGCAGAAGCCGCGCGCCCTCGATCCGGGCCAGCCAGTCGGGGTTGAAGATCTCGCCCGCGGCGAAAAGCGCCTCGCGGTCCTCGCGCAGGATGCGGATGGCGCGGATGGGATCGGCCTCGTCGATTTCGAGCAGGGTCACGAGGACCGCGCCGGGGCCGGGGGTGTAGTCGAAGACGATGCGCCCGGGCGCGCGCGACACCACCCCGGCGCGCCCGTCGAGCCTGATCTCGCCGTGGCCCTCATGGCTGAGCACATATCGCCCGGCGACGCCGCCCGCATCGGCGGGCAGGTCGGTGAGGACAAGCGTCGCGATCCCGGTCAGCTCCGGGGGCAGGCGCAGGGGCCAGCCGTCCTGGTCCAGCGCGCCCGCGCGGCGCAGATCCGCCTCCCCCCAGCCGCCCCATTGTCCCGGCAGATGGCCTGTCCAGGGCCGCGCGGTCTTCATCACGTCGAGGAAGGGCTGCTGCACCGACCAGTCGTTTACCCCGGCCAGGCCGAAGCCCAGGTCGGGGTTGGTGATGGGGGCGAAGCCGGTCGGGGCTGTGGTTTCCGGGGGGGATGGGGCCGGGGCGGTTTCGGCGGCGGCTTCGGCGGCGGCCGTCTCTGGCGTCGCGGTTTCCGGGGCCTCGGCGGGCAGGCGTTCGGAGGCCGGGGTTTCGGAGCCGGTCGCTTCGGGGGCGATTGTCGCGGGTTCTGCCGCATCCGCGAGGGTTTCTGGCTGGATCTCGGGACCGGCCTCGGCCGGAACGCCGGGTATGAGGGAACTTGCGGAGGGGGTGTCTGCGGGCGGATCCTCGGCGGAGGGCGCGCCTGCGGAGGCAGCACCCGACCCGATGCCCACCCCTTCCGCCACGCTGGCCCCGCCCGCCGTGGTCTCGAACCCCGACACCGCCCGCCAGGCGATCCGCTGCAAGGCTGCCGCCTGCGCATCGTCGATCACCGCATCGCGCGAGGGCCAGATCCTGAACAGCCTTGCGGGCAGCCCCTCGGGCGAGGTGCCGGTCAATGCCGCGACATGCACCATCGCGACGAAATAATGCCCCTTGCCACCAAGCCGCCCCGCGTCGTCGAGGAAAGCGTCGATGGAGGAGAGGCCCGGCACCTCGCCCGCCTCAAGCGCAAGGGAAAGCGCCGCCATGGCCTGGCCCGCCGGGATGATCCGGGCCGCCTCGCCCGCCGCCGCCCGCCATTGGGGCAGGTCGGCCGCGATCCGCGCCCGCCATTCCCCGGCGCCGCCGGAGCCGAGCGGGGGCCAGCTCTCGTAAAGCCAGACACGGGTCTCGGGATTGGCGGCGCGGGCGGCCGTGGCCCAACGAGCGACAAGACCGGCGCTGTCCATCCCTTCGACGTGATCGGCGATCGGCTGGGCCTCGGTCAGCACCAGGTCGGTGATCCGCCCCGAGGTCAGCGCCGCGCGCCCGTCCACGCCGCCGACCTGGGCGGAATTGTCCCAATTCCAGGCCAGGGGCGCGCCCTCGATCCCCTGCACCTCGACCTCGGCGGGGGGCGTGCCGTCGCGCAGCGCAGCCGCCTGCATCCCGGCCTCGACCAGGCTGGGCAGATTGGGGTCGGCCAGCGAATGGCCGATGAAAAGGATCGCCGCCAGAAAACCGAACATACTCGTCACCCGTCTTGCATCACCGGAGGCAATCCATCGCGCCTTGCCACGCCGGTCGCAGCATAGGAGGTGACGACGCGCCAGACCACCTCTTGGATCGCGCGGGCGGCGGGCTCCGAGGGGGCGCCGCCCGGCGTGCCGTCGGCCTTCGGCAGCACATGGGGCAGGCCCAGGGGCGAGCGGCCATGGATCACCGCGAAATGGGTCATCGCCATGACCCAGGCGCCGAGGTCGGAGAAATGGATCTCGTCCGACAGCAGGTCTTCGCGGCCATTCACGCCGGGGATGCGCCCGGCCTCGGCCTCGCGCATGACGGCGGCCATGACCTGGCCGCCGGGAATGACATGGATCGTGCCGACCCCGGGCGCGGCCATGGCGGGGCGCAGGAGCCGCCCCTCCCACAAAAGCGCGAGGTCGCCGTCGATGCGTTCCAGCCATCCGGCGGGATCGTCGGTGCGGTGCCAGGTCTCGTAGAGATAGATCCGGGCCCCGGGATTGGCGGCGCGGATGCGGCGGGCCCATTCGGCCAGCGCGGCGGCGGAATCGTGATAGCGGATCGCATCCTTCAGCTCGACCATCTCGGTCAGGACGAAGACGGGGTAATCCGCGCTTGCCGCCGCCTCGTCGGCCGGGCGGAAGGCGGGGGTGGCGTTCTCCTCGGCAAAGCCCGGCACGGTGCCGTCGAGATGGCTTTTCAGCGAGGCGCCCCAGCCGAGCTGGCTGTTCCAGCCATGTCCGCCCGCTGCCGCCAGCATCGCGGGCATGTCGCGCCCGACCAGCGAATGGCCGAGGTGATAGACCCGGATCCCGCCCTCGGGCGGGGGCAGCGGCGTGGCATAGGCGGCGGCGAAGGCGGCATCGTCGAGCATGCGCGGTGGGGCAAGCCGCCACAGCAGCCCGCCCCAGAACGCCAGCGCCATCAGCCCGAGGCCGATCCAGATCGCCATTTTCGTCCCTTTCGCCCTGCGCCGCGCCGAAGCCATGCCGATCCCCCGCCTGCTGAACCCCTACCTGCCGACATATTGCCGTCCGGTTCGCCCTTGCGCCCGCCTTAGCACGATCCGCCGCCCGGCGGGACCGTTTCCGGCCGGGCGGGCGCCGCGATCGGGCAACACCGCCTTATCCGCCGGTTTCGCCCCGTGGTGACAGCGTGGCCGCCAGCGGCTATTGTCGCGGCCAAAGGCGCCCGGGCGAACCTGGGCAGAGGCGGGAACCAAAGGCCGGGCAGCAAAGGGCAATCGCGCGTGGAAGGACCGAACGCAATCCCCAGCGGCCGCGAGCGGTTGGCCAACCGCTATGCCGCATGGCGTGCGGGGCGGAAACCGACGGTCACCGCCTTCGTCTCGCAGCCCGAGCCGCGCTCTTTCGGGCTGCATGCGCGCGGCAAGCAGATTCTGGCGGGCAATATCCTGCTGGCGGGCCATCTGGCCGAGGCGCCGGGCAAGGCGATCTGGGACATTCCGCTCCCCGATGCCGCTTTCGGCGCCGAGGCGCATGGTTTCGCCTGGCTCGACGACCTGGCGGCGCTTGGCACGCCGCAGGCGCGCAGGCTGGCCCAGGACTGGACCGGGCGCTGGATCGCACGATTCGGCCAGGGGCGGGGGCCGGGCTGGACGCCGGGGCTGACCGGGCGGCGGATGATCCGCTGGATCCATCACGCGGCCTTCCTGATGTCGGGCCAGGACAAGGCCGCGCATGACGCCTGGTTCGCGGCGCTGGCGCGGCAGACGGCGTTTCTTGCCCGCCGCGCCCCCGCCGCCGCCCCGGGCCTGCCCCGGTTCGAGGCGCAGATCGGCCTGCTCTACGCCGGTCTGTCCCTGGCGGGGATGGATCCTCACGCCGCCCCCGCCGCCCGGGCGCTGGCGCGCGAATGCGCGGCGCAGATCGACGCGGGCGGCGCCATCGCCTCGCGCAACCCCGAGGAACTGGCCGAGATCCTCACGCTTCTGGCCTGGGCCGTGCGCGCGCTGGCCGAGGCCGAGCGCCCGATCCCCGCCGCCCTGTCGCAGGCGATCGACCGGATCGCGCCCTGCCTGCGCGTGCTGCGCCATTCCGACGGCAGCCTGCCGCGCTTTCACGGCGGCGGCGCGGGGATCGACGGGCGGCTGGACCAGGCGCTGTCGGCCTCGGCCATGCTGCGCCCGCCCGGCCATGCGGTGCAGGCCATGGGCTATATGCGGCTGTCGGGCGGGCGCAGCAGCGTCATCCTGGATGCCGCAGATCCCCCGGGGGGGGCTGCGCGGGCCGGCGCGCATGCTTCGACCGGGGCGTTCGAGCTGACCTCGGGGCGGCGGCCCCTGATCGTCAATTGCGGCTCGGGTCGGCCCTTCGGGGTGGAATGGCGCCTTGCGGGCCGGGCCACGCAATCGCATTCGGCGCTTTCGATCAGCGGGGCCTCGTCCTCGCGGTTCGGCAGCGGCACCGAGCTTCTGGAAGAGCGCGCCCGCGTCACCAGCCTGCGCCAGTCGGGGGGCGAGGACGCACTGGTCGTCATGGCGCATGACGGCTGGGTGGCGACCCATGGCCTTTTGGCGGGGCGGGAATTGCACCTGTCCTCGGACGGGCGCCGCCTGGGCGGCACCGATACGCTTTCGGCCCAGGGCGCGGCGGCGCAGGCGCGGTTTTCCATGCTGCTCGACCGCTCGAAGCTGGAAGGGATCGGCTTCACCATCCGCTTCCACCTGCACCCCGAGGTGGATGCCACGCTGGACATGGGGGGGCACGCGGTCTCGATGCAGCTTCGCTCGGGCGAGATCTGGGTCTTCCGCCATGACGGGCGCTGCCGCCTTTCGCTCGACGCTTCGGTGTTTCTTGAGAAGGGAAGGCTCAAACCCCGGCCCGCGCAGCAGATCGTGCTTTCGGGCCGGGCGCGGGAATTTGAAACCCGGATCGGCTGGACCTTGGCCAAGGCACAGGATACTCCGCTCGCCATCCGCGATCTGGACCGCGACGAGCCGGTCCCCATCTGACCGCCCGCCATCCACGAGAGGCCATCATGTCGATCACCGCCCCCGTTTCCTCTGCGCCCACCGAAGCCGTCCGCCTGCGCCGCGCGCTGATTTCTGTGTCCGACAAGACCGGCCTGCTGGAGTTCTCGCGCGCGCTGCACGACAGGGGGGTGGAACTGCTGTCCACCGGCGGCACGGCAAAGGCCCTGCGCGAGGCGGGCCTGCCGGTGCGCGACGTGGCCGAGGTGACGGGGTTCCCCGAGATGATGGACGGGCGGGTGAAGACCCTGCACCCGGCGGTGCATGGCGGGCTGCTGGCGCTGCGCGACAATGCCGATCACGTCTCGGCGATGGAGGCGCATGGCATCGGCGGCATCGACCTGCTTGTGGTGAACCTCTATCCCTTCGAGGAAACCGTCGCCAGGGGCGCCGATTACGCCACCGCGGTCGAGAATGTCGACATCGGTGGCCCGGCGATGATCCGGGCGGCGGCGAAGAACCACGCTTTCGTCGCGGTGGTGACCGATCCGGCGGATTACGCGCCCCTGCTGGCCGAAATCGAGGCGACCGGCGGCACCTCTTACCCGTTCCGCCAGCGCCTTGCCCTGACCGCCTATGCCCGCACGGCCGCCTATGACTCGGCGGTTTCGACCTGGCTCGCGGCGGCGATCGGCGAGGATGCGCCGCGCCATCGCGCCATGGCGGGCAAGCTGGCCCAGACCCTGCGCTATGGCGAGAATCCGCATCAGAAGGCGGCGTTCTACCTTGACGGCTCCGGCCGTCCCGGCGTTGCCACGGCGAAACAGTGGCAGGGCAAGGAACTCAGCTACAACAACATCAACGACACCGATGCGGCTTTCGAACTGGTGGCGGAATTCGCGGGCCAGGGCCCGGCGGTCGCCATCATCAAACACGCCAATCCCTGCGGCGTCGGCAAGGGCGCAACGCTGAAAGAGGCCTATCTGCGCGCCTATGACTGCGACCGGACCTCGGCCTTCGGCGGCATCGTGGCGCTGAACGGCACGCTGGACGGCGAAACCGCCGAGGAAATCGCCCGGATCTTCACCGAGGTCGTGATCGCCCCCGAGGCGACGGAGGAGGCCAAGGCGGTCTTTGCCGCGAGAAAGAACCTGCGGCTTCTGACCACGGGCGCGCTGCCACAGGCGGGGCAGGGCTTCCTGTCGTTCCGCCAGGTCTCGGGCGGGTTCCTCGTGCAGGATTCGGATGTGGACGGGGTCACGCCCGCCGACCTGAGGGTGGTGACCCGGCGCGCGCCCTCGGCCGCCGAGCTGGAGGATCTGTTCTTCGCCTGGAAGGTCGCCAAGCACGTCAAGTCGAACGCCATCGTCTATGTGAAGGACGGCGCCACCGTGGGGATCGGCGCGGGCCAGATGAGCCGCGTCGACAGCACCATGATCGGCGCGCGCAAGGCGGGCGAGATCGCGCAGGCGCTTGGCCTGGCCGAAAGCCCGGCTGTGGGGTCGGTCGCGGCCTCGGATGCGTTCTTCCCCTTCCCCGACGGGATCGAGGTGCTGGCCGCGAACGGCGTGCGCGCCATCATCCAGCCCGGCGGCAGCCTGAAGGACGCCGATGTGATCGAGGCGGCCGACCGGCTGGGTCTTGCCATGGTGCTGACCGGCCAGCGCCATTTCCGGCACTGATCCATGCGCGCCGCCGCCCTGACCGCCGCCGTGACCTTCGCGCTCGACCAGGTGTCGAAGATCGCGGTCGTGCACGGCATGGAGCTGATCCATCGCGGCGAGATCGCGGTCTGGCCGCCGTTCCTGGTCTTTCGCATGGCCTGGAACCGGGGGGTCAACTTCGGGCTGTTCTCGGGCGATGGCGAGGTGACGCGCTGGATCATCATCCTGGTCTCGCTGGTGATTTCGGTCTGGGTCTGGATCTGGCTGCGCAAGAGCGCGCCGGGGCTTGCGGCGCAGGTCTCGGGCGGGCTTCTGGTGGGGGGCGCGCTTGGCAATGTGATCGACCGGCTGCGCTATGGCGCGGTGGCGGATTTCCTGAACATGAGCTGCTGCGGCATCGACAATCCCTTCGCCTTCAACGTCGCCGATATCGCGATCTTTGCGGGCGCGGCGGGGCTGGTGCTGTTCGCCGGAAAGCCCGCAGGCGGGTCGGAGAGCGGGCCGGATGCGGGTGCCGGGGTCAGGTGAAAGACCCCGTGACGGGGACGATCCTTTAGGCTAAAGGTTGGGCCGGATGAGTGAGAACAAAACCTCGGGGGCTGGAATGCGGGCAAGGGCAGGCGTGACCGCCGTCGCAGTTGTTGCGGCTCTGGCGCTCGTCGGTTGCAGCCCGCGCGGCGAGGATGGCGCGCCGCTGCTGATGAACATCCGCTCGAATGGCCCGGACGAATTCGGCATCCTGCCGTCGAAACCCCTGCAGATGCCCGCCAGCCTGAGCGAACTGCCCCAGCCCACGCCGGGCGGGTCCAACCGGACCGATCCCACGCCCGAGGCCGATGCGATCGCGGCGCTTGGCGGGCGGCCGCAGGCCGCTGGCGGGGGCGTGCCCTCGGCCGATGCCGCGTTGTTCGCCCATGCCGGGCGCTTCGGCACCGAATCGGGGATCCGCCAGACGCTCGCCGCCGAGGATGTGGACTGGCGGCGCCGCAATCCGGGCCGCCTGCTGGAGCGGTTGTTCAACGTGAACGTCTACCACAAGGCCTATGAGGCAATGTCGCTGGACCAGCATGCCGAGCTTGCGCGCTGGCGCGCGCGCGGCGTCCGCACGCCTTCGGCCCCGCCCGATCCCGCCACCCTGGGGGATTGACCCCCGCCGCCCCCGTGCCCGCCCGCCCGGCCTTGCGGGCGACCGCGCACGGCAGCCCCGAGACACGCCTTGACCCGGAGGGACGGATGCGACTGCCCGGAATCCTGCATGGACTTTTGCCCGCGACCCCGACACTGACACGGGCCCTGACATGGGGCCTTGCGGGCGCCCTGCTTCTGCTGCTGGCGACCCTGCCCCTGCGGGCGGAAGAGGTCAGCGGCTTCACGCTCGACAACGGGCTTGAGGTGGTGGTGATCGAGGATCACCGCGCTTCGGTCGTGGTGCAGATGGTCTGGTATCGCGCCGGCGCCGCCGACGAGCCGCATGGCAAATCCGGCATCGCGCATTTTCTGGAACATCTGATGTTCAAGGGCACCGACACCATCGGGCTGGATCAGTTCTCGGCCATCGTCGAGGCCAATGGCGGCGACGACAACGCCTTCACCTCGTGGGATTACACCGCCTATTACCAGCGCATCGCCTCGGACCGGCTGGAGCTGGTGATGGAGATGGAAGCCGACCGGATGCAGAACCTGCGGATCACCGAGGAGATCGTCGTGACCGAGCGTCAGGTCATCCTGGAAGAGCGCAACCAGCGCACCGACAGCGACCCGGGCGCGCTGCTGAACGAACAGATGCGGGCGGCGCTGTTCCTCAACCACCGATACGGCCAGCCGATCATCGGCTGGCGGCACGAGATCGAGCGGCTTGGGCTTGAGGATGCGCTGGACTGGTATCGCCGCCATTACGCGCCGAACAACGCCATCCTTGTCATCGCGGGCGATGTGACGCCGGATCAGGTGCGCGCGCTTGCCGAAAAGCACTACGGCCCGATCCCGGCCTCGGGTGCCGTGCCGCCGCGCGACCGCCCGCAAGAGCCTCCCCATCTGGCCGAGCGCCGCATCACCTTCACCGACGAGCGGGTTTCGACCCCCTATGTCTATCGCAGCTATCTGGCGCCCTCGCGTCGGCCGGGCGATCAGAAGACCGCCGCCGCCGTGGGCATCCTGGCCGAGTTGCTGGGCGGATCCGGCCAGACCTCGTATCTGGCGCGGGCCTTGCAGTTCGACACCCAGGTCGCGGTCCATACCGCGGCTTTCCACAGCGGCACCATGCTCGATTCCGGCACTTTCGGCCTTTATATCGTGCCCGCCCCCGGGGTGGGCCTGGCCGAGGCCGAGGCGGCGCTGGACGCCACCGTGGCGCGTTTCCTTGAGGAAGGCGTCGATCCCGCCGCCTTCGAGCGGGTGAAGACCCGTTTCCGCGCCGCCGAGATCTACAGCCGCGACAATGTGCAGGGCCTTGCCAACATGTATGGCGAAGAGCGCGCGCTTGGCCTGAGCCTTGAGGACATCCAGGGTTACGGCGCCATCGTCGATGCGCTGACGCCCGAGGATGTGATGGCGGTGGCCGAGCTGGTGCTGAACAGGAATGCCGCCGTGACCGGCTGGCTCGACCTGCCCGGGGAGGGCGACGAATGATGTTTTCCCGCCTGATCCTGCGGCTGGTCGCCGGGGCCCTGCTGACCGCCGCCGCCCTTTCCGCCCCGCTGCGCGCCGATGTGACGATCCAGGAGGTGACCTCGCCCGGCGGGCTGACCGCCTGGCTGTCCGAGGATCGCGGCATCCCCTTCGTCGCGCTTGAGATCCGCATGCGCGGGGGCACCTCGCTCGACGCGCCGGGAAAGCGCGGCGCGGTCTATCTGATGACCGCGCTGATCGAAGAGGGCACCGGCGACCTCGACAGCTACGGTTTCGCCGATGCCCGCGATTCGCTGGGCGCGCGGTTCAGCTTCAGCGCCAGTTCGGATGCGATCTCGGTCTCGGTGCGGATGCTGTCCCAGACCCGGGACGAGGCGGCGGCGCTGCTCGCCCGCGCGCTGGCCGAGCCGCGCTTCGACCAGGACGCGGTTGACCGGGTGCGCGAACAGGTGCTGACCGGGCTGCGCAACGATGCGCGCGACCCGGCGCGGCTGGCGTCCGCGGCATTCGACCGGCTGGCCTTCGGCGATCACCCCTATGCCAGCTCGGGCAAGGGCACGATCGAAAGCGTGACCGATCTGACGCGCGACGACATCTTCGCCGCCCACCGGGCCAGCGTGACGCGCGAGAACCTCTATATCGCCGCCGCGGGCGATATTGGCGCCGAAGAGCTTGGCCTGCTGATCGACACCATCCTGGGCGACCTGCCCGGGACCGGCGCGACGCCGCCGGGGCCCGCGCCCTGGAACCTTGCGCCCGGAATCAGCGTGATCGACTTCCCCTCGCCGCAATCGGTGGTCTATTTCGGCCATCGCGGCATCCGGCAGGAGGATGAGGATTTCTTCGCCGCCTATATCCTGAACGAGGTTCTGGGCGGCGGCTTCTCGGCCCGGCTGATGACCGAGGTGCGGGTGCGGCGGGGGCTGACCTATGGCATCGGCAGCTATCTGGTCGGGCTCGACCAGGCCGAGATGCTGGTGGGGCAGTTCTCGGCCTCGAACGACAAGGTGGCCGAGGCGCTGGAGGTGATCCGCGCCGAATGGGACCGGATCGCCGCCGAGGGCATCACCGAGGATGAGCTGTCGCGCGCCAAGACCTATCTGACCGGCGCCTATCCGCTGCGGTTCGACGGTAGCAGCCGCATCGCCTCGATGCTGGTGGCGATGCAGGTGCAGGGCATGCCGATCGATTATCCCAACACCCGCAACGCCCGGATCGAGGCCGTGACCATGGCGGACATCCGCCGCGTCGCCGCCCGGCTGTTCCAGCCCGAAGAGCTGCGCTTCATCGTCGCCGGTCGGCCCGAGGGTGTCGCCGCGACGCCCTGAACCGGCCACCCGGGGCTGACTGACGCTGGGCTGACCGGCCCTAGGCCGCCTCGCGCGCGCCAAGCAGGCGGGCGACCAGTTCGGAGCTGTTCCTGACGCCCATCTTGCGGATCATGTTGGCGCGATGCACCTCGACCGTGCGGGGCGAGCATTCCAGCGCCTGCGCGATCTCCTTGCTGGTGAAACCCATCACCAGATGCCGCGCCACCCGCTTTTCCGCCGCCGTCAGGGCCGCGCCCGCCGCCGGGGCCTCTGCCCCCCGGCGCGCGGCCATTGCGGCGGGCTCCAGCGGCCGATAGCTCCAGATCGCAAGCCGGTGCGGCGCCTGCGGGTCCAGAGCCCGGCCACGCGCCTCCATCCAGACCACCTGTCCGTCCCGGCGCAGCATGAATCTTTCGTCACTGTGCAGCGCGCGGTCGCGCAGCGCCTTCGCGGCCCGGGCGCCGATCATCTCGTAATCGCTCCGGCGGGGATAGAGCATGCGGATCGACTGCCCCTCCAGCGCGGCGGCGGGCCAGCCGAAGACCTCTTCGACCATCAGGCTGGCGCGCAGGATCACCCGATCCGACAGCAGCAGGATCGCATCCGGCGCGTGACGGAAGGCCAGCCGTTCCGGGTCGGTCAGGTCGTGTGGCTCGGGCCCGGCCATGCGATGCCTTTCTACTTACATGTCTAAGTATTCTTACGGATGGAGCGCGGCACCGCAATCGCGGAAAATGCATGCGGATTTGAGGGGAGGCATGAGGGAATGGGGTTCAACAAGATCTACCCGGACGCGGCATCTGCGCTTGACGGCCTGTTGTCGGACGGTCTGCTGATCGCGGCGGGGGGCTTCGGGATCTGCGGCATCCCCGAGCTTCTGATCAAGGCGATCCGCGAATCGGGCGTGCGAGAGTTGACGGTGGCGTCGAACAATTGCGGCACCGACGGCTTCGGGCTGGGGCTGCTGCTGGAAAGCCGCCAGATCCGCAAGATGATCTCGTCCTATGTCGGCGAGAATGCGGAATTCATGCGCCAGTATCTCTCGGGCGAACTGGAGCTGGAATTCACCCCCCAGGGCACGCTGGCCGAGCGGATGCGCGCGGGCGGGGCCGGGATCCCGGGCTTTTTCACCCGCACCGGCGTCGGCACCGTGATCGCCGAGGGCAAGCAGCACCAGGATTTCGACGGCCAGACCCATATCCTTGAGCGCGGGATTGTCGCCGATCTGGCGATCGTCAAGGCCTGGAAGGCCGATCCCTCGGGCAATCTGGTGTTCCGCAAGACCGCGCGCAACTTCAACCCGCCCGCCGCGACCTGCGGCAAGGTCTGCGTGGCCGAAGTGGAAGAGATCGTGCCGCTCGGCGCGCTCGACCCCGACCATGTCCACCTGCCGGGGATCTACGTCCATCGCCTGATCCAGGGCGAACATGAAAAGCGCATCGAACAGCGCACCACGCGCAAGCGGGAGGAAGCGTGATGGCATCCGACACCAAGACGGCCGTGAAGGGCTGGGACCGCAACAGCATGGCCGCGCGGGCGGCGCAGGAATTGCGCGACGGCTGGTATGTGAACCTTGGCATCGGCATTCCGACGCTGGTCGCGAACCATATACCCGAGGGCGTGAACGTCACGCTGCAATCGGAAAACGGCATGCTGGGCATGGGCCCCTTCCCCTATGAGGGCGAGGAGGATGCCGATCTGATCAACGCGGGCAAGCAGACGATCACCGAATTGCCGCAGACCTCGTTCTTCGATTCGGCGCAGAGCTTCGCGATGATCCGGGGCGGCAAGATCGCCATGGCGATCCTGGGCGCGATGGAGGTCTCGGAAGAGGGGGACCTGGCGAACTGGATGATCCCCGGCAAGCTCGTCAAGGGCATGGGCGGGGCGATGGATCTGGTCGCGGGCGTGGGCCGCGTGGTGGTGGTGATGGATCACACCAACAAGGCGGGCGAATCGAAGGTCCTGCATGCCTGCACCCTGCCCTTGACCGGCAAGGGCGTGGTCGACCGGATCATCACCAATCTGGGTGTGCTGGATGTCGTCGAGGGCGGGCTCAGGATCGTCGAGACCGCGCCCGGCGTCTCGGAGGACGAACTGCGCGCCGCGACCGAGGCCAAGATCGTGGACTGATGGCTCCCGGCTGCCGGGCTTTGGCCTGGTGGGAAACCAAGAGCCGTCGGCGGGCCGGTCCTGCCGACGGGTGTCTTCTGCCGGAAAAGGGCCGCATCGACAGGCCCGCTCCTTCCGCGCTATGGCTTGGGCATGTATCCGATCCTTGCCCGTCCCTATCGCAGGGAAGACCTTTCCGCCTGCCTTTCGCTGTTCGACGGCAATGCGTCGCCGTTCTTCGCCCCCGAGGAACGCGCGGAGTTCCAGGACCACCTGAATGGGCTGGGCCCGGAGACACCTTTCCTTGTCCTGACCCAAGGCGGCCGCGTGGTGGTGGCCTGCGGCGGCCTGAGCCTCGCGCCCATGCTCACGCCCACGCGCCGAAGCGCCAGCATGTCATGGGGGATGGTCGATCGCCGGATGCATGGCCAGGGACTGGGCCGCCGGTTGACCGAGGCGCGGCTGGCGCTGGCCCGCCGGATCCCGGGCCTTGCCGAACTGACCCTCTCGACCAGCCAGCACAGCCGGGGCTTCTACGAACGGCTGGGCTTCACCGCGGAACGGATCATCCCTGGCGGCTTCGGGCCGGGGCTTGACCGCTGGGACATGATCCGGCGGCTTTGACCCGGGATCCGGCGCCCAGAGATCTGGCGCCCAGAGATCTGGTGCCCAAAGATCCGGGGCTCAGAGCCCCAGCTTCCTCGCCACCAGATCGTTCACCGCCGCGGGATTGGCCTTGCCGCCGGTCGCCTTCATCACCTGGCCGACGAACCAGCCCGCAAGCTTGGGATTGGCCTTGGCCTTTTCGACCTGGGCGGGGTTGGCCGCGATGATCTCATCCACCGCCGCCTCGATGGCGCCGGTATCGGTGACCTGCTTCATGCCGCGCGATTCGACGATTTCCGCCGGATCGCCGCCCTCGGTCCAGAGGATCTCGAACAGATCCTTGGCGATCTTGCCCGAGATCACCTGGGACGAGATCAGGTCGACGATCCCGCCAAGCTGCACGCTCGAGACCGGGCTGGCGCCGATGTCCTGCCCTTCCTTCTTCAGGCGGCCGAACAATTCGTTGATCACCCAGTTCGCCGCCAGCTTGCCGTCGCGCCCCCGGGCGACCGCGTCGAAATAGACGGCGTTTTCCTGTTCCGCCGTCAGCACCGAGGCATCGTAATCCGACAGGCCGTGCTCGGCCATGAAGCGCGCCTTGCAGGCATCGGGCAGTTCGGGCATCGAAGCCGCGATCCCGTCGACCCATTCCTGTTCGATCTCAAGCGGCAGCAGGTCGGGGTCGGGGAAGTAGCGGTAGTCATGCGCCTCTTCCTTCGAGCGCATCGAGCGGGTCTCGTTCCTGTCGGGGTCGTAGAGGCGGGTTTCCTGCACCACCGTGCCGCCGTCCTCCAGAATGGCGATCTGGCGGCGGGCCTCGTAGTCGATGGCGGCCTGGATGAAGCGCATGGAGTTCATGTTCTTCAATTCGCAGCGGGTGCCCAGATGGCCGAAATCCTGCGTCTCCTGGTATTTCTCATACTGACCGGGGCGGCAGACCGAGACGTTCACATCCGCGCGCAGGTTGCCGTTCTGCATGTTGCCGTCGCAGGTGCCCAGATAGCGCAGGATCTGGCGCAGCTTGACGACATAGGCGGCGGCCTCCTCGGGGCCACGGATGTCGGGGCGCGAGACGATCTCCATCAGCGCGACGCCGGTGCGGTTGAAATCGACGAAGCTCAGGTTGGGGTCGATGTCGTGGATCGATTTCCCGGCATCCTGCTCCAGATGGATGCGCTCGATCCGCACGCGGCGGGCGACGCCGGGCGACATTTCCACGATCACCTCGCCCTCGCCCACGATGGGGTGGTAAAGCTGGCTGATCTGATAGCCCTGCGGCAGGTCGGGGTAGAAATAGTTCTTGCGGTCGAAGGCGGACCTCAGGTTGATCCCGGCCTTCAGCCCCAGCCCGGTGCGCACCGCCTGTTCGACGCAATATTCGTTGATGACGGGCAGCATGCCGGGCATGGCGCAGTCGATGAACGAGACATTGGTGTTCGGCTCGGCCCCGAAGGTGGTCGAGGCGCCCGAGAACAGCTTCGCGTTGGACGAGACCTGGGCGTGGATCTCCATCCCGATCACCAACTCCCAATCGTGTTTCGCGCCTGCGATGACTTTGGGGGCGGGGGGCGTGAAGGTCAGGTCGAGCATGGCGGTCCTGCTTGGGCTTCGGGGCGCTTTCCCCGGTCTTTAGGCCGCGCGGGCCGCTGGGGCAAGGGGGCGGCGGGCCGGAGCGGATTGACAATCGCGGCGCGGCGGCGATCTGATAGGTCCAGTTTTTCCAAGATTAGGTCCAGCGATGGCGATCCCGGTCGAGGCGTTCTTTCTGGCCAGCGGCGGCGCGGGCACGCTGCAAAGCCGCATCCGCGCCATGGTGACCGAGGGCATCCTGTCGGGCCGCTTCCGCCCGGGGCAAAGGATGCCGTCCTCGCGCGGGCTGGCGGCGCATCTGGGCATCTCGCGCATCACGGTGACGCTCGCCTATGGCGATCTGGTGTCCTCGGACTATCTGACGGCGCGGGGGCGGTCGGGCTATTTCGTCTCGGACAATGCGCCGCGGGCGCCGGAATTTCCCAGTCCCGCCCGCCCCGCCGAAGAGGTGGATTACACCGCCTTTTCCGGCGGGCGGTTCTCGGCGGCGATGCGGGCGGTGGAGCGGCCGATGGACTGGGAAAGCTATCCCTGGCCCTTCATCTACGGCCAGACCGACCCCAGCCTTTTCGACCATCAGAACTGGCGCGCCTGCGCGCTTCGCGCGCTCGGGCGGCGGGATTTCCCGACCCTGACCTCGGATTTCTACGAACGCGACGATCCGGCGCTGATCGAACAGGTGCTGCGGGTGATCCTGCCCCGGCGCGGCATCGCCGCCGGGGCCGAGGAGGTGCTGCTGACGATGGGCGCGCAGAATGCGCTGTGGATCGCGGCGCAGGTGCTGCTGGGGCAAGGAGGGCGGCGACGCCGCGCGGTGGTGGAAAACCCCTGCTATCCCGGCCAGCGCCGCATCCTCGATGTCAGCGGGGCCGAGATCCTGCCCATCGACGTGGACGAGGCCGGGCTGCCGCCCTCGGGCACCCCCGGCTCCAACCCGGGCGCATTTGGTCGGCCGGGGCGGGGGGATGTGGTTTTCGTCACCCCCTCACATCAATGTCCGACCAATGCGACCATGCCGCTTGAGCGTCGCCTTGCCCTGCTTGCCGCCGCCAGCCGCGAGGATTTCGTCATCGTCGAGGACGATTACGAATTCGAGATGAGCTTTCTCAAGCCCGTCTCGCCGGCGCTCAAAAGCCTCGATCAGGCGGGGCGGGTGATCTATGCGGGCTCGTTCTCGAAATCGATCTTCCCGGGGATGCGGCTCGGCTATCTGGTCGGCCCCCCCGGCTTCATCGCCGAGGCGCGGGCGCTGCGCTCGATGGTGCTGAAACATCCCCCCGGCCATATCCAGCGCACGGTCGCCTATTTCCTGGCCGAGGGCCATTACGACGCGCTGATCAACCGGATGCGCAACGCCTTTCGCCGCCGCCGCCAGGTGATGGAGGAGGCGATCCTGGAGCAGGGGCAGCGCATCGCGGGCCAGGGCGGGTTCGGCGGCTCGGCCTTCTGGATGGCGGCGCCCGAAGGGGTGGATACCGCCGTGCTGGCCCGCAACCTGCGCGCCGAGGGCGTCCTGATCGAGCCGGGGCGGAATTTCTTCGATCCGGGGCGGGCGCGGATGAATTTCTACCGGCTGGCCTATTCCTCGATCCAGCCCGCGCGCATCCCCGAGGGGATCTTCCGCATCGGTCGCGCCATCCGCGCGCTTGAGGCGCGGGCGGGCTGACCCGCGCTACAGGACGTAGCGCGACAGATCGGGCGAGCGGACCAGCTCCCCCAGATTGACCTCGACGAAGGCCGCGTCGACCACCACCTGTGCGCCCGCGCGGTCGGGGGCGGCGAAGGAAAGCTCTTCGAACACCCGCTCCATCACGGTGTAAAGCCGCCGCGCGCCGATATTCTCGATGCTGCGGTTCACCTCGGCGGCGATGCGGGCGATGGCGGCGATGCCGTCTTCGGTGAAAGAGACGGCGACCTCTTCGGTGGCCATCAGCCCGGCATATTGCCGGGTGAGGGCATTGTCGGTCTCGGTCAGGATGCGGATGAAGTCGCCCTCGGTCAGGGCCTCAAGCTCCACCCGGATCGGCAGGCGGCCCTGCAATTCGGGCAGAAGGTCCGAAGGCTTGGCGACATGGAAGGCGCCCGAGGCGATGAACAGGATATGGTCGGTCTTCACCGGCCCGTATTTGGTCGAGACCGTGGTGCCCTCGATCAGCGGCAGCAGGTCGCGTTGCACCCCCTCGCGCGAGACATCGGCGCCGCGCGCATCGGCGCGGGCACAGATCTTGTCGATCTCGTCCAGAAAGACGATGCCGTTTTCCTGCACCGCGACCAGCGCGGCGGCCTTCACCGTCTCGTCGTCCAGCAGCTTGTCGGCCTCTTGCCCGATCAGCAGGTCGTAGCTTTGCGCCACGCTGATCCGCTTGCGGCTGGTGCGCTGGAAGGCCTTGCCGAAGAGGTCCTGCAGGCCCTGCAACTGCATCTCCATCCCCGCGCCGCCGCCACCGGGCAGGGGCAGGCTGGGCAGGGGGTCGGGGATCTCGATCTCGATCTCGGTGTCGTCCAGCTCTCCGGCGCGCAGCTTCTTGCGGAACATCTCGCGGGTCTGTTCGCGCGACTGCGCCCCGGCGATGGCGTCGATGACGCGATCCTCGGCGGCGCGGCGGGCCTTTTCGCGGACCTCTTCGCGCATCTGGGCGCGGGTCTCGATCAGGGCGGCATCGACCAGATCGCGGATGATCTGCTCAACGTCGCGCCCGACATAGCCGACTTCGGTGAACTTCGTCGCCTCGACCTTCAGGAAGGGCGCGCGGGCGAGCCGGGCGAGGCGGCGCGAGATCTCGGTCTTGCCGACGCCAGTGGGGCCGATCATGAGGATGTTCTTGGGATAGACCTCGTCGCGCAGATCGTCGGCAAGGCGCTTGCGCCGCCAGCGGTTGCGCAGGGCCACCGCCACCGCGCGCTTGGCGCCCTGCTGGCCGATGATGAAGCGGTCAAGCTCGGAGACGATTTCGCGCGGGGTCAGGTCGGTCATGGCATGGGTTCTTCGTTGTCAGGGATGGCCCAGAGGTAGGCCCCGCCCGCGCCCTGTTCAAGCACGGGCAGGCGGACGCCTGTCGGTGGCGGGTCACGGGGCGCGATAGGGGGGCAGGCGGCTTTTGCCGGGAAATTCGGGCAAGAGCCGCATCAGGCCGCCGCGCAGCGCCACCCACCAGGTGCCGATGGCGGTGACGCCAAGGCCAAGGGCGATCACGATCACCCCCCAGGAGATGTCGATCCCCTCTCGCGCATCCGCCATCCAGAACAGCACCAGCGCGATATAGGCCAGCGCCGCCGACAGGAAGGACCGCCGGTCGATCACCAGCGCCAGAACCGTGATCAGCACCAGGGCCAGCACCAGCCAGGCCATCGCCATGCCCGATCCGTCGCGGTAAAGCGTCAGCGCCACGGTGTTGACCAGCGCGGGCGCGGCCAGAAGGTGCAGCCAGAAGGCGGTGGCCGCGCGCCGCCCCAGCCGCCAGGGATCCGACATGTCGAAGGACATGCCGATCAGGAAGCAGACCGTGCCGAAGAGCAGCGTGGCGATGGCGAAGACCGGATTGGTGCCGATGTCGAAGAACACCGCCCAGGTGTCGCCGTCGTCGATGCCGGGCATGTCGTCATGCATCAGGGCGGTATAGATGGTCGCCAGCGCCAGACAGCCCAGGACGAAGGCCGAAAACGGCAGCCGGAACCGGGCATACCACAGCAGCATGCCCAGGCTTGCCAGCAACAGCGGCACCACGAAAAGCTCGCGCCCGGCGCGGAACAGGTTGGTGTTCATCGCCATCAGCCCCATCACGCCGAGCACGATGGCCCCGCCGAAGGCGACGGCCAGCACCATCGAGGGCAGGTTCATCCGCCGGATCCGGGTCAGATATTCGGCAAAGCCCCAGGCCAGGGCGGCGACCATGAAGGGGATCAGGTAAAGCCCCTGATCGCCCGCGAAAAGGAAGGTGACCGAGGTGACCCCGATCAGGGTGATCACCAGCCCGAGCGAGACGAAGATCTCGGAAAAGCCGCGGAAGAATTCGAAGGGCTCGTCCTCGGAGGGCATGGCGGCGCGCTGGCCCGCGCGGCTTTCGGCCAGGGCGCGCAGGCGGGTGGCCTGCGGTTCCGACAGGATGCCCGCCTGGACGGCGGCGCGAATGTCCTCATCGGTCATGCGGTGATCCTTTCGACGGTCAGATTGCCGTTGGTATAGACGCAGATCGAGGCGGCGATCGCCATGGCGCGGCGCGCGATCTCCTCGGCGGGCAGATCCGTCTCCATCAGCCCCCGCGCGGCGGCGAGTGCATAATTTCCGCCCGAGCCGATTGCGGCCACGTCGTGTTCGGGCTCCAGCACGTCGCCTGCGCCGGTCAGCACGAACAGGTCGCGCCCGTCGGTCACGATCAGCATGGCCTCAAGATTGCGCAGGTATTTGTCCATCCGCCAGTCCTTGGCCAGATCGACGCAGGCGCGGGCAAGCTGCCCGGGCGCGGCCTCAAGCTTTTTCTCAAGCCGCTCCAGCAGGGTGAAGGCATCGGCGGTGGAGCCCGCGAAGCCGCAGACCACCTCGCGCCCCTGGGCGCCGCCGGGGGAAAGCCTGCGCACCTTGCGCGCGCCGCCCTTGATCACGGTCTGGCCCAGGCTGACCTGGCCATCCCCCGCGACGACCACCTCGCCGCCCCGGCGCACCGCCAGGATCGTGGTGCCGTGCCAGCCGGGAAACCTGTCTTCTGCCATCTCGTCCTCGCATGGGTCATGGGCCCAGGGTCGTGGGCCCCGGATCATATGGCCGCACCCGAAGGCCTGCACAAGTCGGGAGCGCCTCAGCCTCGGGTTGCTTCGGGGGTCGCTTCGGGGCGGGCGGCCAGCCTGCCGCCCTGGATGCCGGTGATGCGGGCGGTCAGGATCCGGCCCTCGGGCTGGTCCGTCTCGAAGGCGACTTCGGTGAACTGCTCGGTCCGGCCCATGCGGGGGGTTTCGGTCAGAACCCGGTGCAGCGCGCCTTCCTGCGCCCGCAGGTGGCGGGCCAGCGCCAGATCGCCCTCGGCGCGCAGCCGGGCCGCGCGCTCGCGGATCTGGGGGCCCCTGAGCTGCGGCATCCGCGCGGCGGGCGTGCCCTTGCGGGCCGAGAAGGGAAAGACATGCAGGAAGGTCAGCCCGCAATCCGCCACCAGACGCAGCGAGTTTTCGAACATCGCCTCGGTCTCGGTCGGGAAGCCCGCGATGATGTCGGCGCCGAAGATCATGTCCGGGCGCAGGCGACGGGCCTCTTCGCAAAAGCGGATGGCGTCGTCGCGCAGGTGGCGGCGCTTCATCCGCTTGAGGATCATGTCGTCCCCGGCCTGAAGCGACAGATGCAGATGCGGCATCAGCCGCGGCTCGGTCGCGATGGCCTGCATGAGGTTCTCGTCGGCCTCGATGCTGTCGATGGAACTGATCCGCAGCCGGGCCAGATCCGGCACCAGCCGCAGGATCCGCATCACCAGATCGCCAAGGCGCGGCGTCCCCGGCAGGTCGGCCCCCCATGAGGTCAGGTCGACCCCGGTCAGCACCACCTCGTGAAAGCCCTTGTCGACCAGCCGCCTGATCTGCTCGATCACCACGCCCGCCGGGACCGAGCGCGAATTGCCGCGCCCGTAGGGGATGATGCAGAAGGTGCAGCGGTGGTCACAACCGTTCTGGACCTGGACATAGGCGCGGACGCGGCCGAAGCCGTCGATCAGATGGCCCGCCGTCTCTTTCACCGACATGATGTCGTTGACCTGGATCTTCTCGGTCTCGCCGATCAGGTCGGGGGCGGCCCCCGCGGGCGCGAGGCCCTGCCACGTCGCAGCCTGCATCTTCTCGTGGTTGCCGATGACGCGGGCCACCTCGGGCATGGCGGCGAAGGTGGCGGGTTCGGTCTGGGCGGCACAGCCGGTGACGATCACCGGCGCGCCGGGGTTCTCGCGCGCCAGGCGGCGGATCTCCTGCTTGGCCTTGCGCACCGCCTCGGCGGTGACGGCGCAGGTGTTGACCACCACCGCGCCCTGCAACCCGGCCTCGGCGGCCAGTTCCTTCATCGCCTCGGTCTCATAGGCGTTCAGGCGGCAGCCCAGGGTGGCGAAGACCGGCGGAACCGCGTTCATCGCACCCCGTCCAGAAAAGCCGCCGAGAGCCTGCCCTCGAAGACCAGCGCGGTCGGACCGGTCATCCAGACGCCGTCCTCGCGCCAGTCGATCTCCAGCGTGCCGCCGTCAAGCTCAAGGCCGACCCGCCGCCCGGTCAGGCCGCGCAGATGCGCCGCCACGGCCGTCGCGCAGGCGCCCGAGCCGCAGGCGAGCGTGATGCCCGCGCCCCGCTCCCACACCCGCATGCGCAGGCGGTCGGGGGCGATCAGGCTGGCGAATTCGACATTGGTGCGCTGCGGGAAAAGCGGGTCCCGCTCGATCAAGGGGCCCCGGCCCGCCACATCCTCGGCCTCGGCATCGGCGACGAAGAAGACGCAATGCGGATTGCCCATCCCCACCGCCACCGGATCGCCCGCAAGCGGCAGGTGCAGCGTGTCTTCGGCGCGGGCCAGGGGGATCTCGTCCCAATCGAGCTGCGGCGGCCCCATATTGACCGAGACGCGCCCGTCCGCCCCCCGCACCGCGCGCAACAGCCCGCGTTCGGTGCGCAGGGTGATCTCGGCCCGGTCCATCTCGCGCATCACCAGGTCCGAGACGCAGCGCGTGGCATTGCCGCAGGCGCCCGCGCGGCTGCCGTCCGCGTTCCAGAAATCCAGCGTGAAATCCGCCGCGCCCGCGAAGCCCTCTGGGCCTTGGCCGGAGGGCGGCCGGATCTCGGCCAGTTGGTCGAAGCCCACGCCCCGGTTGCGGTCGCCAAGCGCGCGCGCCAGCGCAGGCGTGACCACCGCCGATCCGCGTCCGCGCGAATCGATCACCACGAAATCATTGCCCGCTCCGTGCATCTTGACGAAGGGCAGGCCAGGGTTCGGATCATCCCGGTTCATGGCGCGACATATACGCGAGCTTCCTTCGCCTTGCCAGTGGGCCCGGTCGAGGGGTGGGCCGATTCGGCTTGCGGCCCGCGCGGGATGGGGGTAAAGCGCGCCCAGGATGGGCCGTTAGCTCAGTTGGTAGAGCAGCTGACTCTTAATCAGCTTGTCGTAGGTTCGATCCCTACACGGCTCACCATCCTCACGATCGAAGTCGTGCCGATGCGGCATGAGTCCGCACACCCTGTCAATCTGGTTTCCGTGGAGCGGCGAGAGGATCGGCCTCACATGGTATTGGTCGGTCGTTTCGGAGCCCATTGCGGTCATTGGCATTCAGGTGCGATGCTTCCAATCATGCCCAAGATGACCTTGCACATCGTCAATGCCCGCCATCAGCTTTCTGGCGTAGTTAATTGGCTTTCAGAGCGATTGGAGGATGCTTTTGCGGTATCTGCAAGGTATTTGCCTCTGCTCGATACGGATGTGATCCTAAGGGCCGGGAAAGCGGTCATTCAGGAGAAGGGGCATCTGGGATATGCTCCCGAAAGGGGGCTGATCTACGTTACCGTAGATCCCGAAAACCCTGCCCTGCGGGCGAACCCATCCCAGTCTTTGGAACGGATGCTGGCGCATGAACTGCATCACTCCTCGCGGTGGGACGGTCCAGGCTATGGCAAAACACTCGGCGAGGCGCTTGTTTCGGAAGGGTTGGCCGGGCATTTCGCGCAGGAAGCCTATGGCGGCGAGCGCGAGCCTTGGGAGCAACTATCAGCCATCACCTTGCGTTCCTACTTCCTCAAAGCTCAAGCTGATTGGCAAAGCGCCGATTACAACCATGGTGAATGGTTCTTCGGATCACAGGTGTTCCCGGCATGGGTGGGCTACTCCCTCGGCTATGAACTGGTTGGTCGTTATCTGGCAGCGCATGGCGATGCCCGTGCATCCAATCTGGTCCACGCCGACGCTGCCGATTTTCGTGCACTGCTCGACGCTGTTTGAACGGCAGCTTCATCCCGCAAGGCGGACAGTCGCGCCCGACGTGGGCAGGCTTACGCCATAGGCGTGCATGCTTCTGGTTCGGCTCTTCCGAGCTGATTAGCAACATGCTGATTTGGAAGAAAAGTAAATGCACGAGGATCGGGCAATCGGCCCGGGTGTGCATTCTTGTGCCCCAACGGCAAGTCGGATCGGCGGTGCCTGCGCCGAAGGCTTTCGGGCGGGTAGCGTCTACTAGGCCAAAAGCGGCTTTGCGGGCTTTCCGCGGTCGCTGAAGGGCGTCAGATCGCGGCGGAATGCTGGGCCTTCGACTGGTCGTAGGCGTCGAAGGCGCGGGCGATCAGCCGGGTCAGCGGCCGCGCGGCGGGCGGGATGGTCAGGACGCTGTTCACGACCGGCACCAGCCCCTCGAACCGGGCGGCGGCCTGGGTGAAAAGCGCGGTGAGCCAACCGGCGCTCACGCCGAATTCGGCGGCAAGCTCCGCGGCATCGGCGCGGAAGTCGCACATCAGCATTTCGATGATCCGGGCGCGCAGCGCGTCCTCGCCCTGGAAGCGGTGGCCCTTGACGGTCGAGAAGCGGCCCTCGCGGATCGCCTGGGTATGGGTGGCCGTCGCGGGCGCGTTCTGCGCGAATCCCTGCGGAAAGCGCGAGATCGACGAGGCGCCCAGCCCGATCAGCACCGGCGCGGTGTCATCGGTATAGCCCTGGAAGTTGCGCCGCAGCCGCCCGGCCTTCTGCGCGACGGCCAGCCCGTCGGCGGGCAGGGCGAAATGGTCGATGCCGATCTCGTCATAGCCATCGGCCGAGAACAGCGTCCGCGCGGTCTCGAACAGGCGCAGCCGTTCTTGCGGGGTGGGGATCGCATCCGAGGGGATCATCTGCTGGCGCCGACTCATCCACGGCACATGGGCATAGCCGTAAAGCGCCACCCGGTCGGGCGAGAGGCTGAGCAGCTTCTGCACCGAATCGGCGATGCGGCCCTGGGTCTGATGCGGCAGGCCGTAAAGGATGTCGGCGTTCAGGCTTTCGATCCCGCGCGCGCGGATCGCCTCGGCGATGCGGCGGGTCAGGTCGTAGGGCTGGTCGCGGCCGATGGTCTTCTGGATCTCGGGGTCGAAGTCCTGCACCCCGATCGAGGCGCGGTTCATCCCCGCCGCCGCCAGAGCGTCCAGCCTTGGCCCATCGACCTCGTTGGGGTCGATCTCGACCGAGAATTCGCCGCCCTCGGCCAGGGGCGCCACGCGGAAGATCGCCTCTGCCAGCGCGCTGATCTGGCCGGGGGGAAGAATCGTCGGCGTGCCGCCGCCCCAATGCAGCCGCGACAAGGTGACGCCCTTCGGCAGGTGCCGGGCCAGCAGCGCGATCTCGGCCTTCAGGGTTTCAGTATAGGCCAGGACCGGGGCGTCGGATTGCGTGCCTTGGGTGCGGCAGGCGCAGAACCAGCACAGCCGACGGCAGAAAGGCACATGCAGATAAAGGGAAATCCGCGTGTCCGGGGGCACGGCGTCGATCCATTCGGCGAATTGCCCGGGTCCGGTTTCGGCGCTGAAATGCGGGGCCGTGGGGTATGACGTATACCTGGGCACCCGCGCGTCAAAAAGCCCGAGGCGCGTGAGTTGCGCATCCATCTTCATGCGCATACCCTTAAGCGCGCGAGGGAAAGCCTTCCTTGACGTAGATCAACCCCCAGAAGGACCCTAGAAGGACCGCCGATGGCCCTCCAGGAAACCCCGATGCTGCATCTTGATTGCGGAGACTGCCCCATTCGCCATCGCGCCGTCTGCGCGCGCTGCGATGCGGATGAGATCGGCCGACTTGAGCAGATGAAATACTACCGCAGCTATCAGGCGGGCCAGACCATCGTCTGGTCGGGCGACCGGATGGATTTCGTCGCCTCGGTGGTGACGGGGATCGCCTCGCTGACCCAGACGATGGAAGATGGGCGCCGCCAGATGGTGGGGCTGCTGCTGCCGTCGGACTTCGTCGGCCGCCCGGGGCGGTCCGATGCGGCCTATGACGTGACGGCGACGACGGATGTCGTCATGTGCTGCTTCCGCAAGAAGCCGTTCGAAGAGATGATGCTCAAGACGCCGCATGTCGCGCAGCGCCTGCTTGAGATGACGTTGGACGAGCTGGATGCCGCGCGCGAATGGATGCTGCTTCTGGGGCGCAAGACCGCGCGCGAAAAGATCGCCTCGCTGATCGCGATCATCGCGCGCCGCGATGCCAGCCTGCATTTGAAACAGTCCAAGGGCACCCATGCGGTGGAACTGCCGCTGACGCGCGAGGAGATGGCCGATTACCTAGGCCTGACGCTTGAGACGGTGAGCCGCCAGATCTCGGCCCTCAAGCGCGACGGGGTGATCCGGCTCGATGGCAAACGCTCGATCACCATCCCGGATTTCGACCGCCTGCTGGAAGAGGCTGGGGACGATTCGGACGGCGGTCTGCTGGTGTAAGGCGCCGCGCGCCGTTGCCCGGGTGGCGCCGCACGAGCGGGCGGCAAGGCGCCTTGGCCCCGAATTCGCCAGCGCCGTGGCTCGCGGGCCAGGGATGGTCCGCAGGCGCGGATGCCGCCGACAAGAGCGGGCCTGGGCCATCGAGGCAAAGGGGCCCGGAAAAGCAAGGGGCCGCCCCGAGGGGCGGCCATCTTGTGCTGGTCTTCCAGTGATTTACTGGTGCCGGTGAAGGGACTCGAACCCCCGACCCCATCATTACGAATGACGTGCTCTACCAGCTGAGCTACACCGGCATCTTCAGGCCCGAACGCGGTGGCGTTCGGGTTCTGCGCGCGCTCATAACACCGGGATCGCGCGGTGTGTAGCCCTAATTTGCGCGGCGCAGGATCTCGTCCGGGCGCAGATCCTCGTCGAATTCGGGGGGTGGCTCCGCCTTGGTCGGAACACCCTTCGCCTGCCCGTCCGGCGCGGCGGGTTCCGGGGGCGGAGCGGGCTCGGCGGCCGGGACCGGCTCGGCCGGGATTGGCGCGGGCTGGGGTGGCAGCGCGGTCTCCTCGATCTCGGCCTCCTCGATTTCGGGCTTGCCGATGGCGCGGGCGTGATCGGCGGCATTGCCGAGGATGAAGGGCGACAGATCGGTGCCGCCTGCCGGTTCGGCGCCGTGCAGCGCATCCGGGTCGCGCCAGGTCAATGTGTCGAAGCCTTCGCAAGAGGGGCAGATCGGCACCCAATGCTCCAGCGCGGCCTGGCATTTGTCGCAGCACCATTGCGGTCCGCGCGGCGCGTTCAGCGCGCGGGTCAGGATGGCGCGCAACTCGGGTTCCGGGGCGCCCTGGCCGCGTTCGATCGCGGCCAGAAGCGCCAGCGCGCGCTGCGTCGGATGGCGGTCGGGGATCTCGCCAAGCGCCTTGCGCGCGCCTGCGAAATCCTCGGTTGCCAGAAGCAGCTCGGCCTCGGTCAGCCGCGATTCCTCATGGTCGGGCTGGCGCGAGAGCAGCAGGCGGAAGCGCTTGAGCCGGGCCTCGGGCGTCTCCTCGGGTTCGATGGCGGCGAAGGCCGCGGCCAGGTCGGGATGGGGCTGGGCCTCCCATGCCTTCTTGAGCACCCGGCTGGCGCTTTTACGGTCGCCCTTCTCGACCAGCGCGCGGGCGGCGATGGCGGCGGCGGGGATCAGGTCGGGGGAAAGCTTGTTCGCCTCGATCGCGGCCTCGCGCGCTTCAAGGCTGCTGCCCTCGTCCAGGACGGTCTTGGCCTCTTGCAGCGCCAGCAGCGCGTCGCGGCGGCGGTAGAGGCTGCGCGGCAGCTCGCCCGAGCGCAGCTTCTCGGACAAGGTGTTGCGCGCGCCCTTCCAGTCGCCGCCCCCGGCCTGCAATTTCAGCAAGATGTCCTGGGTCTCGGCATGGCGGGGCTTCAGCGCGAAGGCGCGTTCGGCAAGTTTCAGCGCCTTTTCGGTATCCCCTTCGGCCAGCTTCTGGCGCAAGAGGCCGCGCACGGCGACGAAACGGGTCTGCTCGTCGGACAAAAGCGCCTTCCAGGCCTCGGTCGCGGCCTTGCCGTCGCCCGCGGCCTCGGCGGCCTGGGCGGTCAGAAGCGTGGTCAGTTCCGGCCTGTCGAGCAGCTTTGACGCCGTTTTCGCCCGCGCCATCGCCAGATTGGCCTCGCCCGAGGCCAGGGCGATCATGCCGTCGGCCAGGGCGTTGTAGCCGCGCCTTTCGCGGTTGCGGTCGAAATAGCGGCTGACGGCGGTTTCATCGCCATTGAGGAAATGAAAGCAGGCGACCAGAAGCCCCATCAGTTTCAGCCCCAGCCAGACCAGCCCCACCAGCACCGCGATGGCGATGATGGTCATCAGCGGGCCAAGGGTGAATTCTTGGTCGAAGATCCAGATCCGCAGATCCGAGCCGCTTTCCGACAGATGCAGGCCAAGAAAGGCCAGCAGCGCCACCACCGCCAGAAACAGCACCACTTTCGAAAGGGACCAGAGCATTTCGCCTCCTTACGGCGCGGGGGCGGCAAGCGCCGCGATGGCGGTCTCGGCCGCGATACGGTTGCGCGCCGCGATGGTCCAGTCCGCCATGGCGGCCTGGCCCTCGGCGGGCAGGGCGGCGATTTCGGCCAGCGCGGTTTCCAGATCGCCCGCCGCGACGGCGGCCTCGGCCCGCGACAGCACGGCATCGGGATCGCCGCCCTCTTGCGGCGAGAGCGAGCGCGCCCCGGTCTGGATGCGCAGGAAGGCAAGCAGTTGATCGCCCAGCCCCTCGCCCCCGTTCGCGCGCAGAGCGGCGTCGAGCGTGGCGCGGGCCGCATCGGGAAAGCTGTCGCGCAGGGCCGCCAGGGTGGGCAGGCCCGTGGCGGCATGGGCGGTCAGCGCCTCGGGCCGTTCCGCCGGGGGGAAGGCGGCGAGCGCCTCTTCATAGGGCGCGCCGGTCAGCGCCGCCTCTTGCAGCGCCAGAAGGCCAAGCGCGCGGGTGGCGTCGGCCAGTTCGGTCGCGGCCCTTGCCTCGGCTTCGGCCCTTGCCTCGGCCTCAAGGCTGGCGGCGCGGGCGTCGAATTCGTTCTGGACCAGGGTGGCCAGGGTCTCGGTATCGACGGGGGCGGCCGCAAGGCTGGCGCGCAGCTCGGCGAGTTCGGCCTGCAGCGCGCGCAGCGCCTCGCCGTCGGTGCCGTCCTCTGCGCCGCCGCCACCGGCCAGGGCGGTATCCAGCGCCGTATCCAGCGTCTCGACCCGGGCGGTCAGGGCGGCGATCTGGTCGAGCAACTCTTGCGGCGGGGCGGGCGGGGGGGCATCGGCCAGTGCCTCCTCAAGCTTTTTCCCGACCTCGGCGGTCGCCGCCGTCGCCTCGGCGCGCAGGGCCGAAAGCCCGCTGTCGAGACCGGCTTCGAGCGTGGCCAGCCGGGCTTCGATCCCTTGGGTGTCGATCTCGGGGCGCAGGTTCAGAAGGTTCAGATGCGATGCGCCGAACCCGAGCGCCGCCGCCAGCGCGCCGCCCAGCAAAGGCGCGACAAAGCCGCCGCGCGCCCGCATCGGCGCGGCGGGGATCGGCGCGACCGTGGCGGGTGCGGCGGTGGGATCGACTTGGGCGGCCCGGATGTCCCCGGCGGATTTCGGGGTGAGCGCCGGGAAGGGTTCCGGCTCGGCTGCGGTTTCGGGCAGGGGCTCGGGCGGCAGCGGTTCGGGCGGCGGGGGGACGATGTCCGGCCCGGTGGGCTCGGCGGCCTCGGGCGGCACGGTTTCCGCCGGGATCTCCCCGGGCGATCCGGGCTCTGCACCGGCCTGCGGTTTGTCCTGATCTGACATGCTGGATCCCTCTTGCCGCATTCTGCCCTGAGGCCAAGGTAAGGGCACAGGCCCCCGAAGTTCAAGGCGATGGCATCGGTCCGGGCGGATTGTCACGGCCGCCCGCGATCCTACCTGTCGGCCAGCGCCTCGGCCAGCGCCTCGACCATCGCCTCGGCATCGGGGCGGGCGGCGATCCGCGTGCGCAGGGCCATCGGCGCGGGCAGGGCGTCGCGGGCATTGGCGCTGATCGCCACCGGGCGCAGATCCGCGCCGGGACCTGGCGGCAGCGCGGCGGCGAAAAGCCGCGCCGAGCGGGGCGAGAACAGCGGCACCAGAACCGGCCCGGGCCGCGCCAGAAGATCGAGCACGGGGGCGTCGAACCCGCGCGCCCGCTGGGCATAGACCGCGCAGGATCGCACCTTCCGCCCCGGCAGCAGCCGCGCCATGTCGGCGGCGCGGTCGATCCCGTGCAGGTGCAGCAGCGGGCCCGGATCGGGCCGCGACAGGATCAGCCGGGCCAGGTCGGTCGCGTCCCCCGCGGCGGCGACGGCCTGGAACCCTCGCGCGGCATGCGCGGTGCGGGTGCCGACGCAGAAGGCCGGGCCGGGCAACTCCGCACCTTCGGCGCGCAGGCGGCAAGCGGCGGCGGCCCCGGTCTCGGAGGTCAGGATCAGCGCGGCGAAGGGGCCGGGGGGAAGCGTGGGGGCCAGCGCCTCGGTCTCCATCAGGGGCGAGATCAGGATGGCAAGATCCGGCCCGAACCGCGCCCGCAGCGCCTCGGCAAAGCGGGCCGATTGCGCGGCGGGACGGGTCAGCAGCACCACCGGGCGCGGGTCTTGCAAGGATTGTGTCGCCATGATGCGGATGTTACCTGCGGGGAAAGGGCGGCGGCAAGGGACAGCGCGGGACGGGCCATGGCCGGGACGATCACCTTTCTGGGCATCGAATCAAGCTGCGACGACACCGCCGCCGCCGTGGTCCGGCTTGCCGTGCCCGGCGGGCGGGCCGAGGTTCTGGCCTCGGTCGTCGAGGGGCAGGCCGCGCTGCATGCCCCCTTCGGCGGGGTGGTGCCCGAGATCGCCGCCCGCGCCCATGCCGAACGGCTGGACCATGCGGTCGAGGCGGCGCTGGCGCAATCGGGCCTTGGCTTCGGCGATCTGGACGGCGTGGCGGTGACGGCGGGGCCGGGGCTGATCGGCGGGCTCTTGTCGGGGATGATGCTGGCGCGGGGGATCGCGGTGGCGACCGGGCTGCCGCTGGTGGGCGTCAACCATCTGGCGGGCCATGCGCTGACGCCCCGGTTGACCGACGGGATCGGCTATCCCTATCTGATGCTGCTGGTCTCGGGCGGGCATTGCCAGTTCCTCGCGGTGGAGGGGGCGGAGGATTTCCGCCGCCTGGGCTCTACCATAGACGATGCCCCGGGCGAGGCCTTCGACAAGGTGGCGAAGCTGTTGGCCCTGCCCCAACCCGGTGGCCCGCAGGTGGAGCGCGAGGCGGCGGCGGGCGATCCGAAACGCTTCGCCTTTCCCCGCCCGCTGCTGGACCGGCCGGGGTGCGACCTGTCCTTCAGCGGGTTGAAGACGGCGGTGCTGCGCGCGCGCGATGCGCTGATCGCGGAGAAGGGCGGGCTGGGCGTGCAGGACCGGCGCGATCTTTGCGCGGGGTTCCAGGCCGCCGTCGCCGATGTGCTGGCCGAGAAGACCCGCCGGGCGCTGGCGCTGTTCCCCGCGCCCGTGATCGCGGTAGCGGGGGGCGTGGCCGCCAATTCCGCGATCCGCGCGCGCCTGCAACAGGTCGCGGCGGCGGCAGATGTCCGCTTCCTTGCGCCGCCGCTGCGGCTTTGCACCGACAATGGCGCGATGATCGCTTTTGCCGGGATCGAGCGCCATCTGGCCGGGCATCGCGATGACACCGCCATGGTCGCGCGCCCGCGCTGGCCGCTGGACGAGGCGGCGGCGCCCCTGATCGGCTCGGGCCGCAGGGGGGCCAAGGCATGATCGGGATCGCCGGGGCAGGGGCGTTCGGAACCGCGCTTGCGCTGGCCCTGGCGGCCGAGGGGCGCGAGGTGCGGCTCTGGGCCCGCGACGGTTCCGCCCGGGCGGCGATGCGCGACAGCCGCGCGAACCCCAGGCTGCCCGGCGTGACCCTGCCCGAGGCGCTGCATGTGGTCGAGACCTTGCCCGAACTGGCGCAGACCGAGCTGGTGCTGCTGGCGATGCCGATGCAGGCCCTGCGCGGCTTCCTCTCCGGCCCGGGTCACGATTTGCTGGCGGCGGATCTGGTCGCCTGCTGCAAGGGGATCGACCTCGACACCCTGCAAGGCCCGGCCGAGGTGATCCTGGACGCCGGGGCAGGGGGCGCCATCGCCGTCCTGACCGGGCCGAGCTTTGCCGCCGACATCGCGCGCGGCCTGCCGACGGCGCTCACGCTGGCCTGCGCCCATCCCGGGTCCGAGGCGCTTCAGCACCGCCTGTCCACGCCTGCCCTGCGGCTTTACCGCACGGATGACGTGGTGGGCGCCCAACTGGGCGGCGCGATGAAGAACGTGATCGCCATCGCGGCGGGCGTGGTGGTGGGGGCGGGCTTGGGCGACAGCGCGCGGGCCGCGCTGATCACCCGCGGCTATGCCGAAATGGGGCGGTTGGCGCAGGCGCTTGGCGCGCGGGCCGAGACGCTCTCGGGGCTTTCGGGCCTTGGCGATCTGATCCTCACCTGCACCTCGGCGCAGTCGCGCAACTTCTCGCACGGTTTCGCGCTTGGTGCCGGGCGGGCGGTGCCCGTCGCGACGGTCGAGGGCGTGGCGACGGCGCGGGCCTCGGTCCGCCTCGCGGCGCGGCTGGGGGTGGAACTGCCGGTCGCGGCCATGGTGGCGCGGCTGACCAATGCCGAAATCGAAGTCGAAGAGGCGGTGCGGCAATTGATGTCGCGCCCGTTGAAACAGGAGTGAACCCATGCGCGTGGCGCTGATCTGCATCGACAAACCCGGCCATATCGAGACGCGCAAGGCCAATCGCGACGCGCATCTGGCCTATCTGTCCGACACCGGCGTGGTCGAGATGGCCGGGCCCTTCCTGGATGACCAGGGCGGCATGACGGGCAGCCTGCTGGTGCTGGACGTGCCCGATCTGGCGGCGGCGCGGGCCTGGGCGGCGGGCGATCCCTATGCGGGCGCGGGCCTCTTCCAGTCGGTCGAGATCCGCGAATGGAAGAAGGTGATCGGATGAACTACTGGCTTTTCAAATCCGAACCCGATGCCTGGAGCTGGGACCAGCAGGTCGCACGCGGCGAGGCGGGCGAGGAATGGCATGGCGTGCGCAACTATCAGGCGCGCAACAACATGCGGGCGATGAAGATCGGCGATCTGGGCTTCTTCTACCATTCCAACATCGGCAAGGCGGCGGTCGGCATCGTCGAGGTCTGCCGCGAGAGCAGCCCCGACAGCACCACCGACGACCCCCGCTGGGATTGCGTCTGGATCAAGGCGGTCAAACCGCTGTTGCGCCCGGTCACGCTTGAGGAATGCAAGGTCACGCCGGGGCTGGAGAAGATGGTTCTGGTCAACAACACCCGGCTTTCGGTGCAGCCGGTGACGGCGGCGGAGTGGGAGATCGTCAGCCGTCTCGGCGGGGTCTGAGCCGGTCTGCCCAGGGCGCAGGGCGGCGCCGGACCGGGCCAGAGGCTCTGCCGTTTTCAGGACGTCCCGGGCCGCGCGGTCGGCAACTGGAAAACCTTGTGCCGCCCCGCCACATGGGTGCGCGGCGGACCCCGAGCGCCGGGGGCAGCGGATATGCGGGGCACTGCGGGCAAACGGGACAGCACAAAAAGGATGGAGGGCCCGCACCCCTACGGAACCCTCCACCACCCCACGCGACCCCGTGCCTCCGCGTGATATGAAAAGGTTCCGGACATCCTGTCCTGCCAGGCAGTTCTAGCGCGGTCGGCGCGGAATCGCCAAGCCGAAAGCCCCGGGCATTTGAGCCAATTGCTACCGGTTTCCGGGGGGGGCGGCCTCAGGGCCGGGTGTCGGGCAGCAGGAAACCCGCAAGGCCGAGCATCGGCAGGAAGGCCACGATGCCATAGACCGTCACGATCCCCCATTGATCGGCCAGGATGCCAAGGATCGCGGCCCCGAAGGCGCCCAGCCCGAAGGCCAGCCCGAAAAGCAGCCCTGCCACCATGCCGGTGTTCTGCGGCAGCAGGTCCTGGGCATAGACCACCATCGCCGGGAAGGACGAGGCCAGTACCATCCCCGCCGCCGCCGCCACGATCACATTCGGGACCAGCGGCAGCCAGGGCAGCACCAGCGCCAGCGGCAGGATACCGAGGATCGACCACAGGATGACCCTGCGTCGCCCGATCCGGTCTCCGATCGGGCCGCCGATCATCGTCCCCGCCGCGACCGAGGCGAGGAAGACGAACAGGCAAATATTGGCGGCGCTTTTGCTCAGACCGAACCGCTCGATCAGGTAGAAGGTGTAATAGCTTGAAAAGGCGGCCGAATAGACGGCCTTTGAGAGCATCAGCACCAAGAGCAGGCCAAGGCCGAGCCGCACCACCCGCCCTGGCAGCGCCACTGCTGCCCGTGTCTTGCGCGCCTGCGCGCGGCCGATGCCCTCGGCCACATACCAGCGCCCGACGCCCCAGAGCAGCCCGATGGCCAGAAGCGCCACCAGCGCGAACCATTCGATCGAGACCTGCCCGCGCACCAGCACGATATAGGCTGCGGCCAGCGGCCCCACCGCCGAACCGGCATTGCCGCCGACCTGGAACAGGGATTGGGCGAAACCGGGTCGCATCCCCGCCGCCAGCCGGGTGATGCGCGAGGCTTCGGGGTGGAACACCGCCGATCCCAGCCCGATCAGCGCCACCGCCAGCAGCACCAGCGCGAATTGCGAGGCATGGGCCAGCAGAACCAGCCCGGCCCCGGTCGATCCCATCCCCGCCGCCATCGCATAGGGCAGCGGCCGACGGTCGGTATAAAGCCCGATCAGCGGCTGCAATACCGAAGCCGTGCCCTGAAAGACGAAGGTGACCAGCCCGATCTGGGTGAAAGAGAGTTGAAGGTTCTCTTTCAGCAGCGGATAGGCCGCCGGGATCAGGGATTGCATCAGATCGTTCAGGAAATGCCCCAGCGTCACGGCCAGGATGACCGGGACCACCGTTGAATCGGTGCGGGCTGCGGGTTGCGAATGGACGGACATCGGGGCCTCGGGCGCTTGGATCTGCGCTTGCTGGCGCAGGAATGCATAACGGCGCGGCACAATGCCGCGCCGTTATGCATTTGACAATCGCCAACAGGCCGTCCCGGTCTCGGTCCCGATCGCGCGATCAGGCGTAGACGGCTTCCTTGCCGAAATGCTTGACGAGCAGATAGTAGAACACCGCGCGATATTTGTTGCGCTCGGACGAGCCATAGGCCTCGACAGCGGCCTTGATGCCCGCATCCAGTTCCGGCCCGTCCGCCAGACCCAGCTTCTTGATCAGGAAGTTCTTCTTCACCGTCTCAAGCTCTTCGGGGTCCGAGGCGGCGACGGTCGATGCGTCGCTGCTGTAGATCGCCGGGCCGCAGCCGATGGTGACCTTCGTCAGAAGCGCCAGATCCGGGGTCACCTTGATCTTGCTGGTCAGGTCCTCGGCATATTTCGCGATCAGTTCGTCCCGCTTGCCCATCACATCCTCACTTTTCCAGTTTCCCCCACCCTTGGGAGAGGCGGGGGGAAGTTTAGGCGGCCCGTCCCAAACGGCAATGGGAAAAAAGCCGCGTTCCGACGCATAATCGCGCCGGAACGGCCAAAACCGGGCCTCAGTAGCGGTAATGGTCGGCCTTGTAGGGCCCGTCGACCTTGACGCCGATGTAGTCGGCCTGTTCGGGCTTCAGCTCGGTCAGCTTGACGCCGATCTTCTTCAGATGCAGGCGGGCCACCTTTTCGTCCAGCGCCTTGGGCAGGATATAGACGCCGGGCGCATAGTCCTCGCCCTTGGTCCACAGCTCGATCTGCGCCAGGGTCTGGTTGGTGAAAGAGGCCGACATCACGAAGCTGGGGTGCCCGGTCGCATTGCCCAGGTTCAAGAGCCGCCCTTCGGACAGCAGGATGATCCGCGCGCCCGAGGGCATCTCGATCATGTCCACCTGGTCCTTGATATTGGTCCATTTGTGGTTCTTCAGCGCGGCCACCTGGATCTCGTTGTCGAAATGCCCGATGTTGCCGACGATGGCCATGTCCTTCATCTCGCGCATATGCTCGATGCGGATGACGTCCTTGTTGCCGGTCGTGGTGATGAAGATGTCGGCGCTGGCGACCACATCCTCCAGCACCACGACCTCGAAACCGTCCATCGCGGCCTGCAGCGCGCAGATCGGATCCACTTCGGTCACCTTCACCCGCGCGCCCGCGCCCTGCAGCGAGGCGGCCGAGCCCTTGCCCACGTCGCCATAGCCGCAGACCACGGCGACCTTCCCCGCGAGCATGACGTCGGTCGCGCGGCGGATGCCGTCCACCAGCGATTCCTTGCAGCCGTATTTGTTGTCGAACTTCGACTTGGTGACGGAATCGTTGACGTTGATCGCCGGGAAGGGCAGCAGGCCCTTCTTGTGCAGGTCGTAAAGGCGGTGGACGCCGGTGGTGGTTTCCTCGGACACGCCTTTGATCGCCTCACGCTGCTTGGTGAACCAGCCGGGGCTGGCCTCCAGGCGCTTCCTGATCTGGTTGAAGAGGCAGACCTCTTCGTCCGAGGTGGGGACCGCGATCAGATCGGTTTCGCCCGCCTCGACCCGCGCACCCATGAGGATGTAGAGCGTCGCATCCCCGCCGTCGTCGAGGATCATGTTGCAGGTGCCCTCGGGGAACTGGAAGATGCGGTCGGTGTAGTCCCAGTATTCCTCAAGGCTTTCGCCCTTCACCGCGAAGACCGGCGTGCCGCTTTCGGCGATGGCGGCGGCGGCGTGATCCTGGGTCGAGAAGATGTTGCACGAGGCCCAGCGAACATCGGCGCCAAGCGCCTTCAGGGTCTCGATCAGCACGCCGGTCTGGATCGTCATGTGCAAGGAGCCAGCGATCCGCGCGCCCTTCAGCGGCTGCGAGGGGCCGAATTCCTCGCGGCAGGCCATCAGCCCGGGCATTTCGGTTTCGGCGATGGTCAGCTCCTTGCGGCCGAATCCGGCCAGGGCGATGTCCTTGACGATGTAATCAGCCATGCGCGGCCTTGCTCCTTTTGGCAATTCAGGCCGGGGCATAACACCCCGGGGCGGGGGTATCAACGCGGGCCGCGCTTTACACCGGGCCCCGCCCGGCGTTATCGGGGGCGCGCAGGACAGGTCGGGGGAACGGGGCGGTGGCACGGCAGGCGCGGGCATGGCAGCGGATGCTGTCGGGGCGCAGGCTCGACCTGCTGGACCCGACGCCGATGGATGTCGAGGTCGAGGACATCGCCCATGGCCTGGCCTTCGTCGCGCGCTGGAACGGGCAGACGCGGGGCGATTTCCCCTATTCGGTGGCCGAGCATTCGCTGCTGGTCGAGACGATCTTCCATCGCATGAACCCCGATGTGGGCCTGCGCTGGCGGCTGGCCGCGCTTTTGCACGACGCGCCGGAATATGTGCTGGGGGACATGATCAGCCCGGTCAAGGCGATGATCGGCGCGGGCTATGGCGAGTTGGACCGGCGGCTGGCGGCGGCGGTGCATCTGCGCTTCGGCCTGCCCGCGGCGCTGCCCGCCGCGATCAAGCGCCAGATCAAGGCCGCCGACATCGTCTCGGCCCGGCTGGAAGCCGAGCAGATCGCCGGTTTCTCGGCCCCTGAGGCGGACCGGATCTTCGGCCGGGTCGATGCCGTTCTGGTGCGCGGGCTGGAGATCCGGCTGCGCCCGCCGGTCGAGGTGCGGCGCGATTACGTCGCCCGCCATCTGGCGCTTCTGGCGGTGTGCTAGAGCGGTCAGAACCGCCGCAGATAGACGTAATAGGCGCCGCTGCCGCCGTGTTTCAGATGCGCCTCGGTCAGTTGCAGCACGATATGGCTGAGCGGCGGCAGGCGCAGCCAATGCGGGACCTGATGGCGCAGGGCGCCCATCGGGCGGGGCACCGGGTCATGCATCTCGCGGCCCTTGCCGGTGATCACGAGGACCAGCCGAAGCCCCTCGGCCTGGGCCCGCATCAGGAAGCCGATCAATTCGGGATGGGCCCGGGCCAGCGTCATGCCGTGCAGGTCGATCCGCGCCTCGGGGCGGATCTTGCCCCGGGTCATCCGGGCATGGGTCTTCATGTCCATCCGCAGGGGCATGTCCTTCAGCGGCGGGGCAAGGTCGTGGGGGCGGGCGGCAGTGGCCTTCGCGGTGGCTTTCTGGCCGATGCGGAAGGCAGGCGGGTTTGCCAGCGGGGGCAGGGGCAGTGGCCGTGCGGCGGCCGGATTGGGCGTGACGGCATCGGGGGCGGGCAGGTCGAAGGCCGCGGGCGCGCCCTTCGCCGCGCGGCCGGGCAGGGCGCGGGCGGTGCGGGCGACCGCCTGCCACAACTCGGCCTCGTCGGGGCGCAATATGCGTTTGCGCGCCAAGGGATCAGCGCCCTTCCAGCGCGGCATAGGCCCGGTCGATGGGCAGAAGCTGCACCATCCGCCCGCCGTCGCGCACGATGCCCGCCGCCTCTCCGGCGCTGTCGCCGAAGCCGTAGAAGATATCCGCCCGCTGCGGGCCCTTGATCGCGCCGCCGGTGTCCTGCGCCACCATCAGCCGGTTCAGGGCCACGCGCCCGCCCTTCTCGATCCAGACAGGCGCGCCCAGGGGTGTGAAGGCCGGATCCACCGCCAGCGAGCGCAGCGGCGTGATCGAGCGCCCCATGGCGCCGATCGGCCCAAGATGGGCGGGCAGGTCGTCCAGCCTGCGGAAAAAGATGTAGGAGGGGTTGTGGTTGAGCATCTCGGCCCCGAGCCCAGGGTTGCGCCGGACCCAGGCCGCGATGGCCTGGGCCGAGACCTGGTGTGGCTGGAAATAGCCGCGCCGCACCAGTTCCTGCCCGACCGAGCGATAGCCATGGCCGTTGCGCCCGGCGTAGCCCAGCCGGATCACCGAGCCGTCGGTCATGCGGATCCGGCCCGAGCCCTGGATATGCAGGAAGAACACTTCGACCGGATCGTCGAGCCAGGCGATCTCAAGCCCGCGTCCGCGCAAGGCGCCGCCCTCGATCGCCGCGCGGGAATGATAGACCATGCCGTCGCGCAGCTCCGGCGGGCGGCGGTAGACCGGCCAGGCGTGGCGCGGGGTGCGCACGGAGGATCCGTTCAGTTCCGGCTCGTAATAGCCGGTGAAAAGCGCGGGCGGGCTGCCGACGATCACCGGGCGGAACAGCAACTCGAAAAACGCCCGGGCCGAGGTGTCGTCCCCCGGCACGTCGCGGGCCAGCGCGCAGACCGCGCGCCAGTCGGGCGCATCCAGCCGGTCGCAGGTGACAAGAAAGGCGGCCAGCGCATCGGCCTGACCGCCCTCGTGCCAACCTGCAAGGGATTCGAATGCCAGGACCTCGGCCCTTGGCGGCTGGCCGGTCGCCATCAGAGCGGCCAGGCCGGGGGCCGCAAGGCGCCGCAGCGCCCGGGCGGCCTTGCCGCGCAGCCCCGGCAGGAAGTTGCGAAACCTGCCCATCTGTCCCCCATCGCCCCGCCCTGCGGCCTCAGCCGCCGGTGGCGACGAGTTGCCAGTTCGGATCGTCGGAGCCCAGCTTGCGGGCGAAGGTCCAGACGTCGCGCTGGCGCTTCGCCGTCTTGGCGTCGCCCTCGATGATCTCGCCCGACTTGTCGCGCACGACCGAGGTCAGCTCGCCGACGAAACGCACGGTGATCTCGCCCAGGCCGGATTCCGGGTAGAATTCGGCGTCGTCGACGGCAAGTTCCTTCAGGCCGATGAAATCGGCCTCGACGGTCAGGCCCTGGGCCTCGCGCGCCTCGATCACCTCGGCGAAGCTGGCTTCCACATCATCGGAGAGGAAGGGGCGGATGCTGTCCAGATCGCCGCGCTCGAAGGCCATCAGGATCATCTCATAGGCCTGGCGCGCGCCCTGCAGGAAGGGCGTCAGAGCGAAGGCGGGCTCGGCCCGTTTCATCGCCGCAAGCGCCTTGGCCTGGGGAGAGCCCTCGGGGACGTGATCGAGGATGTCGTGGTCCGGGCCGCCCTCGATCACCGCGAAATCGCGCTTCGCCCGGGGCGCGGCGTCTTCCAGCGGCAGCGGCGGCTTTTCGAACCCGTCACGGGTGCCAAGGACCGAGCGCAGCTTCAGGATCAGGAAAATGGCGATCCCGGCCAGCACGAGAAGTTGGATCAGCGACGAATTCATCGGTATCCCTGCAAGAACATGGTGAAACCCGCTTGGGTTGGCGGGGATGCAGACCTATGTAGGCAGCCCAGGGCCGCAAGTAAACCTTGCGGCGTGAAAACCGGTATGGAGGTCGGCGGGAAATGTGGCGGATGATGCTGGTGCTGGCCTGGCCCCTGGCCGAGATCGCGGCTTTCGTCGTGATCGGCGGTGAAATCGGGGTCTGGGCGGTGCTGGGATGGATCCTGCTGACCGCGATCCTGGGCGTCTTCCTGCTGCGGGTCGAGATCGCGCGCGGCGCGGTTTTGCTGCGGGGCGGCGGGCCCGGCCAGGTCGGGTTGCGCGAGGGCGCGCCGGTGGCGGGGTTGTTTCGCGCGCTGGCGGCGGTCTTGCTGATCCTGCCGGGCTTTCTGACCGATGCGGCGGGGATCGTCCTGCTGCTGCCGCCGGTCCAGGGCCTGCTGACAGGGATGGTGATGCGCCGGGTTCGCATCGTCACCGCGGGGATGGAAAGCCGCGCGGCCGAGGATGTGATCGACGGCGAGTGGGTCGAGGTTCCGCCCGCCGCCACCAGGGGCTCCACCGGAGGCTCCACCGGGGACGACGGCCACCCCGGTTCCGCCCGTCCGCCGTCGAAATGGGTCGGCCGGGACGATTGATCGGCGCGTCGCTCCGCCCCCCCCCCCCGCGCTGCTGCGGTCCCGGCTTTGCCTTGTGGGCCCGGCGTTGCCTTGTGGGCATTGAGCCGGGACGGTCGCTCTGCTAGGGACGATGGCGATATGACGCCCCCGATGACGCCTCCGGGCCCCCAGTCACGGGCGGCAGACTGGCAAACGAGGATCATATGACCGAAGAAACCGCAGGCAATGGCGCCGCCGCCCCCGGGCAACCGCAGGTTCGCATGCAGGTGCTGGCACAATATGTGCGCGACCTGAGCTTCGAGAATGTCGTGGTGCAGAAGGGCATCAATGCGGGCGACATCCAGCCGGACATTCAGGTCTCGGTCAGCTTGGACGCGCGCAAGCGCCAGGCCGAGGGCCAGTTCGACGTGCTGACCAAATACAAGGTCACCTCGAAGAACAAGACCAACGGCGACGTGCTCTTCCTGCTGGAGCTGGACTACGGCGGCACCCTCCTGATCGCGGGCGTCCCCGAGGACCAGCTTCACCCCTTCCTTCTGATCGAGGCGCCGCGCCTGCTGTTTCCCTTCGTGCGCCGCATCATCTCGGACGTGACGCGCGATGGCGGCTTCCCGCCGCTCAACATCGACAATGTCGATTTCGTCGCGCTCTACAGGCAAGAGATGGTGCGCCGCGCCCAGGCCCAGCAGGCCGCCGCGCAACCGGCGAACTGATCCGGGACGGGGCTTGCGAAAGGGGCGGGACATCCCGCCCCTTCTGCTTGGTGACGGGGGCAGGCGATGAAGATCCGCGAATTCGGCGTCGAGATCTGGATGAACGCGCATGAGAATGACGCGCGGTTCAACCTGGCCGAGACCTGCGTCGACTCCCTGACCATCGGCGAATTGCTGGCTCTTTGCGGGCGGGGCGGCGGTGATCTGGCCGAACTCTTGCCGATGCGGATGGGCTATGGCGCCATCGAGGGCTCGGCCCGGCTGAAGGCGGCGATCTGCGGCCTTTTCGACCGGCAGCGGCCGGAGAACGTGATCGTCACCCATGGCGCGATCGGGGCGAACCATCTGGTGCATTCCGCGCTGGCGGGCCCGGGCGACATCGTGGTTTCGGTCGTGCCGAGTTATCAGCAGCATACCGCGATCCCCGAGGCCTGCGGCGCGAACCTGCGCGAGGTGCGGCTGCGGCCGGAAAACGGCTTCCTGCCGGATCTGGAGGAACTCGCCCGCGCGGCGCGGGGCGCCAAGCTGATTGCGCTGACCAATCCCAACAATCCGACCGGCGCGCTGATCGACCGCGCGGGACTTGAGGCGATCATCGCCATCGCCCGGGCGGAAGGCGCCTGGATCCTGTGCGACGAGGTCTATCGCGGCGTCGACCAGGACGGGGACGGCTTCACCGCCTCGATCGCCGATCTTTACGAAAAGGGCATCTCGACCGGCAGCATGTCCAAGGCCTTCTCGCTGGCGGGATTGCGGCTGGGTTGGGTCGTGGCCCCCGAAGAGGTGATCCATGCCGTCTCGATCCATCGCGACTATACCACGATCAGCGTGGGGGGCCTGGACGACCATTTCGCCGCGCTGGCGCTGGAGCATGCCGACCGCATATTGGCCCGCAGCCGCGAGATCACCCGGCGGAACCTGGCGATTCTGACCGACTGGGTCGAGGCCGAGCCCCGGATCGACTGGGTGCGGCCGCGCTCGGGCACGACGGCGCTGCTGCGCCATGACCTGCCCGTCACCTCCGCCGAATTCTGCCTGGCGCTTCAGGCCGAGACGGGGGTGATGCTGCTGCCCGGCTCGGCGCTGGACATGGAGGGCTGGCTGAGGATCGGCTACGCCTGCGACACCGCCACCCTGCGCGAGGGCCTGTCGCGGCTGTCGGGCTTTCTTCTCGCAAGGTGAGGGGCCGTTCGCGCAGGACGCGAAGGGTTGCGGGGCCGGGCCGGGCGACGGTTGCCAAGATTTTGCCACAATCGGCCCGGATGGTTGCCAAAAAGTCCCACTTCCGCCGCATTGGCGCGAAAATCTGCGGCACCTGCCTTAAAGACGCCCGATACCCACTGGAAATTTAAGCGAAACCTGGTTACTGCTTCGCCTAATAGCGGCGAAAAGCCCTAACATAAAAACATGTCCGGCAAAGATCGGGCGCTTGAGGCGGAGTAGTAAGTATGGCCAAGGCGATTGATTTCGCCGTCCGCGATTCTGTGGGCGGTGTCGCACGGGGTTCCGTTGCGGCGAATGCGAGCAGCAATTTCGTTCAGATGGGCATCGGCGACGAGATCTCGCTGAACCTGGCGCGCGCCAGCATCGCGGGATATTCGCGTTCGGGCAATGACCTGACGATCACCCTGATCGACGGGCGCCAGATCGTGCTGAGCGGGTATTTCAACCCGGTGGGCGAGCCGAACCAGCTTTACCTCTCGCAAGATGGCGAGGTGATCGCGGTTGAATTCTCGAATGCGGCGAACGGCAATCTGGTCGCCACCTATGGCGGCGCGGATGGCTGGGACAAGTTCTCGACCCTCGACGATCTGCGCCATGCCGGGCGAGACGACCTGGCGATGGTCCAGTCCGTCAATGACGAGCCTTCGGGCATGGGCCTCTTCGTTCCCGGCCTGATCGGCGCGGGCGGCATCGGCGCCGCGGTGATCGGAACCGGCATCGTCGGCGGCCTGATCGGCGGCGGTGGCGGAGACGGCGATACCGGGCCGCGCCCGCCCACCGTCAACGAGCCCGATTCCAGTTCGAGCATCTCGACCAAGACCGAGGACAAGGAGCTCGAGGTCTCGGGCACCGGCGAGCCGGGCGACAAGGTGACCGTTGTCGTCGGCGACAAGACCGAGACCACCACCGTCGACGAGGACGGCAACTGGTCCGTCGTCTTCCCCGAAGACGGCCTGCCCGCCGACGGCACCCACAAGACCGAGGTCGAGTTCGAGCATTCCGACGGCTCCAAGACCGAACTGCCGGGGCCCGAGTTCATCATCGACCTCACCCCCCCGGATGTCGAAATCACCGATGGCGCGAAAAGCACCGGCCATGTCGAGAATGCCGTCGATTACACCGATGGCGTGAAGATCTCGGGCACCGGCGAGGCGGGCGCGACCGTCGTCGTCGAGATCAACGGCCACAGCCACACCACCACGATCACCGAAAGCGGCACCTGGACGGTCACCTTCCCGACCACCCAGATCGAGACCGGCGAATACGAGACGGCGATCAAGGTCACCGCGACCGATTCCTTCGGCAACGAGACGGTGATCACCGACACGCTGGTCGTCGATACCATCCCCCATCCGATCACCTTCGATTCGGTCACCACCGACAACACCGTGAACGGCAGCGAAAGCGGCGCGGGCTTCTCGATCACCGGCACCTCGACGGCGGGCGCCTCGCTGACCGTGACGGTTCAGGGCGTCACGCAGACCGTGACCGTGGGCGCGGACGGCAAATGGACCGTGACCTATCCGGCCGGGGCGCTTCCGGCGGGCCAATATGATGCGACCGTCACCGCGACCACCACCGATGCGGCCGGAAACGTCAGCAATGTCTCGCATGTGTTCCGCGTCGATACCCAGGTGACGCCCTTCGCCAAGACCGGGGATTCGACCGGCACCGACAATGTGCTGAACCACACCGAATCGCTCTCGGGCCTGACCGTGACCGGCGTGGTGGAGCCCGGCTCGACCGTGACGGTGCAGCTTGCCGGTGGCGCGGTCGTGGCCGCCGTGGTCGCCGCCGACGGAAGCTGGAGCGCGGTCATCCCGGCGGGCCAGATCCCGCAGGGCGAAAGCACTGCCGCCCTGGTGATCCGGGCGACCGACCATGTCGGCAACACCGCCGTCCTGAACGAGACGATCCAGATCGACACCGTGGTCGATCCGCTGACCCAGACCGGCAACATCGCCGGGAACAACGTGGTCAATGCCGCGAATGTCGCGGCCGGGATCTCGATCTCGGGCACGGTCGAGGCGGGTTCGACGGTGATCGTCAAACTGTCCACCGGCCAGAGCGTGACCGCCACGGTCGATGCCTCGGGCAACTGGACGGCGGTCTTCTCTTCGGCCGACCTGCCGCGCGGCGAGGACGCGATCACCTATACCGTCACCGCGACCGATATCGTGGGCAACACCCGCATCATCGGCGATGACGGCTCGCTCGGCTTCACGCTCGACACCGTGGCCCCGTCGGCGCCGCTGATCATCAACGATCTGGGCACCGGCAACCAGCTCAACGGGATCCAGGTGACCCAGGCCGAGGGCGATCTGACCTTCTTCGCGATCGGCGGCAGCGGTGTCGCGACCCAGATCAACGCCTCGGTGGTGGATCTGGCCGGAGGCGGCAATCTGGCGACCTTCAACGGCACCTCGGTTCCCGATGGCAGCTATCTGGTGATCCGCGACGAGGATGCGGCCGGAAACGAATCCAGCACGCTTTACGTCCGCAACACTTCGGGCAGCACCACGACCATCGACCTCAGCCTCGATGCGCTGAAGGATTTCGACTTCGGCACCATCGACCTGTCCTCGGCCAGTGGCAAGCTGACGCTGACCAGCGCCGATCTTGCAGTGCTGACCGGCCCCGAGCAGGAACTGATCATCCGCGGCGCAGACGACGACCAGGTCGAGCTGAAAGCCTCGGAGGCCGTCCTGACCGGCGAGACCACCAGCATCCAGGGACAGACCTACGATGTCTACTCGCTGGGCGGCCACCGGCTGCTCGTCGATGACGACATCACCGTCACCTATATCTGAGGCCCTGTTCGAAGGATCAGCCATGGAGAGGTCCAACGGCCTGAACGGCACGGTGGGGCGGATGCGCCCTGCCGTGATGATGGCGGCGTTCGCGCTGCTGGCGGCCTGCTACGCCGGGCCGCAGGCGGGGCGCGCGCCCGGCAGCCCCACCGATCTGGCCGATGGAACCCCGGAACTCGACCAGACGGGCGAGGTCGTCTCGCCCCTGATCGCGGAACTGACGCAGCGCCGTTCGGTCCTGCCCGCGGGCAGCGCCTATGCCCAGGTGGCCGATGCGGTGCTTGAGGCCGGTCGCGCCTCGGCCGAGGCCGAATTGCGCGTCAAGCGGCTGACCGCCCGGGCCAGGTCGAAGAACTGGCTGCCCAGCGTGGGGCCGGATGTCAGCCTGACCTCGCTGTCCTCGATCGCGGCCAGCCTCATCCTCGACCAGGCGGTCTTCGACAACGGCCGTCGCAAGGCCGAGCGCGACTTCGCCGCCGCCGATGTCGAGGTGGCGGCGATCTCGCTGGTCTCCGACCTGAACCAGCGCGTCTATGACGGGCTGCGGCTTTACGTCGAGGCCGCCCGCGCCCGCGAGCTTGCCGGAATTTCCGAAACCGCGCTGGTCAGGATGCGCGATTTCGAACGGATCATGACCCTGCGCATGCAGGGGGGCCTGGCCGACCAGTCCGAATTGCGGGTGATCAGCCAGAAGAAGGCCGAGATGGAGGCCTCGCTGACCAGCGAGCGGCAGGGCGCGGAATCCGCCCTGGCCGAGCTTGCGGTGCTGGCGGGCGGGCCGGTCAAGGCCACCGGCATCTCGAACCTGCCCGCCGACCCCGGCAGGCCCGAGGCCCTTTCGGTGTTGCTGGCACGGGGCGAGGCCGCCCGCACCGGGGCCGAGGTACGCATCGCGCGCGCCGGGCTTCGTCCGGGCTTGGGCGCTTCGGCCAGCGTGGCCCGCGATGGAGGACTGGACGGCGGGCTTTCGATGAACGGCGACGTGCTGGGCTTTGGCCGCGCCGACAAGCTGCGCGCGCTGGACGAGGCCGAGGAAGTCTCACGCCGCAAGGTCGAGGAGGCCGGGCTCGACGCCGCGCGCCGGATCGTCGCGCTGGAGCGCGAGATCGCCTCGCTGAGCGCGCAGCAGGTGCAGGACGGCAAGGTCCTGGCCGAGATGGAGGCGAACCTCACCCTTTTCACCGAGCAATACCGGGCCGGGGGGCGCAGCCTGCTTGAGCTGGTGACCCAGTTCGAATCCCTGGTCTCGATGAAACGCAGCCATGCTTCGCTGAAATATCAGATCAGCATGGCGCGGCTTGAAATCGCCCTGACGCGCGGGGTTCTCGTGGATGGAGGCAGGATGTGACGACGGATCGGGTCATCGCCTTTGACATCAACGCCCAGAAGACGGGCCAGGTCGCGGGCCAGATCGGTGGTACGCGACCCGCCCCCGCCGTCCTGCCCGAGACCGCGCAACCCGCCGCGCCCCGCTTTTCCGAACGGGTGAAGAAACGCGCCGAGCTGGCCTCGGTCTATGCGGCGGTGCTGGGTGCCGATCTGGCCGCCGCCGATCTGGCCGAACATGTGAACAAGGCTGCCGCCGGGGGCCGTCCCGGGCTTGCCGAAATGGGGGCCGCGCTGCGCTCGATGGGGCTTTCGGTGCGGCGTTCGACCGAAAAGGCGCTGGCGCCGAACCGGCTTCCGCTGCTTGCGGGGATGACCAACGGCCAGATCGTGCTGGTTCTGGCGCTTGGCCAGACCGGCCCGGAAATCTACGATCCCGCCGCGCGCGAACATCGCACCGAGGTCACCTGGGAAGATTTCAATTCGGTCTGGTCGGGCGAGGTGCTGCAGGCGCGCATTCCCGTCGCCGATCTTGAGGGCCGCCATGTCCAGGCCGCCCGTCCGCCGCATTGGTTCTGGGGCGAGTTCCGCAGCTTCCGCCGCCCCTTCGTCGAGATTTCCGCCGCCTCGCTGGTCGCCAACTTGCTGGCGGTTTCGGTCGCGCTGTTCTCGATGCAGATCTACGACCGCGTGATCCCCTATCAGTCGCAGCCCACGCTTTGGGTGCTGGCCGTCGGCGTCCTGCTGGCCGTGGTGCTTGAGGCCGCGCTGAAGATCGCCCGGGCCGCGCTGATGGACAGCACCGGCAAGAAGGTCGAACTCTCGGTCCAGGACCGGCTGATGGCGCGGCTTCTGGGCATGAAGATGGGCCCGGGCGAGCGCAAACCCTCGGAAGTGTTCCAGGCGATGCGCGATTTCAGCCAGGTGCGCGAGTTCTTCACCTCGTCCACCGTGGGGCTGATGGCGGACCTGCCCTTCCTGATCGTCTTCCTGGCGCTGGTCGCCTCGATCGGCGGCAATCTGGTTTGGGTGCTGATCCTGGGCGGCGTGCTGATGGTGCTGCCGGGCTTCCTGTTCCAGAAGAAGATGATGCAACTGACCGCCTCGACCCAGGGCGCGGCGATCAAATCGGCGAAACTCCTCTACGAATCCGTCTTCGAGCACGAGACCGTGACCACGCAGCGCGGCGAGGGCCGGGTGCGGCGGCTCTGGGCCGAACTGGTCACGCTGAGCGCGGTCAAGGGCTCCGAGCAGCGCCACCTGACCCATGTGCTGTCGACCTGGGCGCAGGGCGTACAGCAGGCGACCTATGTCGCCGCCGTGGTCGTCGGCACCTATATGGTCTTCGCGGGCCATTTCACCGTGGGCACGATCATCGCCATCGGCCTGCTGACCGGCCGCACCCTTGGCCCGCTTGCCCAGGTCGCCTCGATGCTGGCGCGCTGGAGCCAGGTCAAGGCGGCGCTGACCGCGCTTGAGGCGGTGGCGAATGCGCGCCAGGCCGAAGAGCCCGGCCGCCGCTATCTGCGGCGCGAGCGGCTGACCGGCAGCTACGAGCTTTCCAACATCGAATTCCGCTATGACGACGGCGCGCCGGTGACGGTGGAAATCCCCGCCGCCGCGATCCCCGCCGGGCAGAGCGTGGCGGTGCTTGGCGCGAACGGCTCGGGCAAGTCGACGTTTCTGCGGCTGCTCGCCGGTCTTTACGAGCCGACCAAGGGGCGGGTGCTGCTCGACGGGCTGGATCTGGGCCAGATCCATCCGCGCGACCTGCGGCGCGGCATCGGCTATCTGGGGCAGGACGTGCGGCTGATCGCGGGCACGATCCGCGACAACCTGAACATGACCCAGCTTGAGCGAGACGATGCGCGGTTGCTTGCGGCGCTGGATTTCGCGGGGCTCGGGCCCTTCGTGCGCAATCACCCGCGCGGCCTGGATCTTGAGATCCGCGAGCTGGGCGAGGGGCTTTCGGTCGGCCAGCGCCAGTCGATCGGCTGGGCCCGGCTGTGGCTGCAGGATCCGCAGGTGGTGCTTCTGGACGAACCCACCGCCGCGCTGGACCAGACGCTTGAGGCGACGCTGGTCAGCCGGTTGAAGACCTGGCTTCCGGGCCGCACCACGATCATCGCCACCCATCGGGTGCCGATCCTGCAACTGACCACGCGCACATTGATCCTGCAGAACGGCCATCTTGCGGTGGATGGCCCGAAAGAGGCGGTGCTGGCGCATCTGGCCAAGGCGGGGGCGGGGGCATGACGGTCTGGACCGAGGAATTCGAAACCCGCTCGCGCCGCCCCTCGGCGGTGATCTGGGCGATCGCGGCGGCGCTTGGGGTGTTTCTGCTCTGGGCTTCCTTCGCCTGGGTCGACGAGATCGTGCGCGCGCAGGGCACGGCGGTCTCCTCTTCGCGCGCGCAGATCATCCAGAACCTCGAAGGCGGGATCCTGGCCGAGTTGAACGTGACCGAGGGCGATGTGGTGGAGCCGGGCCAGCTCCTCGGCCGGTTGCAATCGACGCAATACCAGTCGGCCACCGACGACCTGGCCGACCAGATCGCCGGGCTTGAGATCCGCAAGCTTCGGATCGAGGCCGAGATGCGCGGCGAAGCGCGTTTCTTCGCGACCGAGGCGGTGGCGGCGCGGGTGCCCGAGATCATGGCCTCGGAGGCGACGCTGCTGAAGGCGCGGCTTGAGGATTTCGAGGCCCGCAAGGCTGGCGCGCGCGCCGTTCTGGAACAGGCGGCCAAGGAGCTCGACATCATGCAGCGGATGTATGACCAGGAAGTCGCGCCGCTGATCGAGGTGACCCGGGCGAAAAAGGCCCATTCGGATGCCGAAAACAAGCTCTCCGGCACGATCACCCAGACCGAGCTGGAACGCGCCCGCGAATATTCCGACACCCTGGCCGAGCTATCGTCGCTGACGCAGCGCCTCAAGATCGGCGAGGATCAGCTTGCGCGCACCGCGCTGGTGGCGCCGATGCGCGGCGTGGTGAACAAGATCGCCATCTCGACCATCGGCGGCGTGGTCCGGCCGGGCGAGGAGATCCTCCAGATCATCCCGCTCGACGAAGAGCTTTACATCGACGCCAAGGTGAAGCCGCGCGACATCGCCGCCGTGCGCCAGGGCCAGATGGCGACGATCAAGCTTTCGGCCTATGATTATACGATCTGGGGCAGCCTGAAGGGTGAGGTCACGCTCATCTCGGCCGACACTTTCCTTGACGATCGTTCGCGCGCGACCGATGGCGATCCGCATTACATCGTGACCCTGAAGGTGGATCTGTCGCAGTTGACGCCCCGGCAGAAGGATATCGAGATCCGGCCGGGCATGCAGGCCGATGTGGAGCTTGAGACCGGCGGCAAGACGATCCTGACCTATCTGCTCAAGCCGCTTTACAAGTCCAACGAGGCGTTTCGCGAGCGGTGATCCCTCGCGCGAGCGTGCCCCGATTTGGCGGAGCGCATCTCGCAACCGCGCCGGGCACGGGGCGGCCCGAAGAGCCCGCCTGCCGACCCAAGGCGCCCGGCGCGGTGTCTGTGCGGCCAGATCCGGCAGTTTTCCTGCCGAAGGCGACCATCCGAAGGCGTGAGGCCGGGGCTCATGTCAGGTAACTGCGCACCAAAGCGGCGGCGAGCAGGCTCCAGCCATCGGCGACGACGAAGAAGGCCAGCTTGAACGGCAGCGAGACCACGGCGGGCGGCACCATCATCATGCCCATCGACATCAGGATCGCCGAAACCACCAGGTCGATGATCAGGAACGGCAGGTAGATCAGAAACCCGATCTCGAAGGCGCGCTGGATCTCGGAGAGCAGGAACGACGGCACCAGCAGCGAAAGCGGCGCCTGGGCCAGCGCCTCCGGCGCGGCCGTCCCGGCATCGGGGCGCAGCGCCTCCATCGTCGCGAAGGTCGCGGGGTCTATCCGCAGCGCCATGAAACCGCGAAAAGGCGCGACGGTTTCCTCGAAGGCGGTGGCCATGTCGATCTCGGCCCGGCTGAACGGGCCGATCCCCGCCGCCCAGGCCTCGGTCAGGACGGGGTCCATCACGAACCAGGTCAGGAACATCGCTAGGCTGATGATCAGCATGTTCGGCGGGGCCTGCTGCAACCCCAGCCCCTGGCGCAGGATCGACAATACGGTGACGATGAAGGGAAAGCAGGTCACCATGATCGCAAGGCCCGGAACGATCGACAGCACGGTGATCAAGGCGATCAGATGCACCGAGCGCTGTGCAAGGCTTTCGCCCTCGCCGAGCGACAGCGAGATCTCCTGCGCGTCGAGCGGATGCGCGAGCAGCAGCCAGACCAGCAGGGCAAGCCGGACCGCCGTCACAATCCGCCCTTCAGATTGGAGACCTCGGTCAGGCGGACGGCAAGCTGGCCTGCCATTTCGCCCTCCATCTCGGTCAGTTCGCCGCGTGCGATCAGGCGGTCGCCGACGTAAAGCTCCACCGGGTCGTCGACCCGGCGGTCGAGCGGCAGGATCGCATCGCGGTCGAGCCGCAGCAGCTCCTTGACGGCGGGCCGGGCGCGGCCGACCGAGATGGTGATCTCGATCGGGATGCGGGCGAAGGGGCTGGTTTCGGAAAGGTCATCCATCGGAAGGGGGCTCCTGCAACAGGGTGAAGAAGGCTCGGACGGCGGTTGCGATCTCATGGGTGGTGCGGCCCAGGTCGATCCGGGCCTCTTCGGCGCCGAGGCGGAGGAAGGCCTGGCCCTCGCCCAGCGAGGGCTCCTCCTCGATCCGCAGGGGCAGGCCGGTGGCATCGGCGACCAGCCCCTCGGTCAGGCGTTCGACCGCCGCGCGCGAGACCGGGTTGAGGACGAGGGTCACGGGCTGGTCGGAACCGGCCTCGGCCAGGGGCATCAGGCGCTCCACCACCATCGGGGCCAGCGTCTCGCGCGAGGTTTCCGGCAGGATGCGCCCGACCACCTCGATCAGCAGCGGCTCCAGCGCGCCGAGCACATGCGCGCGCGCCTCGTGATAGGTGAAGGACAGCGCCTGGAGATTGCGGCCCAGATCGGCACGGATGCGGGCGATATCCTCGGATTGGGCGGCCACGGCATCGTCCCACCCGGCTTGAAAGCCCTGCTCATAGGCGGCGAGCTTGGCCTCTTCGATGCTGGCCAGATCGGTGGTGACGATTTGCTTTGCCCCGGCGGGCTGGGGCGTGTCGGTCTCGAAGACTTCCAGCCGTGGGATCGGCATCAGGCGCGCTCCTCCTCGGGTTCGAGCCAGCCGCGCAGGATTTCGAGCGATTCCTCCTGGCGTTCGTCGATCAGGCGGCGCAGGCGGGTGGCGGGATCCTCGCCGACGAAGGCGGCGTGGCGGGTGTAATCCGCGACCGGAAGCTCATTGGGCAGGATGTCGTCGTCGATCTCGCCGGTCAGGGCCTTGGCCAGCGGTGCGTGCGGGGGCAGGGCCAGGGGCGGCTCTGGCGGTGGTAGGGCGGCGCCGCCCGAGGCCAGGATCGGGCGCAGCACGAAAAGCCCCAGGACCAGCGCAACCAGTGCAAGCGCCCCGATCTGGATCAAGGTCATCATGTCGAGCCCGCTCATCCCGCCCAGCAGGCCGGGGGTGGCAGCCTCGGTCCCGGCCACGGCAAGTGGTTCGAACTCCATGGATTTCAGCACCAGGACATCGCCCCTTGCCTCATCCAGGCCGGTGGCCGAAGCCACCAGCTCGCGCAGGGCGGACAATTCCTCTTCCGGCCGGGGGATGCGGGTGACACTCCCGTCCGGGGCGGTGGTGATCTGGCCGTCGACCAGGACCGCGACGGTCAGGCGGCGAATCCCGCCGGGGGCCTTGGTCACCGCGCGGCTGCTTTCCGAGACCTCGAAATTCACCCTTTCGCGGCTCTCGGTCGATTGCGAGCTGCCCTGGCCACCCCCTGCGGCGTCGCCATCGGGCAGGTTAGAGGCCACGGTGACATCGCCGCCGGATCCCCGGTCCTGGCGGCTGGTCTCTTGGGTCTCGGTCGAGATGGCGACCCTTCCCTGAGGGTCGAAGACCCGTTCGGTGATCTGTTCGCTTTCGGTGATCAATTCCACCGCGACCTCCACCACCGCGCCGCCGGGGCCGACCCGCGCGGCCAGCAGCCGCTCCACGCTGCGGCGGATCTCTTCGGCCTTTGCCGAGGCGGCAGAGCCGCTTGCGGCGCCCGCCTCCGCCTCGCCCGCGATCAGCCCGCCGACGGTGTCGATCACCTGCACATCCTCGGGCCGCATCCCGGCGACCGCCGAGGCGACGAGGTGGCGCAGGGCGCGCGCCTGATCCTCGGGCAGGCGGCCCGAGGCGGTGGTGACCGTCACCGAGGCCGTGGGCCGTTCGCTGCGCCGGAACGGATCCGAGGGCCCCTGCGAGATATGCACCCGCGCCGCGCGCACCTCTGGAACTGAAAGCACGGTGCGGGCAAGTTCCCCCTCTTTCGCACGCCAATAGGCGGCATCGAACATCTGCGAGGTGGTTCCGAAACCCGAGAGCGAATCGAGGATCTCGTAGCCTGCCCCGCCGGTGGCGGGCAGGCCCTCGCCCGCCAGCGCCATCCGAAGCGCATCGCGCGCGGCGGCATCGACATAGATCGAATCGCCGCGCACCTCATAGTTCACCGCGCGCTGATCCAGCGCCGAGACGACCTCTCCGGCCGCCCGCCCGTCTAGCCCGGCGTAAAGCAGCACCATGTTCTGCCCGCCCGACAGCCGCGCCAGCGCGAGAATCGCGACAAAAACCGCGATCGTCGCGCCGATCACCACCGCACGCCGCCGCAGATCCAGTCCGTTCCAGGTCGAAATCACATTCTGCACGTCTCGCCTCCAGCGGAAATCCTTCCCGCTCGGGCCGAAATTGCCGGGTCTGGATTAACAATCGGTTAGTGACCTTCGATCTATTTTCGTTCCTGTCCCCGAATGGAGGCCGAACGTGTCGGATGCCACCCTTGCGCCACAGATGGCGCCCGAAAGAAAAACGAAGATCCCGCTTCTGCTCGGGGTCTTGCTTGCCCTCGCCCTGGGGGGTGGCGGCTTTTTCGCTGCCTGGTCGGGGATGCTCCCCGGCATCGGTGCCCAGGCTCCGGCAACGGCCGGGCCGGACCCGCTTCCCGATATCGGCTTCGTCGCGATGGAGCCGATCATCGTCGCGCTCGGCCCGGCGGCGGGCGGGCGCTTCCTGAAATTCACCGCGCAGCTTGAGGTCGCCCGCCCGCATATGTCCGAGGTCAATCTTCTGATGCCCCGCATCGTCGATGTGCTGAACGGCTATCTGCGCGCGATATCGGTCAGCGAGATCGAGGATCCCGGCGCGATGGCCCGGCTGCGCGCCCAGATGCTGCGGCGCGTGCAGATCGTGACCGGCGAGGGGCGGGTGCGCGACCTTCTGGTCAACGAATTCATCCTGAATTGATAGGGGCGGCGAATGGATCTGATCATGGATGTCCTGCTTCTGGCGGCGACGGTCGGCGCGGCGGTCTACTGCTATGTGCTGGCGCTGCGCCTGCGCCGGTTCACCACGCTCGAATCGGGCATGGGCGGCGCGATCGCCGTCCTCTCCGCCGAGGTCGACGGCATGACCCGGGCTCTGGAGCGGGCGCAGGGTGTGGCCAGCGGCTCGGAGGAGCGGCTGGCGGAATTGACCGGACGCGCCGAGGTGCTGGCGCGCCAGCTCGAACTCATGGTGGCTTCCCTGCACGATCTGCCCGAGGCGGCCGCGCCGGAAGAGGCCGGAACAGCCGAATCGCGCAAGATCCGTTTCGTGCGTCGACGGGCCTCGCACGACCGGATGGAGGCGGCGGAATGATCCGCAGGACCGGCCAGGGCGCGCTGATCGCCATCGCCTTGATGTTCGCTTCGTCGGGTGCGTTGCGCCTGGGCAACGGGCTTGGCCTGACGATCGCCCGCGCGTCCGAGGATCCGCCGGTGGTTGCGGCGACGGAATGCGCGGCGCCGCCCGATGCGCTGGCGGCCGCCCTGGCCGAGCGCGAATCGCGCCTGCTGGCCGAAGACGCGGCGATGAGGGACCGATCGGCCGCCTTGTCCCTGGCCGAGGCGGCGCTGCGGGGACGGCTTGAGGAACTTGCCGAGGCCGAGCGTGCGTTGCGCGCCACCCTCGCCATCGCGGACAGCGCGGCGGAAGAGGATCTCGCCCGGCTGACCGCGGTCTACGAGACGATGAAGCCCCGCGACGCGGCGGCGCTTTTCGACGCGATGGACCCGCAGTTCGCGGCGGGCTTCCTTGGCCGCATGCGCCCGGATGCGGCAGCGGCGGTGCTGGCGGGAATGACGCCGGAAAAGGCCTTCGCGGTCAGCGCCATTCTGGCCGGTCGCAACGCGCGGGCGCCAAGAGAGTGAATTGGCGGTTTGTTAACGTCGCGCCAGCAGGATCGGCGCCGAACTTTCCAGGATGGGGCGCATGATTGGAATCGTCGGTATCGCGGTGATCTTCGTGATGGTCTTCGGCGGCTATGTCGCGGCGGGGGGCAAGCTGGGGATCATCCTCGCGTCATTGCCTTTCGAACTCGCCATGATCGGCGGGGCGGCGATCGGTGCCTTCCTGATCTCGAACGACCTGGCCGCGGTGAAGCAGACGCTCCGCGACATCGGCAAGGTCTTCAAGGGCACGCGCTGGAAGCCTGCCGACTATCGCGACCTGCTCTGCCTTCTCTTCGAGCTGATCCGGCTGGCACGCAGCAATCCCGTCGCGCTGGAGGAGCATATCGAAAATCCCGATGGCTCGTCGATCTTCGCGCGCTATCCCCGCATCCAGCACGATCCCGATGCGATCGAGCTGATCTGCGACACCCTGCGCGCGGCTTCGATGAACTATGACGATCCCCATCAGGTCGAAGAGGTTCTCGACAAGCGGATGGAGGTGCAGATGCATCATGCCATGCATTCGAGCCATTCGCTCCAGACCATGGCGGATGGGCTGCCGGCCCTGGGAATCGTGGCGGCGGTTCTGGGCGTGATCAAGACCATGGCCTCGATCGACCAGCCGCCCGAGGTGCTGGGCAGGATGATCGGCGGCGCGCTGGTCGGCACCTTTCTGGGCGTCTTCCTGGCCTACGGGCTGATGGGGCCCTTCGCGGCCAGGGTGAAGGCGGTGGTCGAGGAGGATGCCCATTTCTACCAACTGATCCGCGAGGTTCTGATCGCCAACCTGCATCGGCATCCGGCGAATATCTGCATCGAGGTCGGCCGCCAGAACACGCCGCATCACGTCCGCCCCGGCTTCGGCGATCTGGAATCCGCCTTGCGCGATCTCAAGCAGGAAGCGGCGTGATGCGGCTCGCCCTCTTGCTGGGGGTCCTGCTCGCCACCCCACTACGGGCCGAGATCGCCCAGGTCCGGGGCGGCGAACATCCCGATTTCACCCGGATCGTGGTCGAGGCCCAGGCGCCGGGCGACTGGCGCCTGGGGCGGGGCGAGGCGGGCTATGCGCTGGAACTTGGTCCGGCCGTGACCGGATTCGACCTGACCCGCGCCTTCGACCGGATCCCGAGGGACAGGGTCTCGGGGCTCTGGCGCGACCCGCAAAGCGGCAGGCTGCGGATCGCCCTGTCCTGCAACTGCCATATCATCGCTTTTGAGTTCCGCCCCGACATGATCGTGCTGGATGTGAAGGATGGCTCCGCCCCGCCCGGATCGGATTTCGAAGATGTGCTGGACGCTGCGGAGCTGCCTCCCCCTCTTCCCGCACCCGCCCCTTCCCCTTCGGGCTACGACTGGATCGCGCTTTGGCAGGCCGGGCGCGCGGTGGAGACGGCATCGGCGCCGGGCCAGGTCGCAGGGCCCTTGCTTGCCGACTTCGGTCCGCTCAGAGAGGCATTGCTGATGCAGATCAGCCGCGGTATGGCCGAAGGTGTCGTGGAACTTGCCGAGAGGGCCGAGTTTCCGATGCTCGCCGCCCTGCCGAGCGACACGCCGGGGCTTCGGATCGGCATCGAAGGCTTGCCGGGGATCGCGGCTTCGCGCCCCTCCTCGCCGGAGGCCGAGGCGCTGCCGCCGACCGATATCTGCATCGCCGATGACCGGTTGGCCTTGGCCGAATGGCTGTTGCCCGAGCCGGTCGCGGCGCATTTCGCCGCGCTGAGGGATGGGCTTCTGGGCGAGTTCGACATGCCAGATCCGGATCGTGTCCCGGATGCCGCGCGACGATATCTGGCTTTGGGCTTCGGCGCCGAAGCCCGCCAGCTTCTTTCGCTGCTTCCTTCGGAGGAACGAGAGAAACACGCCCATCTCGTCGCCATGTCGCATATCGTCGATCTGGCCGCGCCGCCCGGCGCTGCCTTCGACGGAATGGCGGGGTGCTCTGGCCAGGCCGCGCTTTGGGCGACATTGGCGCTGGCGCTGAAAGACCAGCGCGCCGGGATGGATGCCGATTCGGTGGTGCGCGCCTTTTCGGCCCTTCCGCCGCATTTGCGTGTCCATTTCGGACCGGTTCTGACCGGATATTTTCTCAAGATCGGCGACGAGGCCTCTGCGCGTCGCCTACGCGATGCCGCATTGCGCGCGCCGGGCGCGGCGAGTGCAGATCTCGCGCTGATGGATGCGGGATACCAGCTTGCCACCGGCGATGAAGCGGCTGCGGCAGAGCGGGCCGAGGCCGCGCTTTCCGGCAACGCCATGACCGGTGCCGGGGCCTTGGCCATGCGGGTCGAAGCGGCCTTTCGCGGCGACAGGGTCGTTCCGCCCGGGACCGAGATCCAGATCGCGGCGTTCCTGACAGAGGTCAGGGGCACATCGGTCGAGGCCCCTCTGCGCCGCGCGCAAATGCTTGCGCTAGCTATGATCGGGGATTTTCCGGGCGCCTTTTCGATTCGGACCGATGCCGGGGGCATGGCCCAGGGCCGCTTTTCCGAGAATGGTTCGGATCTCTGGTCCCTGGCGGTTACCGCTGCGCCTGATGGCATCTTCATGGCCGAGGCGACAGGCCATGCCGCCGACCTTCGTGTCGAAACCATTCGGCCTCAGATCCGCCTTGCGGTGGCCGAGCGGCTCCTGGCCCTGGGCTTTGCCGCCTCCGCGCTCGATTGGGCAGGCTCGCAACCTTCGACCGGGGCAGAGGAAGCCCGCCTTCTTGTCGCCCGGGCCCGGCTGGCGTTGCGCGATGCGCGTGGGGTGATCGCGGGTCTTGCCGGATTGGATGGAAGCGAGGCCGAAGGCCTGCGCGCCCGGGCCGTTCTGCAACTCGGAGAACCTGCGACGGCGGCGGTGATGTTCGGGCGCGCGGGGGATGAGGCCGCGCGCGAGCGAGCGCTGATATGGGCCGGGGACTGGCGCCATGTCGCGCAGGCTGGCGAGGCGCCTTGGGACAGGGCTGCGGCTTTCGCGCTTGGGGAGGTCCCATTTCTTGACACCGATGCCTTGTCGGCGGGATCTGGCGAAGACTTCCCCGCAGCCTTGGAGGCCGATCCGGCCGTGGCGGTCTCCCCGCCGGGGCCACCTGCCGGGCCTCTTGCGCGTGGTGAGGTCCTGCTTGCCGAAAGCGCCGCTTTGCGCGAGGCGATCCTGGATCTTCTGGTCATGACGGAGAGAGGCGGGGCGCCGTAACGCTTTGGAAACCATTCGCTTCTAGCTTGGGGGCGAGAAACCTCTGGGCAGAATGCCCGGGCGCAGCGGACCAACCCAATGCAATGGACCAGAATGGCATTTCCGTCTCTCCTCAGCCTGCTTTTCGCCCTGCCCACGGCAAACGGGGCGCTTGCGGACGAGGATCCCGCAGATCTGTGTCTCACGGCGGCCCGGCTGGCGGCGGTGGAGACGGGGGTTCCACATGACGTCCTGATCGCGATCGCGCTTACCGAAACCGGCAGGGCGGGCGCGGGCGGGGCGCTGCGGCCCTGGCCCTGGACGCTGAACCAGGCAGGCAAAAGCCATTGGTTCGCTTCGCGGGAAGAGGCGCTGTCCCATCTGGCGACCGTGGTTCCCCAAGGGGTGAGCAATGTCGATATCGGCTGCTTTCAACTGAACTGGCGCTGGCACAATCAAGCGTTTCCCTCCTCGGACGCGATGCTTGACCCGGGCCAGAACGCCCTTCACGCTGCGCGTTTCCTGGCCAGCCTGCATGCGAAAAGCGGCGACTGGACCAACGCCGTGGGGCGCTATCATTCGGCCACGCCCGAACTGGCCGAACGCTATCTTGCGCGTTTCACGCCCATTCTCCTCGCGCTTGGGGCCGAGCCGCCCGCTATCGGCAAACGCCCGAACGGCTTTCGCCTGCTTCAGGCGGGTCCGGGCGCGACCATGGGATCCCTGGTGCCGAAGAGCGGGGCGATCCGGCCGCTGGTCGGGGGGTCCTGAGATGGGAGGGATGCTGACCTCGGCGCTGCGCCCGACGGTTCTGCTCGCCATCGCGCTGATGGCGGTGATCGGGATGATGGTGCTGCCCGTTCCGGCCGGACTTCTCGATATCGGGCTCGCCATTTCTTTCGCCCTGGCGATCCTGATGCTGACGGTCACGCTCTTCATCGAGCGCCCGCTGGATTTTTCCGCCTTCCCGACCATTCTGCTGGCCTCGCTGCTGCTGCGGCTGGCGCTGAACGTCTCCTCGACCAAGCTCATCATCGGCGAGGGCCACACCGGCACCGATGCCGCGGGCCATGTGATCGAGGGATTTGCCAATTTCATCATGGGCGGGAATTTCGTCCTCGGCCTCGTGATCTTCGTCGTGATCATGATCGTGAATTTCATCGTGATCACCAAGGGCGCGGGCCGCATGGCCGAGGTCGGCGCCCGTTTCGCGCTGGACGGGATGCCCGGCAAGCAGCTCGCCATCGACGCCGACATGTCCGCGGGCGCGATCACCCATGAGGAGGCGAAGAAGCGGCGTGAGACGGAGCTGGCCGAGACCACCTTCTTCGGCTCGCTCGACGGGGCGTCGAAATTCGTCAAGGGCGATGCGATCGCGGGGCTGCTGATCACCGCGCTCAACCTGATCGTCGGGCTTCTGGTCGGCATCCTGATGCATGGGATGGAGATCGGCCGCGCCTTTGAGACCTATTCGATCCTGACCGTTGGCGACGGGTTGGTCGGACAGATCCCGGCGGTGATCATCTCGGTCGCGGCGGCGCTGCTTCTGTCGCGCGGCGGCACGCAAGGGGCGACCGATGTGTCCTTCTTTATCCAGCTTGGGCGCTATCCGGCCGCGCTGGCGACGGTGGCGGGGCTGATGGCGCTGTTCGCCGTGGTGCCGGGGATGCCTTTCACGCCTTTCATCGCCGCATCTGGCGTGCTGGCCTGGGCGGCCTGGCGGGGTGGGCGGGCAAAGCCTGTCCCCGAGGTGCCGGGCGCCGAGAGCGAGGCGCCGCCGCCCCGCCGCCCGATCGGTGACATGCTCGATTTCGACGAGATCCATATCGAATTCGCAACCAATCTCGTCGGCATGGCATTGGATCCGGCCACCGGGCTTGACGGGCGGATCTCGAACATGCGCAACCATATCGCCACCACCTATGGGCTGATCCTGCCGGAGATCCGCCTGACCGACGAGATGATGCTCCCTCCTGGGGCCTATCGCATCCGCATCCAGGGGGTGGAGAGGGTGGCGGACAATCTGATCCCGGACCGGATGCTGGTGCTTCTGGCCGAAGACGTGCCTGCGCCGGAGGGGATCGACGTCAAGGAGCCGGTCTACGGCGCCCCCGCACGCTGGATCCGGAAAGAACTTCAAGAGGATGCGATCATTTCCGGCCTGACCGTGGTCTCGCCCGCCGAGGTGCTGGCGACCCATCTGCTTGAGGTGCTGCGGGCCAATCTCTCGCATCTTCTGTCGCTGCGCGGGCTGCGACGGCTGCTCGACGAGTTCACCACGCTTTCGGATCGGGCCCGGGGCGAGGCGAACCGGCGCATGCTCGATGACCTGATCCCCGACAAGGTGCCGATGGACCTGCTGCACGGCGTCCTGCGCCTGCTGCTCGAGGAGCGGGTCTCGATCCGCAATCTGCCGCTGATCCTCGAAGCGATTTCCGAGGCGCGCGGCCTTGGGGCGCCCGAGGCGATCTGCGAGCATGTGCGCCGCCGCCTCGGCTTCCAGATCGTGGCCGAGCATCGCCGCGCGGATGGCTCGGTGCCGCTGATCCAGCTTGCCCCGGAATGGGAGCGCAGCTTCCAGAGCCACCAGATGGAGGGCGCGGGCGGGTTGCGCGACGTGGCGCTGCCGCCCGATCTTTTCGCCCGTCTCGCCAATGGCCTGGCCGAGCGGCTGGCGCAGGTCTCGCCGGGTGGGCCGGTGGCGCTGGTGACCTCGGCGGCGCGGCGGCGCTTCCTGCGCACTGTGGTCCAGGCCAAGGGGCTGAATCTTCCGGTGCTGTCCTATGAGGAGATCGGCATGGAAAGCCGCCCGGCGCTTCTGGGCCAGGTCGCGGCATGAACGGGCTTTGGGCCGGGCTCGCCGGGCTTGTCGGCTTGGCGGAAGAGGCGATCGCGCATTTCGCCCTGGTCTTTCTGCGGGTGGGGGCGGCGGTGGCACTGATCCCGGCATTCGGGGAGCAGGCCGTGCCGCAGCGCATCAAGCTTGCGCTGGCCTTGGCTACGACCTTTGTCGTCGCGCCTGCGGTGGCGTGGGCCCCCGCGCCGGGGTCCGCCGCGTTCCTGGCCGAGGCCGTCGTCGGGGTGATCCTGGGCATCGGCTTGCGGCTGGTGCTGCTCGGGCTTCAGACGGCGGGCAGCATCGCGGCGCAATCGGTCTCGCTGGCGCAGATGTTCAATGGAACCGGCCCGGATCCGCAGCCGATCATCTCGAATGTGCTGGTGCTTGCGGGGCTCGCGCTTTTCGTGGCGACGGGGGGGGTGGCGCGCGCGGTGGAGCTGCTGGTGCTCTCCTACCAACTGATGCCAGCGGGTGAACTGCCCCGGGCGGCGGTGATCGCCGAATGGGGGATTGGGCGGATCAGCCGGGCCTTTGCCCTGGCCTTCGCCCTTGCGGCCCCCTTCGTTCTGGCGGCGCTGCTCTACAATCTCGCGCTCGGGGTGATCAATCGCGCTATGCCGATGCTGATGGTCACCTTCATCGGCGCCCCGGCGCTGACGCTTGGGGGGCTCGTCCTGCTGGCGCTGATCGCGCCGCATCTGCTGGTCGTCTGGCGCGAGGCGATGGACCGGGCGCTTCTGCTTCCCTTGGTGCCGTGACCCCATGGCCGAGGAGCAAAGCGCCGAAAGCAAGGAGTTCGACCCGTCGCAGCGGCGCCTCGACCGCGCGCGGGAAGAGGGCGACAGCGTGCGGTCCGAGGAACTCCAGGCGGCCGTCGCCGCCTCGGGGTTGCTGCTGGCTTTCGCCGGGGCGGGCGGATATGCGTTGTCGGTCTGGGGCGGGACCGCGATCGCCTTTCTGGACCGCCCGCAAGAAATGCGCCTGCAATCGGCGCTTCTGCTGCCCGCAGTCACGGCCATGACCGGCCCGGTGCTTTTGCTGCTGCTGGTGCCGGGGATTGCGGTCCTGGTCTGGCTCATCGCGTCACGCGGGCTGGTCTTTGCGCCCTCGCGCATTGTTCCGAAGCCCGAGCGGCTTTCCATTCCTGCGAATGCGAAGCAGAAATTCGGGCGGGCCGGCCTGATGGATTTCGCGCGCCGGGCGCTGAAACTGATCGTGATCGGCGCGGTCCTGGCGCTTTATCTGCGGGCCAGCGCCGGGGTGCTCTACACCAGCCTCAGGATGGATGCGGGCCAGATCGGGCTGGCGATCGTCGAGAGGATGGGCGGATTTGCGGTGCTTGTCATCCTGATCTCGCTGGTCTTCGGCCTGCCGGATTTCATCTGGCAGCGGGCGCAGTTTTTGCGCCGCAACCGGATGACGCGCAAGGAAATGACCGATGAGATGAAGGATGCCGAGGGCGATCCCCATATGAAGGCCGACCGCCGCCGTCGCGCCCAGGAAGTGGCCGGGCGGCAGATGATGGCCGAGGTGCCGAAGGCCGATGTCGTGATCGTCAATCCGACCCATTACGCGGTGGCGCTGAAATGGGACCGGGCGGGGGGCCGGGCGCCTGTCTGCGTGGCTAAGGGCGTGGACGAGATCGCCGCCCGGATCCGCGAGGCGGCGCAGGAGGCCGGGGTGCCCCTGCGCCGCGATCCGCCCACGGCGCGGGCGCTGCATGCCTCGACCGAGATCGGGCAGGAGATCCGGCGCGAGCATTATGCCGCCGTTGCCGCCGCGATTCGTTTCGCCACCGCCATGCGGCGCAAGGCGGCGAAAAGGAGGCACGGATGACGGAGAAGCCCTTGAGCCGGATGGTGGATATGGCGGGGTTGCTCCTGGAGGCACGCTCGGCCCGGCTGCGCGAGGCCGCGGCCCGTATCGCGGCCTTGCAGGCGCGGCTCGACGACCTCGGCCGACCCGCGTCCCAGGATGCGCTGGACCCGGTGGTGGCGCCATCGCTTTTTGCATATGAAAGCTGGGCGGCGTTGCGCCGCGCGGAATTGAGGGCGCAGCTGCTCAAGGCCCAGGCGGAGTGGCAGGCCCATCTGGGCGAGGCCTGTGCCGCCTTCGGCCGAAAGGACGCGCTGGAGCGGGTTTCGCGGCTGACGAGGCCGCGATAAATGCCACGGCGCCGGGTTCAGCCATCCTGGCGGTTGATCTCGATGATCAGGACATTGCTGACGATCGGGCCGAGAATGCCCTGGGCGGTCTCGGTCAGCGCCTTGCGCAGGAAGACCAGATTGGCGGCATCGGTGAAGGCGCCGTAGAATCCGCCGGTATTCGCGTGGTCGAACAGCACTTCGAGGAAGGCGTCGCGGATTTTCGGCTCCCGCGCGAAGACGGTTTCGGAATTTCCTGGGGCGATCTCAAGGCTCAGGGTCAGAACGACCATCGAGGCGATCCGACCGCCTTCCAGCACTGGCACTATGAACTGGTTGTTCAGGCGGACATATTCGGGCTGAACCCCGGCGATGGGGGCTGCCGCGATATCCTCCTGACCGTCCGGGGCGGGCCGCAGCGCAAGCCCCGCCCCAAGGCCGATGCCCAGACCGACAAGGCCGAGAAGAAGGGGAAGAAGCATTTTCATCTGCGGGCTCAATAGGGCAGAAGGATATCGGTGATCTGCTGGCCGTATTTGGGCTGTTGCACATCGGAGATCTGGCCCCGCCCGCCATATGAGATTCGCGCGCCGGCGATCTTGTCGTAAGTGACCTCATTCTGGCGCGAGATATCGGCGGGGCGGACATAGCCGGTCACGATCAATTCGCGCAGCTCATTGTTGACGCGGACCTCCTGCTGGCCCTCGATCCGCAGCACGCCGTTGGGCAATTTCTCGACCACGGTGGCGGCGACGCGCAGCATCATCCGCTCGGAGCGGGTGACATTGCCGCTGCCCGAAAAGGTCGAGGCGCCATTGGTCGCCACCGCATCCTCCATGCTGGCCCCTTCCGGCAAACGCTCGTCCAGGCGCTGCGGAATACCGAAGAATTCGGAGATCCCCATGCTTTGCGAGCCGGTTCGCGACCGCCCGGTGGAGTTCGAGATCCGCGCGCTGTCGTCGATCTCGATGACCACGGTCAGGATGTCGCCGCGCCGCGCGGCCCGGCGGTCGCCAAGAAGCGATTCGGTGTGGCCGGTCCAGAGCGAAGAGGCATCGGTCGGGCCCGAAGGATCGGCGATTTCCGGCATCGGGGCGGAATAGATTGCATGATGCTGATAGCTGCCTTCAAGGGCCGAGAAGTCGGGCGCGCGGCCGACCTGCGAAAGGCTTCCGCATCCGGCCAGCACGGTGGCGAGAGTGAAGGGCAGGAGGGGTTTCATGGTCGACGGTCTCCTCCGACAAGAATGCGGCCATCGCTTTGGACGATGCCCGAGACGGTTACTTTCGAGGCGAGGTTCATGACGCGCACCGTCTCGCCCTCTGCCCCGCGGGCGAGGGCCCGGCCCTCGGCCTGGATCGACAGGCCGAGGTTGCGATAGAGCAATATGACGCTGGCATTGCGCTCGACCAGGGCGGGGGCGCCGAGATCGGCCGCGCGCACCGCGCGCCCGGCATAGATCGCGACGCGGGTTTCCTTGCCGATGGCCGCATCAGCCCGGGTCAGCGCATCGGGGATTTCGGCGTCGACCAGCGCGACATCGCCCGGCGCGATCACGGTGCGGGCGGGCAGGCTGCGCAACGCCACGAGGCTTTCGGCGGCCCCTGCCACCGGCGCGAGCATCAGGGTCAGGGTCAGGGTCAGGGTGATCCGCATCATCGCACCTGCGTCGTTGCGGCCAGCATCTGGTCGGCGGCGGTGATCACCTTGGCGTTCAACTCGTATCCGCGCTGCGCCTTGATCAGTTCGGTGACTTCTCGCACCGGATCGACGGAGCTTTCCTCCAGATAGCCCTGGCGCAACGTGCCCAGGCCGTCGATCCCGGGATCTCCGATCATCGGCGGGCCGGAGGCGGCGGTTTCCAGAAACAGGTTGGAGCCGATCGCCTCCAGCCCCTTTTCATTGGTGAAGCCCGCGAGGGTGAACTGGCCCAGAAGCTCGGGCTCGACCCGATCGTCGAAATAGGCGTAGATTTCACCCGCGGCGTTGATGGCGATGGAGCGCGCATCGCCGGGAATGGTGATGCCGGGCTGGACCTGATGGCCGTCCGAGGTCACGATCAGCCCGTCGGCTGAGCGTTTGAGCCCGCCGTCGCGGGTGAAGGCCGACAGCCCCGAGGGCAAGGTGACCTCAAGATAGCCGCCGCCCTCGATCGCGAGATCGAGATCGCCCCCGGTCAGCGCGAGCGAGCCCTGCGCCACGATCACCGAGACCGAGGTGGGCCGCACCCCGAGCCCGATCTGGATCCCGGTCGGCAGCATCGAGCCATCCTCGGCGGTGACGGTGCCCGGGCGGGCATATTGCTGGTAATGCAGATCGGCGAAATCGGCGCGCCGGGCGTTGTAGCCGGTGGTCGACATGTTCGCGAGATTGTTCGAGACCACATCCACCTTCATCTGCTGGGCGGTCATGCCGGTCGCCGCGATGTGAAGCGCTTTCATCTTCTACCTTCCAAGGGTCTGGAGCAGGGTGCGGGCGCGGTTGTCCTCGGCCTCGAGGAATTTCTGGCCCATCTCATAGGCGCGCTGGACCTCGATCATGCGGGCGATCTCGGCCACGGGGTTCACGTTGCTTTCCTCCAGAAAGCCCTGGAGCATGACGGGGGTCTCGACCGGCTCGATCTCGCCGCCGTCGAACATGCTTCCGGCGGTATGGCGCAAAGCCAGCGGATCCAGCGGGCGCCAGAGCCCGATCTGCCCGACCGGCAGGCCGTCGGCCGAGATCGTGCCGTCTTCGGCCACCGCGACCTGGGTGCCGGGGGGCAGGACGATGGGCGCGGCCCCGAGGTCGAGCAGGGGGAAGCCCTCTGCCGTCACCAATTCGCCATCGGCCGAAGGGGTGAAGCTGCCCGCGCGGGTCAGCCGTTCGCCCTCGGGCGTGGCGACAAGGAAGAAGCCCTCGCCCTGGATGCCCAGGTCGAAGGCGCCCCCGGTCTGCGCCAGACCGGCCTGGCGCAGATCGACCATGCGGGCATTGCCATGCGCCATGGACAGCGAGGGCCCCCGCTCCATCCGCGCGACATGTTCGGCGAAGGTCACGCCTTCGCGCCGAAAGCCGGTGGTCGAGAGATTGGCGATGTTGTTGGCGACCACCCCCATCTCGCGCATCAGGCCGGATTGGCGGCCAAGCGTCACATATCCCGCTGCATCCATTGTGTCTTTCCTTTGTCAGCCAGTGATGCCGGGGATCACGACTCCGGTGAAGAAGGCAACCAGCGTGGCGGTCATGAAGGTCATCGACACCCAGAACACCGCCAGCATCGCCGCCATTTTCGGCACGAAGGTCAGCGTCATCTCCTGGATCGAGGTCAGGGCCTGGAACAGTCCGATCACCACCCCGGTCACCAGCGCCACCACCAGAAGCGGAGCCGAGATCACCACGGCGATCCACAGCGCCTGGCGCGTCACGTCATAGATCGCCGCCTCGGTCATCAGACCGGCATCCTGAGGATTTCCTGATAGGCCTCGACCACGCGGTCGCGGACGGTCACCACAGTTTCCACCGCGAGCTGGGACGAGGCCAGAGCCTCGACCAGCGCATGGGGATCCGCGCCGCCCGTCATGGCGGCGCGGGCCGTGGTTTCATGGCGGAGGAGGGTTTCGGCGAAATTCTCCGCCGCCCCCGCCAGGCTGAAGCCCCCCCCGTCGGAGGGGCCGGGCGCTGCGGCTGTTCTGGCCTGCGCGTAATTCCTTGCGGCGATTGAGGTGATCGGGTCCATAGGTTTCTCCTATCGGCGCAGGATGTCGAACAGGCTTTGCGTCATCTGGCGTGCCTGGTCGAACAGTCTCAGATTGGCCTCGTAGCTGCGCTGCGCCTCGCGCGCGTCGGCGATCTCGATGATCAGATCGACATTCGATCCGTCGTAATACCCCGCAGCATCGGCAAGCGGATGGCCGGGGTCGTGGATGCGGGGCAGGTCGGTCCGGTCAAGCCGCACCCGCCCCGGTTCGATCCGCCCGGTCTCGGTCGAGGCCTCGAAGGAGATCACCTTGCGGCGATAGCCGGGCGTATCGGCATTGGCGATGTTTTCGGAAACGTGGCGCAGGCGGCTGGCCTGGGCCTCCATCCCGGCGGCGGCAAGGCCGAGCGCGCTGTCGAGCGTGTTCATCCCCGCCCCCCTCAGTTGCGACCGAGGGCCGAGCGGATCACGCCTGAACTGGCGCGATAGATCGCCAGCGCCATTTCGTGATCCTGCCGGGCGGAGGCGGATTTGACCATTTCCATCTCGAGCGAGACGGTATTGCCGTTCGGGGATTCGGATCCCCTGCCGTCGATCATCTCGGCGGTGCGAGCGATCACGGGGCCGGTATGGCCGGGCCGGGTGGCGCGCATCTCGCCGCTCCCGGCTTGCCAGACCGTGGCGAAATCCGTCAGATCGCGCGCCTTGTAGCCGGGCGTATCGGCATTCGAGACATTGCGGGCGATTACCCCCATCCGCGAACCGGCATGGGCAGCCAAAGCCTGGGCCATTCTGGACAATTCCAGCTTTTCAAACATCGGGGCTTCTCCCTCGACCAACTTCACCAAGGCTTAAGGGTGATTCCTTTAGAAAGGGTAATCGGCGAACCAAGGGGGAACGGGATGCCCGGCGTATTTGAATCACTTCAGGCGGAAATCGCGGCGATCCAGCCGATGCGCGATGTCGGACGGCTGCGCGAACTGTCGCGGGGGCTGCTGCGGGTCTCGGGCCTGTCGCGGGCGGCACTGGGCGACCGGGTGGAGGTGGAGACCGCCTCGGGCCCGCTGGGGGGCGAGGTGATCCGACTGTCGTTACGGGGCGCCCTGGTCCTGCCCGAGGCCGACCCCGAGGGGCTGGCGATCGGCGCGGCGGTGGAATTGCTGGGGCCGGTCGCCATCGCGCCGGATCGGGGCTGGCTGGGGCGGATCGTCGATCCGCTGGGGCGGCCCCTGGACGGGCGGCCCCTGCTGTCGGGCGTCGCGCGGCGCCCGATGCTGGGCCCGCCGCCGCCCGCCGCCGCGCGCCGCGGCTTGGGGGGGCGGCTTTCGACCGGAATCGCGGCCTTCGACACGCTTCTGCCGCTTGCCCGTGGCCAGCGGATCGGGCTTTTCGCCGGATCGGGCGTCGGAAAATCCAGCCTGCTTGCGAAATTCGCCCGGGGCGTCGCGGCGGATGTGGCGGTGATCGCGCTGGTGGGCGAGCGCGGGCGCGAATTGCGCGAATTCACCGAGCGCGTGCTGGGCCCGCAGGGCATGGCGCGTTCGGTCGTGGTGGCGGCGACCTCGGACCAGTCGCCCCTGATGCGGCGGCGCTGCGTGCTGACGGCGATGGCGGTGGCCGAGCATTTCCGCGACCGGGGCGAGCATGTGCTGCTGCTGGTCGATTCCGTCACCCGCTTCGCCGAGGCGCATCGCGAGGTTGCCGTCGCCTCGGGCGAGGCGGCGAGCCTGCGCGGCTATCCGCCCTCGACCGCCCATGCCATCATGGCCCTGGCCGAACGGGCGGGGCCTGGGACCGACGCCAGCGGCGACATCACCGGGGTCTTCTCGGTCCTGGTCGCGGGATCGGACATGGAAGAGCCGGTGGCCGACATCCTGCGCGGCACCATCGACGGCCATGTCGTGCTGGACCGCCGCATCGCCGAACGCGGGCGCTATCCGGCGGTGGATCTGCTGCGCTCGGTCTCGCGCAGCCTGCCGGGCGTCGCCTCCGAGACCGAGAATCGGCTGATCGAGGATGCCCGGCGCACGCTCGGCGCCTGGGACCGGGCCGAGATGATGATCCAGGCCGGGCTTTACGTCTCGGGCAGCGATCCCGGGGTCGACCGGGCGATCCGGCTCTGGCCCGGGCTCGACGCCTTCCTGGCCGAGGATGCTCCCCCCGGCGGCCCGCCCGCGAGCTTCGCGCGGCTGCGCGAGATCCTTGAGGCTCAGCCGATGCGGCCGCGCGCGCCCCCGGTCTGAGCGCGGTCGAGCAGCAGGTGGTCGAGCAGGACGCAGGCCATCATCGCCTCGCCCACCGGCACGGCGCGGATGCCGACGCAGGGGTCGTGGCGGCCCTTGGTCACCACCTCGACCTCGCGCCCGTCCAGATCGACCGAGGCGCGCGGCGTCAGGATCGAGGAGGTGGGCTTGACCGCGAAACGGCAGACCACCGGCTGGCCGGTCGAAATGCCGCCCAGGATCCCTCCGGCGTGATTGGAGAGGAATTCGACGCCCGCCGCGCCCATCCGCATCTGGTCGGCATTCTCGCTGCCGGTCAGGGCGGCGGCGGCCATGCCCTCGCCGATCTCGACCGCCTTCACGGCGTTGATCGACATCATCGCCGCCGCGAGGTCGCCGTCGAGCTTGCCGTAAAGCGGCGCGCCAAGGCCGGGGGGGACGCCGCTTGCCACCACCTCGACCACGGCGCCGACCGAATCATGGGCTTTGCGCAGGTCGTCGAGGTAATCGGCCCAATCCGCCGCCGCGACCGGATCGGGGCACCAGAAGGGATTGCGCTCGATCTCGGCGGCATCGAAGCGGGCGCGGTCGATCGCGCGCGGGCCCATCTGCACCATATAGCCCGAGATGCGCAGATCCGGCGCCAGCCGCGCCAGCGCGGCGCGCGCAACCCCCCCAGCCGCCACCCGCGCCGCCGTCTCGCGCGCGGAGGAGCGCCCCCCGCCGCGATGGTCGCGAATGCCGTATTTAAGGTGATAGGCGATATCGGCATGGCCGGGGCGGAACTGGCGGGCGATCTCGCCATAGTCCTTCGACCTCTGGTCGGTGTTCTCGATCATCAGTTGCAGGGGGGTGCCGGTGGTCCTGCCCTCGAAAAGGCCTGAGAGGATGCGCACCTCGTCGGCCTCGCGCCGCTGGGTGGTGAAGCGCGAGGTGCCGGGCTTGCGGCGGTCGAGCCAGGGCTGCAGATCGCCTTCCGAAAGCGGCACGCCCGGCGGCACCCCGTCCACCGTGCAGCCAAGCGCGGGCCCGTGGCTTTCGCCCCAGGTCGTGACGCGGAAGATATGGCCGAAGCTGTTCAGGCTCATCTCGGATCTCCTCGCGCGCGGGGGCGCGGTGTTGGGGCGCGGTGTTCGTGGGGCGCGGGCCCTGGCGGGCGGCGCCCGGATCGGTGCCGGGCCGCGCGCACCGGCGCGCCTTGCGCGGGCGAGCATTAGCCGCCACTGCCCCGGGGCTTCAACCGAAATCCGCAAGAATCCCCTCCACCCCCTAGGCAAAAGCGGGGGATGGGTCTATCTAGGGCGCGCGGGCCGGGCCCCTCTGGCGGCAGGCTTATGCCCTTTCGGGCGATGGCTGACGTGATGTCGGACCGCATCGGGAAAACGCGCCCGATGGTATGCCCGGATAGTCGAGCCCCCCACGGGACCCCCTGACGGACAGACCCTTCGGCGCCTCATACAAGGGCAAGCGGGGTCATGGACCTTCTTTTCATCGCATTCCTGGGAAAGCCGCTGTGGCTGTGGCTGACCTTCCTTTCCGTCGTGCTGTTCCTTCTGGTTCTGGACCTTGGCGTCCTGAACAAGGGCGATCATGAGATCGGCGTGGCGAAAAGCCTGAAGCTGTCGGCCTTCTACATCACGCTGGGGGTGCTTTACGCAGGCTTCATCTGGTGGCAGATCGGCGCCGACGAGGCCAAGCTCTATCTGACCGCCTTCGTGGTCGAGAAATCTCTGGCGATGGACAATGTCTTCGTCATCGCGATGATCTTCGGCTTTTTCGCCATCCCGCGCAAATACCAGCACCGGGCCCTGTTCTGGGGGATTCTGGGCGTGATCTTGCTGCGCGGCCTGATGATCGGCTTCGGCGCGGCGCTGGTGAACAGCTATCATTGGGTGCTTTATATCTTTGCGGCCTTCCTGATCTTCACCGGGATCAAGATGCTGTTCAGCAAGAGCGACGACGAGCCAGACATCGCCAACAACCCGCTGCTGAAGTTCCTGCGCAAGCGCCTGCGGGTGACCGACGATCTGCGCGGCCATAACTTCGTCGTGCGCGAGCCCGATCCCAGGACCGGAAAGCTGAAGCTGTTCGCCACGCCTCTTTTGCTGGCGCTGATCATGGTCGAGATCGCCGACGTGATCTTCGCGGTGGATTCGGTGCCCGCGGTCTTCGCGTTGACCTCGGATCCCTATATCGTCTTCACCTCGAACATCTTCGCGATCCTGGGCCTGCGCGCGCTTTATTTCGCGCTGGCGGCGATCCTGCACCGTTTCACCTATCTGAAATATGCGCTGGCGGTGCTGCTGATCTTCATCGGCTCGAAGGTGTTCATCGTCGATCTGATGGGGTGGGAGAAGTTCCCGGCCAGCGTCTCGCTTGGGCTGACCTTCGTGATCCTCACCGTCGGGGTGATGGTCTCGCTGTGGAAGACGCGCGGCCAGCCCGCGCATGGGACCCTGCCGGGCGAGCCGGGGGACGAGCATCCCGCGCGGCATTGACGCGGGAACGAGGGCAAGGGGAGAGGGGCGCGGGAAACCGCGCCCCTTCGCGTTCCGGGCCCCCCTGGGCGCGCGCGGGGGCCTTCGGCCCGGGGCCCGGCGCGGCGGGCGCCCCTGCCCGCGGCGTATCGGCCACGGGGTTGCGCCCCCTTGCGTCCGCGCGGCCCTCTGCCCTATGGTCGGCACCACCTCGGGGTGCCCTGTCTTCGGATGGGGCTGAGATGCGAAAGCGGACCCGTCGAACCTGAACCGGCTGATACCGGCGGAGGGAAGGTGCATCGGAAAACGCGTCCCGAGCCCGGCCGTCCGTCGCAACGAAAGGATGCTTCCATGCGGCTTTCCCTTGCGGCGCTTCTGTCCTGCCTTGCCCTTCCGGCGGCGGCGGAACTGCCTGTGCTGACCGTCATGACCTATGACAGTTTCAATTCGGAATGGGGCCCGGGCCCCTTCGTCGAGGTCGCTTTCGAGGATCTCTGCGGCTGCGACCTGCGCTTCGTCTCGGGCGGGGATGGCGCGGCGCTTCTGGCGCGGCTTCAGCTTGAAGGCGCGTCGAGCGATGTGGACGTGGTGCTTGGCCTCGACACGAACCTGACCGCCCAGGCGGCGGCCAGCGGGCTTTTCGCGCCGCATGGCCAGCCTGCGGCGGCGGCGCTGCCAATCACATTCGACGACCCTCTGTTCCTGCCCTATGACTGGGGCTGGTTCGCCTTCAACCACGACCGTGGGCTTCTTCCCGAGCCGCCGCGCTCGTTCGAGGCGCTGGCGGCGTCGGATCTGAAGATCGTGATTCAGGATCCGCGCTCTTCCACGCCCGGGCTGGGCCTGCTGATGTGGGTGAAGGCGGCCTACGGCGACCGCGCGCCCGAGATCTGGGCGGCGCTGTCCGACAATATCCTGACGGTCACGCCGGGCTGGTCGGAATCCTACGGCCTCTTCCTTGAGGGCGAGGCGGATATGGTGCTGTCCTACACCACCTCGCCCGCCTATCACCGCATCGCCGAAGCGGACGACAGCAAGGACTGGGCCCCCTTCGATGAAGGGCATTACCTTCAGGTCGAGGTGAGCGGCATCCTTGCCGGGTCGGACCAGACCGATCTGGCCCGCGCCTTCCTGGCCTTCACGCAGGACCACGCCTTCCAGTCGGTCCTGCCAGAGACCAACTGGATGTATCCCGCCTCGCCGGTCGAACTGTCAGAGGGGTTCGAGACCGCGCGGCCCGAAATCTCGCTCTTGCTTTCCGCCGACGAGGCGGCCGCGATCCGCGCCGGGGCATTGGCCGAATGGCAAGCCGCGCTGGCGCGGTAGCGGCGGTCGCGCTGCTGCTGGTCATCGCGCCGATCGGCGCGGTGGCCTATCGGGCCGGGGGGATCTGGCTTTCCGCCCCGGATCTGGCGGCGCTGCGCTTCACGCTTCTCCAGGCTTCGCTTTCGGCGGCGATCTCGGTCGTGCTGGCGGTGCCGGTGGCCCGCGCGCTGGCGCGGCGGCGCTTCTTCGGGCGCGGGCTTCTGATCACGCTGATGGGGGCGCCCTTCCTTTTGCCGGTGATCGTGGCGGTCATGGGGCTTCTGGCGGTCTTCGGGCGTTCAGGCCTGTTCAACGACATGCTGGCGGGTCTGGGGATCGGGCGGGTCTCGATCTACGGGCTGGGGGGCGTGCTGCTGGCGCATGTCTTCCTGAACCTGCCGCTTGCGGTGCGGATGGTGCTGCAGGGCTGGCAGTCGATCCCGGCCGAGCGGTTCCGGCTGGCCGAGAGCCTGTCCTTCACGCCCGCCGACATCGCCAGGCATCTGGAGCGTCCGATGCTGGCCGGGGTCCTGCCCGGGGCGCTGGCCACGATATTCGCGATCTGCCTGACCTCTTTCGCGGTGGCTTTGACCCTTGGCGGGGGGCCGGGGGCGACGACGCTGGAACTGGCGATCTATCAGGCGCTGAGGTTCGAATTCGACCTGGGCCATGCGGCGGGGCTGGCGCTGGTGCAGACCGGATTGGGCGGGGTCTCGGCCCTGCTGGCCTGGCGCCTGGCGCGGGCGACCGGCTTCGGTGCCGGGATGGACCGGGTGCTGGCGCTGCGCCCGCCTGGCGGCTGGCGGCGCGCGGCGGATGCGATGGTGCTTGTGCTGGCGGCGGCTTTCCTGTTGCTCCCCCTGCTGGCGCTGGCCTTTCGGGGGTTGCCGGGGCTTTGGGACCTGACGCCCTCGGTCTGGGTGGCGGCGGGGCGTTCGGTCGCGGTCGCGCTGGTTTCGACCGGGGTGACCATCAGCGCGGCCTTGGTGCTGGCGCTGGCCGTGGCGCGCGGAGAGGGGCGGCGCTGGCTGGAGCTGGCGGCGGTGCTGCCGCTGGCGGCCTCGGGCCTGGTGCTGGGGACGGGGCTTTTCCTGCTGGTCCTGCCGGTGATCGCGCCGCATCGGGTTGCGCTGCCGGTGACGGTCGTGGTGAATGCGCTGATGGCCCTGCCCTTCGCCTTTCGTCTGATCCTGCCCGAGGCCCGCGCGCTTGAGGCGGGCTATGGCCGCCTTTCGGCCTCGCTGGGGCTGCGCGGGCCCGCGCGGCTGCGCTATCTGGTGCTGCCCCGGCTCGCGCGGCCCCTGGGCTTTTCCGCCGGGCTGGCGGCGGCGCTGTCGATGGGGGATCTGGGGGTGATCGCGCTTTTCGCCGACCGGGGCGGGGCGACGCTGCCCCTGATGGTGCAGCATCTGACCGCCGCCTATCGCACCGATGCCGCCGCAGGCGCGGCCCTGCTGCTGGTGGGGCTGAGCCTTGGGATTTTCTGGGCCTTCGACGCGGGAGGGCGGCGTGCTGCGGCTTGAGGGGCTGGTGTTGGAACAGGGTGATTTCCGCCTGTGCGCCGATTGGCAGATCGGCCCAGGTGCGCGGGTGGCGCTGATCGGCCCCTCGGGCGCGGGAAAATCGACGCTGCTTGCCGCGATCGCCGGGTTTCTGGCGCCGCGCGCGGGCCGTATCCTGTGGCAGGGGCAAGACCTGGGTCCGTTGCCGCCGGGGGCGCGGCCGCTGTCGATCCTGTTCCAGGACCAGAACCTCTTTCCGCATCTGACGCTTGCGCAGAACCTCGGCCTTGGCCTGCGCGCCGATCTGAAGCTTTCGCCCGATCAGCGCGTGGAGGTCGACGCGGCGCTGGAACGGGTCGGCCTTGGCGGCTTCGGTCCGCGCAAGCCCCCGGCGCTGTCGGGCGGTCAGGCGGGGCGGGCGGCGCTGGCGCGGGTGCTTTTGCGCGCCCGCCCGCTGCTTTTGCTGGACGAGCCTTTTGCCGCGCTCGGCCCGGCCCTGAAGGACGAGATGCTGGCGCTTCTGGCCGAGGTGGCCAGTGCGACCGGGGCGGCGGTGCTGATGGTCACCCATGCGCCCGAGGATGCGCTTCGCTTCGCCGATTCCGTCTCGCTGGTCGCGGGGGGCGAGGCCGCGGCCCCGGTGCCGGTGGAACGGATCTTCGCCGATCCGCCCGAGGCGTTGCGCGACTATATGGGCCGGGCGCCCGGCACCGCGACGGGCGCCGTGACGGGCAAGGGGGGGCGGATCGGGGGGGCCTGAACGGAAAACCCCCCGCCCTTTTCCAAAGGCGAGGGGCTTGTCGCATCAAGGCGGAAACCCGCGTCGGGGCTTGTGTCAGGCGTTGAACTCTTTGCCCTTCACCCCGGCCCACAATTTCTTGTTGGTCAGATAGAGCAGCGAGCTCAGCAGTACGAGGAAGGCCACCGCGACGAAACCGGCCTGTTTGCGGGCCATCATCTTCGGCTCGGCCGTCCACATCAGGAAGGCGGCGACGTCCATCGCCATGGCGTCGACCGTGGTGGGGCTGCCATCGGCGAACGAGACCTGATCGTCGAAGAGCGGGGTGCCCATCGAGATCCAGCCGCCCGGGAAGGCGTGGTTCTCGTAGAAGATCGAGCCAGCCTCTTCCTTGTCCTCGCCGGTATAGCCGGTCAGGATGGCGTGGATGTATTCCGGCCCGCCTATGCCACGGAAAAGCTGGTTGATCCCGGTGCCGTAGGGCCCCGAGAAACCGGCGCGCGCCTTGGCCATCAGGGAAAGGTCCGGCCCCATGCCGTCGCCCGAACGCGCGGGGAAGTGGTCGGTCCATTCGCGCGGCCGCGATTCGCCCCCGGGCAGTTCGACATCGTCGAGACCGGCGGCATAGGCGCGGACCTGATCAGCGGGAATGCCCGGGCCGTCGGCATCCGCAAGGGTGCGGATCGGCACGAATTTCAGCCCGTGGCAGGCCGAGCAGACCTCGGTATAGACCTGAAGGCCGCGCTGAAGCTGCAACTGGTCGTATTTGCCGAACGGACCCTCGAAGGAGAAGGTCACGTCCTCGATCTCGACAGCTTCGCCAGCGGCCATGGCAACCCCGCCCGAAAGGGCGATCGCCGAGGTGGCTGCGAGGATGATCTTGCGGAACATTTGCGTCAGATCCTTTCCGTCACTCGGCGGCATGGGGGTAATGGGCCTTGAAGTCTTCCTCGATCGTCGCGGGCGTGGGCAGCGGCTTTTCGATGATGCCCAGTAGCGGAAGGATCACGAGGAAATAGCCGAACCAATAGGCCGCGCCGATCAGCGAGATCGAGGCATAGGGCTCTTCCGCGGGCATGGCACCGGCCCACATCAGCACGATGAAGTCGATGGCCAGCAGCCAATACCACCATTTGAACATCGGCCGGTAGCGGCCCGAGCGCACCGAGGAAGTGTCGAGCCAGGGCGCCAGCGCAAGGCACAGGATCGCGCCGAACATCGCCACCACGCCGAAGAACTTGGCGTCCACGATGCCGAAGGTGATCCATTCGACCGCGATCACCACCCAGACATCGGCGGTGAAGGCGCGCAGGATCGCGTAGAACGGCAGGAAATACCATTCCGGCACGATATGCGCGGGCGTCGCCAGCGGGTTTGCCTCGATATAGTTGTCGGGGTGGCCCAGGTAGTTCGGCATGAAGCCGACGATGGCGAAGAAGACGACAAGGATCACCGCCAGCGCGAACAGGTCCTTGATGACGTAGAAGGGCCAGAAGGGAACGGTGTCCTTTTCCGCCTCTTCCTTCGAGCCGCGCCGCACCTCGACCCCGGTGGGGTTGCCGTTGCCGACGTGGTGGAAGGCCCAGATATGCACGATCACCAGGCCCGCGATCACGAAGGGCAGCAGATAATGCAGCGAGAAGAAACGATTGAGCGTGGCATTGTCCACGGCGGGCCCGCCCAGAAGCCAGGTCTGGATCGCCTCGCCCACGCCGGGGATCGCGCCGAACAGGCCGGTGATCACGGTGGCGCCCCAGAAGGACATCTGGCCCCAAGGCAGCACATAGCCCATGAAGGCGGTGCCCATCATCAGAAGATAGATCAGCATGCCGATGATCCAGGTGACCTCGCGCGGTGCCTTATAGGAGCCGTAGTAGAGGCCGCGGAACATGTGCAGATAGACCGCGACGAAGAACAGCGACGCGCCGTTGGCGTGCAGGTAGCGGATCATCGTGCCGCCGTTCACGTTGCGCATGATGTGTTCGACGCTGGCGAAGGCCAGATCGACATGCGGGGTGTAATGCATCACGAGGATGATGCCCGTCACGATCTGAAGCGCCAGGCAGAAGGCCAGCACGATGCCCCAGATCCACATCCAGTTCAGGTTCTTGGGCGTGGGGATCATCAGGGTGTCATAGGCAAGCGCCACGATGGGCAGACGCTTGTGCAGCCATTTCTCGATACCCGTCTTGGGCACATAGGGGTCGTGGGGAATTCCGGCCATGTCTAGCTACCTCAGCCCAGAAGGATCGTCGTTTCATCGGTGAACTGGGCCACCGGAACTTCGAGGTTGCGGGGTGCCGGGCCTCTGCGGATGCGGCCCGAAGTGTCGTAATGCGATCCGTGGCAGGGGCAGAACCAGCCGCCGAAATCGCCGGCGCCATTGCCCAGGGGAACGCAGCCCAGGTGGGTGCAGACCCCCATCATCACCAGCCATTCGCCGGCTTCGTCCAGCGTGCGGTTGGCGTCGTCGCTGTTGGCGTCGGGTTTGGTGAAATTGTTCGAGGTGCGGTCGATCAGGTCCGAGGCGCTGTCATCGGCGCGGGCCTGGTCGATTTCCGCCTGGGTGCGACGGCGGATGAACACGGGCTTGCCGCGCCATTTGACCGTGAGCTGCGTGCCCACCTCGACACCCGACACATCGACGAAGATCGAGGCCAGCGCGCGGGTATCGGCGGAGGGGTTCATCTGGTTCACCAGCGGCCAGACGGCGGCTCCGGTGGCGACGACGCCCGCTCCTGCGGTGGCATAATACAGGAAATCGCGGCGTGTGCCTGCGTGGTCTTCTGCTTGGGACACGAGTTCCTCTCCCTGGCACGGCCGGACTTGCGGCCGGTTGAATAGCGGGGGCGGGCGGACAACCGCCTTCCATCTGTCTGACGCGGGTTTTAGACAACGGTTTCGTGATCGTCCAGCGGACAAACGGGCGCAGTGCCAAGGTTTCCGCTGACTGTTCCCCCGCTGCCGCGCCGAAAGGGCTGTGGCAGAGCGTCTCAGGCGGGCCCGCCGTCACGCCGGGCCGCCCGGTCCGACCGAGGGAATCGCCTGCGGCCCCCATATGCCGCCCCGGCGCGCGCGCCTTGCGATCCGGGTCCGCCGCTCAGGCCCGGCGGATGCGCAGCCGGGCCAGAAGGCCCGCGTCGATCTCCCATTCGTGGCCGCCAAGCCGCAGCCTCCGGCGCAGGCGCAGCGCCGCATTCGACTGCCGCGCCTCATCCGCGAGGTCGCGGGGGGAATGCAGCGCCAGCCCGTCTTGCAGGTCGTCCAGGGCATCCTCGGCGCGCTGGTCGGTCCGCCCAGCATGGCTTCGCCGCGCGAGCCAGAGGCTGGCGGCATATCCGGCGCAGGCGGCGGCGCCGATCCGCAGCGCCAGGGGCAGAAGGGGCAGGGCCATGGTCATTTCCTTTGGCGGTGCGACCCTTGCGAATCTAGGCGCGGTGCCCGGGGCTGTAAACGGATTTCGCCGCCGCCCGTGCGGCCCGATCTGGCATGATGATTCGCAGGCGTCAGCGGGCGGCGGATCCTGCGCCCGCGATGGCCAATGGAAAAGGCCGCCGGGAGAGATCTCCGCGACGGCCTTGACGCTGAATTCCGTTCGCTGGAAAGCGATCAGCCCTGACGGGCCTTGAAACGCTTCTGCGTCTTGTTGATCACATAGACGCGGCCCTTGCGGCGCACGACCTGGCAATCGCGATGACGCGTCTTCAGCGAGCGGAGCGAGTTCGCAACCTTCATGGATGCCTCCTTTTCCTTTCGCGGCGCATCGGCGCCATTGCAGACCTTTGCCTCCGGTTGCCCGGAAGCGGTGAATGGTGGGCGGTACTGGGATCGAACCAGTGGCCACTACGATGTCAACGTAGTGCTCTACCGCTGAGCTAACCGCCCCACCTCGCGCGTCGTCATCCCGGCTGCCCGCGTCCCCAAAAGGAAACGGACGCGGGCTGACCGCATCGGCGTGGGCGGGTCTATAGCCAGAGTCGGATCGGCCCGCAAGGGGGGTCTGCACTCTTCCCGGCCGTTTCGGCTTGATCCCCGGGCCGTTATGGCCAAAACAGGGGCAGGGGGCGGCTTTGCCCACGGCCCCGGATCCGCATTTTCCCCGCCCTGCGCGAGGTGGCCTGTGCCGCAAGAGATTTCCGAAGCCTATATCGTCCGTCGCCCGCCTCGGCAGACCGCCTCGGTGGTGTTTGCCTCGCCGCATTCCGGCACCGTCTACCCCGAGGATCTTCTGGCGCGCAGCCTGCTGGACCGCCGCCAGATCCGCTCGTCGGAGGACGCTTTCGTGGACCGGCTGTTCGACATGGCGCCGGATCATGGCGCGCCCTTGCTTTCGGCCCGGGCGCCGAGGGCCTATCTCGATCTCAATCGTGCGGTGGACGAACTCGACCCGGCGCTGATCGAGGGGATCGAGCGCGCCCCGCACAATCCGCGCATTTCCTCGGGCCTGGGGGTGATTCCGCGCGTCGTCGCCGGCGGGCGGGCGATCTATTCGGGCAAGCTGGCGCGGGCCGAGGCGGAAGAGCGGATCCGCCGGTTCTGGCATCCCTATCACGGCGCCCTGCGGCAATTGATCGAGGAAACCCGCGAGGCTTTCGGGATCGCGCTGCTGGTGGATTGCCATTCCATGCCGCATGAGGCGATCGGTTTCCAATCGCGTTCGGGCGGGCAGATGCCCGATATCGTTCTGGGCGACCGTTTCGGCGCGGCGGCGCGCGGCGATATCGTGGATCGGGTCGAGGCGGCTTTCGCGGCGACGGGATTGAAGGTCGGGCGCAATGCCCCATTCGCCGGCGCCTATATCACCCAGGCCTATGGCCGCCCCTCGCGCGGGGTCCATGTGGTGCAGGTGGAAATCGACCGCTCGCTTTACATGGATGAAACCCGGATCGAGCCGAGACCGGATTTCGAGGATTTCCGCCGTCTCATGGCGGGCGCCGTGGGGCGCATCGCGGATTCAATGCCGGAAGAAAGGCCTCTGGCGGCGGAATGACGCCCCAGGGCAGGGCATTGCGCCTGGATTGTGGCCCGGGCGTGAGGGGCCCGGGCCACATAGGGATCAGATCGCCAGGTCCTCGGCCGATTGCCCGGCCGCCAGCGCATCCGAGAACCATTGCGGCTTGCGCCCGCGCCCCGACCAGGTTTGCGAAGGATTGGCCGGATTTGCGTATTTCGCCGCCGAGGTCGAGCCTTTGCGCCCAACCGGCGCGCCGGTCAGTTCGGCAAGGGAAAAGCCAAGCTCGCGGGCTTTTTCCTCAAGTTCGGACAAGGCTTTTTGCTTGGCCCGATCTTCAAAGGTCAAAATGGCTTTTGCAACTTTGGATTGAAGGCTCTTCAACTCTTTAAGCGAGAGGTTGGTCAGATCGAACGACATCGCAGGTTTCCTTTGCGGAGATGATGGCGCCTTTCTAGGCAATCTCTTTGCAATCTGCAATCCGGGTCGTTTATTTCGGACTGCGCTTCGCCAGAATGCGTTGCAATGTCCGCCGGTGCATATTCAGGCGGCGCGCGGTTTCGGAAACATTGCGCTCGCACATTTCATAGACGCGCTGGATATGTTCCCATCTGACCCGATCCGCCGACATCGGATTTTCCGGCGGCGGCGGCAGGGATTCACCACGCGCAAGCAATGCATTGGTGACGTCATTGGCATCGGCGGGCTTTGAAAGATAATCGATCGCCCCGATCTTGACCGCGGCGACGGCGGTCGCGATCGCGCCATATCCGGTCAGCACCACGATGCGGCAATCGGGGCGGGTCTCGCGCAATGTCTCGACCACATCCAGCCCGTTGCCGTCCTCAAGCCGCAGATCGACCACGGCATAGGCGGGGGGGCGGGCCAGCGCGATCTCTTTGCCAGCCGCAACGCTTTCCGCCGTTTCCGGCTGGAAGCCGCGTTTTTCCATCGCCCGGGCCAGCCGCTTGACGAAGGATTCGTCGTCATCGACCAGAAGCAATGTGCGGTCCGGTCCCAGTTCGGCGGCAAGATCCTCGGCCATTCTTGATGTCCCTTGTTTTCCTTCGCAGGAAACTAGTGAGGATTGCGCGCAGGGTCAAACGCGCAGGGCCTATACAGAAAGCGCGAATGCGTGTATGGCCCCGCGATGGCCTGAAGCACCGCATCCCCCGCCGAGGCGGCAGGGTCGGGACGATGGGCCTTTTGACAATGGCTCATATCAGGGTGCGGCCAAGGCCCGCCCGGACAGGACAGATGATGGATATCGAACAGGTGGCCGGGCCGCTTCATGCGGCTTTGGCGGCGAAGGGCTATTCGGCCCTGACGCCGGTGCAGTCGGCGGTGCTGGCGGAAGAGGTGCGCGGGCGCGACCTGCTGGTCTCGGCCCAGACCGGATCGGGCAAGACGGTGGCCTTCGGCCTTGCCATGGCGCCCGAGGTGCTGGGGGGCGTGGAGGCGCTGCTTCCGGCCGAGCATCCGCAGGGCCTGGTGATCGCGCCGACGCGCGAGCTTGCGCTTCAGGTCCAGCGCGAATTCGAATGGCTCTATGCCGATGCGGTGGTCGCTTCCTGCGTGGGCGGCATGGACTACCGGACCGAGCGGCGCACCCTTGCGCGGGGGGCGCATCTGGTGGTGGGAACGCCGGGGCGGCTGCGCGACCATGTCGAGCGTGGCTCGCTTGATCTGTCCGAGCTCAAGGCGGTCGTGCTGGATGAGGCCGACGAAATGCTCGACATGGGCTTTGCCGAGGATCTGGAGTTTCTGCTGGGCTCCGCGCCCGAGGAAAAGCGGGTGCTGATGTTCTCGGCCACCGTGCCGAAGGAAATCGCCAGCCTCGCCGCGACCTATCAGAAGGATGCGCTGCGCATCGAGGTCAAGAGCGATGCCAAGCAGCATGCCGATATCGAATATCGCGCGATCTCGGTTTCCAATCGGGACAAGGAGCCCGCGATCTTCAACCTGCTGCGCTGGCACGATTCGCGGCTGGCCATCGTCTTCGCCAAGACCCGGGCCAATGTGAACCACCTGCATGCGCGGATGGTGAACCGGGGCTTTCCGGTGGTGGCGCTTTCGGGCGAACTGAGCCAGACCGAGCGTCTGCACGCGCTGCAAGCCCTGCGTGACGGGCGGGCGCGGGTCTGCATCGCCACCGATGTCGCCGCGCGCGGCATCGACCTGCCGGGGCTGGATCTGGTGATCCATGCCGATCTGCCGTCGAATTCCGAAACGCTTCTGCACCGTTCGGGCCGGACCGGCCGGGCCGGGCGCAAGGGCACTTCGGTCCTGGTCGTGCCGCAGGCCGAGTTCCGCAAGGCCAACCGGCTGCTTCAGGGCGCCAAGCTGGTCGTCGAATGGGGCAAGGCCCCCGGCGCCGACGAGGTGCAGGCGCGCGAGGATCGCCGTTTGATCGAGGATCCGGCGCTGACCGAGGCCCCGGGCGAGGAGGCCGCGATCGCCGCCGGCCTGCTTGAGGCCCATGGCGCCGATGCGGTCGCCGCCGCCTTCGTGCGGCTGTGGCGGGCGGGCCGCTCGGCCCCCGAGGAGTTGTCCGAGGACCTGCCGCCCCCGGCCGCCCTGCCGCAGCGCGAGCGTGGCGAGTTCGGCCCAGCGGTTTGGTATCGCCTGTCGGTCGGCCATACCGGCCGCGCCGAGGCGCGCTGGCTTTTGCCGAAGATCTGCGAGGCCGGGTCGATCGCGAAGGACGGCATCGGCGCGATCCGCGTCCAGCAGGAGGTGACCTTCGTCCAGATCGCCGAGCCGCTCGCGGGCCGCTTCGGCCAGATGGTCGAGATCGAGCCCGGGCTGGTGATGGAACGCCTTGACGAGGCGCCGGATTTCGCTCCGCCCGCCCGGGGCGGCGCGCGTGTGGGCGCCAAGGCCGAAGGCCGCGCGCCGCGCCGCGATGGCGCGAAGCCGCCCTATCAGCCCCGTCCCGCCCGCGTGGTCGAGGATGAGGCCGAAGCGCCGCGCAAGCCCCGTCCCCGGCACGAGGATGGCGAGGGCCCCCGGCTTTGGGGCGCGGGCGAAAGTGGCGCGCGCGCCGCCCGTCCCGCCGCACCGGGGCCGAAACCGACTTGGGATCCCGACCGAAAGCCCGCCCGCCCCGCCCGCGCGCATGCCGCCGAAGCGCGTGGCGAAGCCGGAGAGCGCAAGCCCTATCTCCGCCAAGGCGAAGACGCCGCTGCCGCCCGCAAGCCACGCGAGGACCGTGCTGCACGGGCCGACAAGCCGGTCTATAAATCCGCCGGTTTCCGCTCGCATGGCGGTGCAGAGGGCAAGCCCGCCCGCGCCTCCGGCTACAAGAGCCATTCGGCCGAGGCGGGCTTCAAGCGCCGCGATGATTTCGTCGCGCCGGGCGAAACCCGCAAGCCGCGGGCCGAACCCGGGGCCGAGGGGCGTGCACCCGCGCGCCGCGAAGGGGCCGGGCGGCCCGTCAAGCCCGAAGGGCGTAGCTGGGGCAGCAAGGCCCATGGCGTGAAGCCCGCAAGCGGCAAGCCGTCGGGCGCCAAACCGGCCCGGCCCGGCGCCAAACCGGCCGCGCCGCGTTCGGATGCCAAGGACACCTCCAAGCGCTTCGTGCCGCCGAAAAAGCCCAGGGGCTGAGCCCTTGCGCCGCGCTGGCCCTGCGGGGAAGCATTCTTAACGAGCGAGGCGGCGGGCTGGTTCCTGCCGCTTCGCCTTGGTTGAAATCTCCGTCGTCTTCGCTGTCGCCTCCGGGGGAGGCGCTCCGCGCGGGGATATTTGGGCCAAGATGAAGATGGATCGGGTTTCTGGATCGGGTCTCCCGCGGGGTTTGGTTCTTTCGTTATGCGAAGGATTATTCGGTGACGGGAGCGGTTCAGTCGACGGGGCGGCGAATGCCGGGGTTTCCTCGCGCCCTTCGTCGTCGCGAGGCAGATCGGCTCTCCGGTGAAGGGCGTTTTCAGGCGCTGGAAAGCGGTCCGTATCGGCCGGTTCCGCTGAAAGCGCCGCCCCGCCCGAACGGGGCCCGGGCAGGCGTCAACGCGGTGGAAGCTCGGCGATGATCGCGCGGGCGGCCTCGGCGGGGGATCGGGCTTGCCAGACCGGGCGGCCCACCACGATATGGTCCGCGCCATCCCGGATCGCCTGTGCCGGTGTGGCGACCCTTTTCTGATCGCCAAGCGCCGCGCCCGAGGGCCGCACGCCGGGGGTCACGATCAGCCTGCCCGCCGCCTGGGGCAGGGCGCGGATCAGCGCCGCCTCCTGCGGGCTGGCGATCACGCCATCGGCCCCGGCCTCCAGTGCCCGGGCGGCGCGTTCGCGGGTGATCTCGTGGATGTCGCCGGGCATGATCAGATTGGCATCCAGATCGGCGCGGTCGAGCGAGGTCAGCACCGTCACCGCCAGGATCTTCAGATCCGTCCCCGCGCGCCCTTCGGCCGCCGCCCGCACCACCTGCGGATCGCCATGCACGGTCAGGAAATCGAGCCCGAGCGCCGCGATCCCGCGCACGGCATTCTCGATGGTCTGGCCAATGTCGAAAAGCTTGAGGTCCAGGAACACGCGCTTGCCGTGCTGCTGCTTCAATTCCATCGCCAGCGCCAGGCCGCCCCCGGTCAGCATCCCCAGGCCGATCTTGTAGAAAGAGGCGGCCTCGCCGATGGTTTCGGCCAGTTTCAACGCGCCCAGCACATCGGGCAGGTCGAGGGCGACGATCAGGCGGTCATCCATCGGGGCCTCCATTCATGGATCTTTCGGGATTTCGCGGTCTCCTTAGGCGCGGCGCGGGCGGGGCGCAACTGCGTGTCGCGTTGACAGGGGAATGTTTCGGGGCGAGTCTCGAGCCGGAAGACGAAAGGGCGGGCCATGGAAATCACCATCACAGTCGACCGACCCGAGGACGGACCGGGCGCGGGCCCGATGCAGGTGGGCTGGTTCCTGACCTCGGACCGCAATGCGGTGCTGTTCGACCCGCCGGAACGGGTGCTGTTTCGCCAGACCAACAAGACCCATGCCAAAAGCGCCGGACGCTGCCCCGGGGTGGTCCAGTTGGAAAGCCGGTATTTCATGGTGAAATGCCCCTATGACCTGCATATCGGCTTTCGCCGCGACGAGAAGGGCAAGGCGGTGCTGGTCAATCGCGCGGGCAGCGCGAGCCCGGTGCGGGCCAACAAGCTCAACGAGGTCCTGACGTTGGTGAACGAGACGGAATGGCGCTACCCCGACCGTCCGACCATCCAGCTGTCGCTGCCCTATTGCTTCATCGCCGACGAGCTTATGTATGTGACCCAGCTTTCGGCATTCATGCATTACCGCGCCGATCCGCTGCCCGGCACGATCTTCGGCGGGCGCTTCCCGATCTCGGTCTGGCCCCGGCCGCTGATGTGGGCCTTCGAATGGCACGAGCCGGAGAAGGACATCGTGCTGCGGCGCGGCGAGCCGCTGTTCTACGTCCAGTTCGAGGGGATGGACCCCTCGCGCCCGGTGCAGGTGATCGAGGCCGAGCGCACGCCGGAGCTTGCCACCTATATGGAGCAGATCGGCGGGGCGGTGAATTACGTCAACCAGACCTTCGGGCTGTTCAAGGCCGCCGAGCGGTTGCGGCCGACAAGGCTGCTGACGCCCAGGGCACGGGGGTGAGGCGATGCCGCGCCATCCGGCGCGGCGTGCGGCCCTTCAGGCCGCGCGGAACGCCTCGTCGCCCGAGGGATCCGGCGACGGGTCCTGCGGCGTGTCTTCGGCCGCAAGGTGGTCCGGCGCGGATGCGGCGTGGAAATCCGGCGGCGGCAGGAAATGGTCCTGAAGGCTCAGGAACGGCGCCAGAAGGCGCGGATCGCCCCAGACCGAGACATGGATCTCGGGCGGGCCCGAGGTTGCCAGATGCTCGGGCGTCAACTGCACCACCCGAAGCCGCAACCCGACCCCTTCGGCCAGCGCCGGGGCCAGGATCGATTCGGCCAGCGGGCCCAGATGGCCCAGATAGGTCTCGCGCCAGGCGGGAATGAAGCCGAGGATCGGGCGGCGCACCCGCCCGACGATGCCGACCTTGCCCTGCGGCAGCAGCGTCGCGCGCACCGCATCCCCCATGCACAGGCGCGCGCGCCCGATATGGACGGCGATTCCCTCGACGGGGACCTGCGGCAGGATGGGTTCCAGTCTTTCGGCCATTTGCTCGTTCCTCTTTCCAGGCCTCTTTTGGCCGGGTCTCTTTTCGCGACAGGTTGCGCCGCCGGGGCCGGGGCGGCAAGGGGCGGCGGGCCGGGCCGGGGCAAAGCCGCCGAAACCGGGGCGCGCCTTCGGCGGAAATCCGATCACGCCCCGGGCGCGAACCTTGCGCGGACCTAAAGTGAGGGCTGCGGCGATTTGGCCGCACGGATCCTGACCGCCCGGGGGCGGCGAGGCTTGAACCCCGCCCGTCGCCGCCCCAGATATGCCCCAAGGCCGGTCGGGCCGCGCCTTTTCAGGGCGGCCCGGACAGACGGCGCTTGATGAAAAGGAGAATGCCCGATGAATTTGGAGAAATTCACGGAACGGTCGCGCGGATTCCTTCAGGCCGCCCAGACCATCGCGATGCGCGAAGGCCACCAGCGCGTGTTGCCCGACCATCTGCTGAAGGCCCTCATGGATGACGATCAGGGGCTGGCCTCGAACCTGATCCGCCGCGCGGGCGGCGCGCCCGAGCGGGTGGCCGAGGCGGTGGATGCCGCGCTTGCCAAATTGCCCAAGGTCAGCGGCGGCGACGGGCAGACCTATCTCGACCCCTCGCTCGCCCGGGTGCTGGACGAGGCCGAGCAGGTCGCGAAAAAGGCGGGCGACAGCTTTGTCCCGGTTGAGCGACTGCTGACCGCGCTTGCGCTGGTGAACACCCGCGCCAGGGATGCGCTGACGGCGGGGGCCGTGACGGCGCAGGGGTTGAACTCCGCGATCAACGACATCCGCAAGGGCCGGACCGCCGACAGCGCCTCTTCCGAGGATACGATGGAGGCCCTGAAGAAATATGCCCGCGACCTGACCGAGGCCGCCCGCGAAGGCAAGATCGACCCGATCATCGGCCGCGACGAAGAGATTCGCCGCGCCATGCAGGTGCTGTCGCGCCGCACCAAGAACAATCCCGTGCTGATCGGTGAGCCCGGCGTCGGCAAGACCGCCATCGCCGAGGGGCTTGCGCTGCGCATCGTCGACGGCGACGTGCCGGAATCCCTGCGCAACAAGAAGCTGATGGCGCTGGACATGGGCGCGCTGATCGCCGGGGCGAAATATCGCGGCGAATTCGAGGAGCGGCTGAAGGCCATCCTCAAGGAAATCGAGGCCGCCGCCGGTGAGATCGTGCTTTTCATCGACGAGCTTCACGTCCTGGTCGGCGCGGGCAAGACCGATGGCGCGATGGATGCGGCCAATCTGATCAAGCCCGCGCTGGCGCGGGGAGAGCTGCATTGCGTCGGTGCCACCACGCTGGACGAATATCGCAAATATATCGAGAAGGACGCGGCCCTGGCGCGGCGATTCCAGCCCGTTCTGGTCACCGAGCCGACGGTCGAGGACACGATCTCGATCCTGCGCGGCATCAAGGAGAAATACGAGCTTCACCACGGGGTCAAGATCTCGGATTCCGCGCTGGTCGCGGCGGCGCAGCTTTCGCATCGCTACATCACCGACCGCTTCCTGCCCGACAAGGCCATCGACCTTGTGGACGAGGCCGCGAGCCGCCTGCGGATGGAGGTGGACAGCAAGCCCGAAGAGCTTGACGCGCTGGATCGCCAGATCCTGCAACTGACCATCGAATCCGAGGCGCTCAAGAAAGAGGACGACGCGGCCTCGAAGGACCGGCTGGAAAAGCTGGAAAAGGAGCTTGCCGATCTCAGGGACAAATCCGCCGAACTGACCGCGAAATGGCAGTCCGAGCGCGACAGCCTGGAAAAGGCGCGCGACCTGAAAGAGCAACTCGACCGGGCCCGCGCCGAATTGGAACAGGCCAAGCGCGAGGGCCATTACCAGCGCGCGGGCGAGTTGCAATACGGCCGCATCCCCGAGCTGGAAAAGGCCCTGGGCGAAGCCGAGGGCCGAGAGGGCCAGGCCCTGGTCGCCGAATCGGTGCGGCCCGAGCAGATCGCCGAAGTGGTGGAGCGTTGGACCGGCATCCCGACCTCGAAAATGCTTGAGGGCGAGAAGGAAAAGCTGCTGCGCATGGAGGAAGAACTCGGCCGCCGCGTGATCGGCCAGCATCAGGCGGTCGAGGCGGTGTCGCGGGCCGTGCGCCGCGCGCGTGCCGGGCTCTCGGACGACAAGAAGCCGCTTGGCAGCTTCCTCTTCCTCGGCCCGACCGGGGTCGGCAAGACCGAGCTGACCAAGGCGCTTGCCGAATATCTCTTCGACGACGACGGGGCGATGGTTCGCATCGACATGTCGGAATTCATGGAGAAACATTCGGTCGCGCGGCTGATCGGCGCCCCTCCGGGCTATGTCGGCTATGACGAGGGGGGCGTGCTGACCGAAGCGGTGCGGCGCAGGCCCTATCAGGTCGTGCTGTTCGACGAGGTGGAAAAGGCCCATCCCGATGTGTTCAACGTGCTGTTACAGGTGCTGGACGACGGTCGCCTGACCGATGGCCATGGCCGGGTGGTGGATTTCAAGCAGACGCTGATCATCCTGACCTCGAACCTGGGCGCGCGGGCCCTGTCGGAACTGCCGGAAGGCGCCGATCCCGCCCCGGCGAAGGCCGAGGTGATGGAGGCAGTGCGGGCGCATTTCCGGCCAGAGTTCCTGAACCGCCTGGACGAGATGGTGATCTTCGACCGGCTGAACCGGGCGGATATGTCCGGGATCGTCGAGATCCAGCTTCGTAGGCTGGAAGAGCGGCTGGCCGCGCGCAAGATCACGCTGGAGCTTGACGATCAGGCCAGGGCCTGGCTTGCGGATGAGGGTTACGATCCGGTCTTCGGCGCCCGGCCGCTGAAACGGGTGATCCAGCGCCAGTTGCAGGACCCGCTGGCCGAGATGCTGCTGGCGGGCGATGTGCTGGACGGCATGACGCTTTCCGTCAGCGCGGGCCCCGACGGGCTGATCGTGGGCGACCGGGTGATCGCGTCGCGGCGCGAGCGGCCCGCCCAGGTGCCGCTGCACTGAGAGGCCGCAAGGCCATGCACTCCGAAAGGGCCGCCCGCTTGGCGGCCCTTTTCGCATCGGCGCCATGGGGCCTGCCTGCGTGGAGGCTTTCGCGACTCGACCGTCCCTGCTAGATATCGAAGCATGACACTCCATACCCCCAAGATAACGGGCGCGGATGGCCGCCCGGTGATCCGCCAACTGGACGAGGCCGCGATCAACCGCATCGCGGCGGGCGAGGTGGTGGAGCGTCCGGCCTCGGCGGTGAAGGAACTGGTGGAGAATGCGCTCGACGCCGACGCGGGCCGGATCCAGGTCGATTATACCGATGGCGGCAAGACGCTGATCCGGGTCACCGATGACGGCTGCGGCATGACGCCCGCGGATTTGCCGCTGGCGCTGTCGCGCCATGCCACCTCGAAGATCGACGGCTCGGATCTCCTGGACATCCGCTCCTTCGGCTTTCGCGGCGAGGCCTTGCCCAGCCTGGGCGCGGTGGGTCGGCTGGCGATCACCTCGCGCGTGGCCGGGCATGAGGCGGCACGGATCTCCTGTCATGGCGGGCGGATCGAGGGGCCGGTGCCCGCGGCGCTCACGCGCGGCACAGTGGTCGAATTGCGCGACCTGTTCCATGCCACGCCCGCGCGGCTGAAGTTCCTGCGCAGCGACCGGGCCGAGGCGCAGGCCATCAGTGAGGTGATCAGGCGCCTTGCCATGGCCGAGCCTTCGGTGGGCTTCACCCTGACCGAGGTCAAGGGCGAGGAGCGGCGGGTGATCCTGAGGCTCGACCCCGAGCCGGGCGATCTTTTCGACGCGCTGCACCGCAGGCTGGGGCGGCTGATCGGCGCCGATTTCGTCGCCAATGCGATGCGGATAGATGCCGCGCGCGACGGGCTGGGGCTGGCGGGCTACGCCGCGCTGCCGACCTATTCGCGGGGTTCCTCGGCGCAGCAATATCTGTTTGTGAACGGTCGTCCGGTTACCGACAGGCTGCTTCTGGGCGCGCTGCGGGCCGCCTATTTCGACGTGCTGTCGCGCGACCGCCACCCGGCGGCGGTGCTGAACCTGATTGTCGATCCCGAGCGGGTGGACGTGAATGTCCATCCCGCGAAGGCCGAGGTGCGGTTCCGCGAGCCGGATGCGGCGCGCTCGCTGATCATCACCGCGCTGCGTTCGGCGCTGACCGGGGCGGGGCATCGCGCCTCGACCACGGTGGCGGGAGAGACGCTCGCGGCCTTCCGTGCGCCGGGTTTCGCTCCCGCGCCGCCATCGCAGGCCGCGCTGGCCCAGGCCTTCGCCTTTCAATCGCCCGAGCCCGTCGCGCCAAGTCAGGGCTTTGCCGAATTTCCGCAGGCCCGCGTGGCCGAGCCGCAGGCGCAGCCTGTCGTCGAGGCCGGGCCGGTCCAGGATTTCCCGCTTGGGGCCGCCCGGGCGCAAATGCATGAAAACTGGATCATTTCCCAGACAAAAGACGGGATCGTCATCGTCGACCAGCATGCCGCGCATGAGCGTCTGGTCTATGAACGGCTCAAGCGCCAGATGGCCGAAAAGGGCATCGCGCGCCAGGCGCTGCTGATCCCCGAGATCGTCACCCTGTCGCCTTCGGATGCCGCGCTGCTGCTGTCGACCGCGCCGCAACTGGCCGAGGCCGGTCTGATCGTGGAGCCTTTCGGCGGCTCGGCGGTGGCGCTGACCGAAACGCCCGCCGTGCTGGGGGCGGTGAACGGCGCGGCGCTGCTGCGCGACATCCTTGATGAACTCGCCGACCAGGGCAGCAGCCATCTGACGCGGGCGAAGGTGGATGCGGTGCTGTCGCGCATGGCTTGCCATGGCTCGGTCCGCTCGGGTCGACAATTGCATGGCGAAGAGATGAACGCCCTGTTGCGCGAGATGGAGGTCACACCGAATTCGGGCCAGTGCAACCATGGCCGCCCGACCTGGGTCGAGCTGAAGCTGCACGATATCGAACGTCTGTTCGGAAGACGATGATCACGCTTTTCGGCGAAAGCTATCCGCTGACCGCGCCCGAGATCCTTCTGCCCGGGGGCGTCGTGCTGGGGCTGCTGGTTTTCCTGGCTCTGATCCTGCGCGCTTCGGGCCGGGCGGCGCGCGCCACCGCGCCGCTTCTGGCCGAGGTCGCCTGGATGGGGCGGCGGGTGCAGTCGTTGGCCGACGGGCAGGAGCGGCTTGCGGGCGGGCTGCATCATGTGTCCGAGGCCCAGGCGGTGGCGCAGGGCTCCATGCTCAAGCTGATGGAGGCCCGGCTGTCCGAGGTGCAGCGCCAGATGAACGAGGCGTTGCAGGGCACCTCGACCCGCACCGCCCGCAGCCTGGGCGAATTGCAGCAAAGGCTTGAGACCATAGACCGCGCCCAGGAAAAGATCGAAAAGCTGTCGGGCAATGTGCTTAGCCTTCAGGACATTCTTTCGAACAAGCAGACCCGGGGCGCCTTTGGCGAGATCCAGCTTCACGACATCGTCCAGAAGGCGCTGCCGAGCGATGCCTACAGGATGCAGGTGGTGCTTTCGAACGGGCGGCGCGCCGATTGCCTGATCCATCTGCCGAATCCGCCCGGCCCGATCGTGATCGACGCGAAATTCCCGCTGGAGGCCTATGAGGCCCTGCGCCGCGCGGATACGCCGCGCCTGGCCCAGGAGGCGGCGACCCAGTTGAAGGCGGCGGTGCGCGCCCATATCCGCGCGATCTCGGACCGCTATATCATCGAGGGCGAAACCGCGGATGGCGCCTTGATGTTCCTGCCCTCCGAGGCGGTCTATGCCGAATTGCACGCCAATTTCCCCGAAACCGTGCGTGAAGGCTTCGCGGCCAAGGTCTGGATCGTGTCGCCGACCACCTGCATGGCGACGCTGAACACGATGCGTGCGGTCTTGAAGGATGCCAGGATGCGCGAGCAGGCTGGCGCGATCCGCAAGGAGCTTGCGCTGCTTTATGGCGATGTCGAGCGGCTTGGCGCGCGGGTGGACAATCTGGGTCGCCATTTCGGCCAGGCGGCGAAGGATATCGAAGAGATCCGCATCTCGTCCGACAAGGCGACGAAACGGGCGCGCAGACTGGACAATTTCGATTTCGAGGAGTTGGCACCCGACGAGTTGGCACCCGAGGAACTGTCGCCGATGCTTCCGGGGCAGGGCGTCGTACCGGATGCGCAGCGATGAGGGCTGGGCTTCTTGCCGCGCTTCTGTCGGCCGCCGCGCCGCTCGCGGTGGCGCAGGAGGTTCGGATCCCCGGTCCGGAAGGGCCGCTCTCGGGTTTCGTGCAGGCTGCCCCAGGGGCGCGGCATGTCCTTGTCATCGTGCCGGGTTCGGGCCCGACCGATCGCGACGGCAACGGGCCGCTGCTGCGCTCGGACAGCTATCGGCTGCTGGCCGAGGGGCTGGCCGGGGCGGGGATCGCAAGCCTGCGGATCGACAAGCGCGGCATGTTCGGCAGCCATGCCGCGATCGGGGATGCCAATGCGGTGACCCTGGCCGATTACGCCGCGGATGCCCGGGCCTGGGTGGCCGAGGCCCGGGCGGTCGCGCCCTGCGTCTGGCTGGCCGGGCATTCCGAGGGTGGGCTGGTCTCGCTTCTGGCGGCGCAACCCGCGCCCGAGGGGCTTTGCGGCGTGATCCTGCTGGCCGCGCCGGGTCGCAGGGTGGGGCAGTTGATGCTGGAGCAGGCGGCCTCGAATCCCGCCGCCTTCCTGTTCATGCGCGAGATGCGCGAGATCGTCGCGGCGCTTGAGGCGGGCGAAACCCGCGACCCGGCGATGATCTCGCCCTTTCTGGCGCCGCTTTTCCCGGCGGCGGTCCAGCCCTTCCTGATCGACGTCTTCCGCCATGACCCGGCGGTTCTGGCGGCGGGCTGGACCGGGCCCGCGCTGATCGTGCAGGGCGAGCGCGACATCCAGGTGACCGGGCGCGACGCCGCGATCCTGGCCGGGGCGATGCCGCAGGCGCGGCGGGTGGATCTGCCCGGGGCCGGTCACATGTTCAAGCCCGACCAGCCCGGCAACCCGATGGCGGGCTATGTCGATCCGGGCCTCGCGCTCGACCCCGGGCTGGTTCCGGCGATCAGGGATTTCCTGACCGCGCAGGAGTGATTGCACGGGCCGCGGGTTTATTCCCGACCTTCGGAAAGGGTGAAATCCCAGCCCGAGATGCCCTTGGGTTCAAGGAATTCCTCGATCCCCCAGATCCCGCCTTCGCGTGCGCGGCCCGATTGCTTGATGCCGCCGAAGAAGGCACCCGCGCCCCGCGACCAGCCGTTCATTTCGACCATGCCGGATTGCAACTGCCGCGCCAGCCTGTTCGCCCGCGCCTGATCGCCGGTCTGGACGTAGTTCGTCAGTCCGTAGGGCGTGTCATTGGCGATGGCGACAGCCTCTTCCTCGGTCTCGAAGGGGATGATCGACAGCACCGGGCCGAAGATCTCCTCGCGCTCGATGGTCATGCCGGGCTTCACATCGGCGAAGACCGTGGGCTTGACGTAGAAGCCGCGATTGAACCCCTCGGGCAGGCCGGGGCCGCCCGCGACAAGGCGCGCGCCCTCGTCGATCCCCTTCTGGATATAGCCCTGGATCTGGTCCCACTGGCGCTTGTTCACCACCGGGCCGATATGGTCGCCGGGCGCGTCGGCCGGGCCGACCTTGATCCCTTGCGCAAGCTCGGCGGCGCGGGCGACGGTCTGGTCGTAGACCGGCCGCTCGACCAGAAGGCGCGAGGGCGCGTTGCACGATTGCCCGGTGTTCTCCATCATCCGCAGGACCGAGCGTTCCACCGCCTTTTCGTCGGCATCGGCGAACAGCAGGTTGGCGCCCTTGCCGCCCAGTTCCAGCACCACACGCTTGAGCGTGCCGACCGCCGCCGCCGAGATCGCCTTCCCGGCGCGGGTCGAGCCGGTGAAGGAGATCATCTGCACGTCGGGATGGGTGGAAAGCTGCGTTCCCACCCCTGCGCCGTCACCGTTCACAAGGTTGAAGACGCCGGGCGGGATGCCTGCGTCATGGCAGAATTCCGCGAACATCATCGCGTCCAGCGGCGCTTCCTCCGAGGGTTTCATGACGCAGGTGCATCCGGCGAGCATGGCCGGAATCGCCTTCAGCGCGACCTGGTTCACCGGCCAGTTCCAGGGCGTGATCAGGCCGACGACGCCGATCGGCTCCATCGCCACGGCGGATCGCGGTGCCTGCGGGCCCAGGGGGCGGACCCATTCGATCTGCTCGAAGGCCTTGAGGAAATTGCCGGTGTGCCAGGGCAGGCAACTGGCCTGTTCGGCCAAGGCGAAGTCGATGGGCGCGCCCATCTCAAGCGAGATCGCTTCGGCGAATTCCTGCTTGCGGGCCTCATACTGATCGAGGATCGCGGCAACCTTGCGCGCGCGTTCGGCCGGGGGCGTAGCGGCCCAGCCCGGGCCCGCCGCCTTCGCCGCCGCCACCGCGCGGTCGGTATCGGCCTGATCGCCAAGCGAGATCACCGCGCAGGCCTCTTCGTTCGAAGGGTTGATCACATCGTGATCGCGCGGTTTCGCGGGCGCGACCCATTGGCCGTCGATGTAGAAATCTCGTTTGATGCGCATCGGCTCCTCCGGGAATCCTGCTGGAATTTGATCAGATTTTGCGCCCCCCCGCCCGCGGGCGCAAGCCGGGTTGCGACGCATTGGCAAGACTTTCGCGCCACACGCCTCAAGAGGTGCGGCGGCGCGGGCCGGACGAAATCTTCCCGGATCCGAAGCCCCGCCGGAACGCCGCCCGTCTCTTTCCGGGGTTTTCGGGAACAGGTTTCTATTTTGAACCGCCCGCGCCCATGGGGGATGAAATATCCGTCCCTTTGGCATAGATCTTGCGCAGGAGAGCCACGACCACCGGCCCCCGCAGGTTTCCAAGGAGTTTTCCGATGTCCATCCGCATCAACGACACCGCCCCCGATTTCACCGCCGAATCCACCGCTGGAACGATTCGCTTCCATGAGTGGCTGGGCGACAGCTATGGCATCATCTTCAGCCATCCGCGCGATTTCACCCCGGTCTGCACCACCGAATTCGGCGCCGTGGCCCAGCTTGCCCCGGAATTCGTCAAACGCAACACCAAGGTCATCGGCGTCTCGGTCGATTCGGTGCAGGACCATAAGAAATGGAAGCGCGATATCGAGGCTTTCGGCGGCGCCCCCGCCGATTTCCCGATCATCGACGACACCTCGTTGAGCGTCGCCAAGGCCTATGACATGCTGCCTGCGGAATATTACCTGCCCTCGGACGGCCGGACGCCCGCGCATTCGGCTACCGTGCGTTCGGTCTATGTCATCGGGCCCGACAAGAAGGTGCGGCTGACCCTGACCTATCCGATGTCGATCGGGCGCAACTTCGCCGAGATCCTGCGCGTGCTCGATGCCGTGCGGCTGACCGATGGCGTGCCGCTGGCGACGCCCGCTAACTGGGCGCCCGGTCAGGACGTGATCGTCGCCCTGTCGCTGAACAACGAGCAGGCGGCCGAGAAGTACGGCGATCTGGACATCAAGCTGCCCTATCTGCGCTTCGCCAAACAGCCGGGCTGAAGAAGACGAAAGGGCGCCCGCGTGGCGCCCTTTCCATTCCGGTCGCAGGTCCGGTCGCGGGGCTGTCAGCCGTTCGAGGGGATCTTCAGCCCGCGCTGCACCGCCGGACGCGCGAGGAACCGCTCAAGATAGGGGCCGAGGTTCTTGCGATCCGCCCATCCGGTGATGTCGCCCGCCTTGTAGAAGCCGGTCAGCGTGTTCAGCCAGGGGCCGATGGCCATGTCGGCGATGGAATATTCCCCCGCGATCCAGTCGCGGCCTTCAAGTGCGCCGTCGAGCACTTTCAAAAGCCGCTCGGCCTCGGCCCGGTAGCGTTCCTTGGGGCGCGGATCCTCGATCTCCTTCCCGGCGAAGGCGTGGAAGAAGCCAAGCTGGCCCAGCATCGGGCCCAGCCCGCCCATCTGCCACATCAGCCACTGGATCACCTCCCAGCGGTTGGCCTCAGGCAGGAAGCGGCCGGTCTTCTCGGCCAGATAGATCAGGATCGCGCCGGTCTCGAACAGGGCCAGCGGCTTGCCGCCCGGCCCGTTGGGGTCGATGATCGCGGGGATCTTGTTGTTGGGGTTGAGCGACAGGAACTCGGGCGTGAACTGGTCGTTGGTGGCGAAGCTGACCAGATGGGCGTCATAGGCCAGCCCGGTTTCCTCCAGCATGGTCGAGACCTTGATCCCGTTCGGCGTGGCCAGCGAATAAAGCTGGATCGCGTCGGGATGGACGGGCGGCCAGCGTCGGGTGATGGGGAAATCGGCAAGTCCGGTCATTTCCGTGCTCCTGGGATGTGTGCTACCCAGATAGGCGAAAATTCCCCGTGGGTAAGCCCCCCAAACTGTGCAATAGTCGCCACGCGCCTGTGCAGGCGGGCGGAACAGTCGAAATCGGGAAATGACCCGGCAACGTCCGGGCAACAAGGGAACAGTGAAATGCTCAATGAGTTCAAGGCATTCATCGCCAGGGGCAATGTCCTTGACATGGCCGTCGGGATCATCATCGGCGCGGCCTTCACAGCCATCGTCACCTCGCTGGTCGACGATCTGGTCAACCCGCTGATCGGGCTTGTCGTCGGCGGGATCGACTTTTCGGGGCTGAGTGTCGGCCTGGGCGAAGCGCAGTTCATGTATGGCAATTTCATTAACGCGATCATCAAGTTCCTGATCATCGCATGGGTGGTGTTCTTGCTTGTGAAGGCGGTGAACCGCGCCAGCGGATTGGGCCGTAAGGCCGAAGAGCCCGCGCCCGAGGCGCCCGCCGCGCCGACCGAGGTCGAGGTGCTTCAGCAGATCCTGACCGAACTGCGCGCCAAGCCCTGAGCCAGGCCGCAGGACCGCCCGGCCTGGCTCAGGGCGGTCCTTGCCATCGGGGCCGCGCGCCCCCCGCCCCAGCAGCAGACCGAGGACCGACATGGAGACGGAGCTTGACGCCACGGACCGCCGGATCCTTGGCGTCCTGCAAAAAGAGGGCCGGATTACCAACGCCGAACTCGCCGAGCGTGTCCATCTTTCCGCCTCGGCCTGCCACAGGCGGATGCAGCGGCTTGAGGCCGAGGGCTATATCGCCGCCTATGTCGCGCTTCTGGATGCGCGTCGGCTGGGGCTTTCGACTACCGTCTTCGTCGAGATCACCCTGGAGGGCCAGGCGGAAGAGACGCTGGACGCCTTCGAGCGCGAGGTCGCCAAGGTTCCCGACCTGCTGGAATGCCATCTGACGGCGGGGACGGCGGATTACCTGCTGAAGATCATGGCCCGCGACACCGAGGATTTCGCCCGCATCCACCGCCGCTTCCTGTCGCGCCTGCCCGGCGTTGCCAAGATGCAGTCGAGCTTTTCGCTGCGCACTGTGGTGCGAACCACGGCGCTGTCGGTCTGAATGCCTTGCCGTCTCCTCGCCCGTGCAAAGGCGCGAAAAAGCAAAACCCCCGGGCCTGGGGCGTCGGGGGTTCCACCTGATCGGGCCGTTTCCGGCCCCAGAGTCGCTTGAACGCCTGAAGCCACGCGAAAGCGTGGCGAAATCTCAGAGCGCGCCTTCGCGTTGGGCCTTTTTGCGAGCGAGTTTACGGGCGCGGCGGATTGCCTCGGCCTGTTCGCGCGCCTTCTTGACCGACGGCTTCTCGAAATGCTGCTTGAGCTTCATTTCGCGGAAGACGCCTTCGCGCTGAAGTTTCTTCTTCAGGGCCCGAAGGGCCTGTTCGACGTTGTTGTCGCGGACGCTGACCTGCATGTGGTTGTCACCACCTTCCTAAGCTAGAGTTGCACTGATGTGCAGGCGCGCGCCATATAACAAGCCGGGGCGGGTCTGTCCACCTCTGCGAAACCCGGGGGAAACTGCGATGGAAGAGCGCGAGGCGAAAGAAAGACTGCTGGAGGCGGTGCTGGGCCATGTGCCCTTCGACGGCTGGTCGGAGACGAGCTTTGCCGCCGCGATCGCCGATTCGGGCGTGGCGCCGGGGCTGGCGCGGGCGCTTTTCCCGCGCGGCGGGCTGGATCTGGCGCTGGCCTGGCATCGGGCGGGTGACGCCGAGATGGCGCGGCGGCTGGCGGCCGAGGATCTGTCGGGCCTGCGTTTCCGCGACCGGGTGGCGCGGGCGGTGCTCTTGCGGCTTGAGCTTGCCGACCGCGAGGCGGTGCGGCGCGGCACCGCGCTTTTCGCCCTGCCGCAGAACGCTGGCGTTGGCGCGGGCGCGCTTTGGGGCACGGCGGATGCGATCTGGACCGCGCTCGGCGACAGGTCGGACGATCTGAACTGGTATTCCGAGCGCGCCTCGCTGGCGGCGGTCCATGGCGCGACCGTGCTTTACTGGCTGGGCGACGACAGTCCCGGCCATGCCGCGACCCGCGACTTCCTCGATCGCCGGATCGAGGGCGTGATGCGCTTCGAGAAGCTGAAGGCGGGGCTGGCGGAGAATCCGCTGGGGCGGATGCTGGCGGCGGGGCCGCTGAAGTTCCTGGGCCGGATCCGCCCGCCCGCGCGGCCCGAGGGCTTTCCCGGCAGAAATTCCTGATCGAAAAGGCCAAGACATGAAGCTTTCCCATTCCATGCTGGCGATGGAGATCGTCGCGCCCGGTGGCCCGGATGTGCTGCAACCGGCCATGGTGCCGGTGCCGATGCCCGCCCATGGCCAGATCGTCATCCGCGTGGCCTGGGCCGGGGTGAACCGGCCCGACGCGCTGCAACGCGCCGGGGCCTATGCGCCGCCGCCCGACGCCTCGCCCCTGCCGGGGCTGGAATGCTCGGGCACCGTGGTCGAGGTCGGGCCGGGGGTGGCGCGCTGGCGGATCGGCGACCGGGTCTGCGCCCTGCTGCCGGGCGGCGGCTATGCCGAATACGCCATCTGCCACGAGGCCCATGCCCTGCCGGTGCCCGAGGGGATGGACCTGCGCGAGGCCGCCTGCCTGCCCGAAACCTGTTTCACGGTCTGGTCGAACATCGTCATGCGCGGCGGGCTGCGGGCGGGCGAGAAATTCCTGGTCCACGGCGGCAGCTCGGGCATCGGCACGACGGCGATCCAGATCGCCCGGGCGCTTGGCGCGCGGGTCTTCGCCACCGCCGGATCGGACGAGAAATGCCGCGCCTGCGAGGATCTGGGCGCCGAGCGGGCCTTCAACTACCGCGAGGCCGATTTCGTGGCCGAAATGCGCGCCCTGGGGGGCGCGGACCTGATCCTCGACATGGTGGGGGGCGATTACATCAAGCGCAACGTCAAGGCCCTGGCCGACGACGGGCGGCTGGTGCAGATCGCCTTCCTGCAGGGCGCCCGCGCGGAACTGGCGTTCTCCGAGGTGATGATGCGGCGCCTGACCATCACCGGATCGACGCTTCGCCCGCAAAGCGAGGCTGCCAAGGCCCGCATCCGCGCCGAGGTCGAGCGCGAGGTCTGGCCGATGATCGCCAAAGGTGCCTTCCGCGTGGTGATCGACAGCGAATTCCCGCTGCGCGAGGCGCCCGCCGCGCATGAGCGGATGGAGGGATCGGGCCATATCGGCAAGATCGTCCTCAAGGTCGCGGAGTAGGGCGCGGCCCTCGGGTCGAGGGCACGCGGGCTGGCCGACCCGCGCCGGGGGGGATCCGGGGTCGAAGGCGGTTGCGGCCGGGCGGGTTCAGCGCACCGCTTCCAGCACCGCATCCTTCAGCGTGCAGTCGCGGATGGTGTCGGCGCCGCAGCGGCGGGGCTCCAGATCCTTGGTCAGGCAGACCCGCACCTCCTGGATCATGCCCGATTTGCATGTGACGGTGACCTGGTCGCGGCGCAGATGCGGATTGCTTTCCAGGAAGGCGCCCTCGATCACCTCTGCCGGGACGTTCAGCGTCTTCACCATCCGGGCGAAGACCGGCGGGATGGTCACGCTTTCATAGGCCTCGCGCGAGGTCCGGTAATATTCCGCCGCCGACAGGCCCGAGCAGCGGCCATGCTTGCGCCACTGGTAGAAGGCAAGGCCCGAGCCGCCCATGATATCGGCCATCTCGCCGGATTCGCGCCGCGAGGGGTCGCGCTCGGTCGTGCGGCAGAACGAGGGCCAGCCCCGTTCGTTCTGCGGCCAGAGCCCGTGCAGGACGAAGGTCAGCCCCCGGCCCGGATCGCATTGCGGATCGCGCCGGTCGTCGCCTTCCAGCGCGCACCAGGCCGAGGACCAGGACAGGGACATGACGTAATAGTCGAAATCCCCCGCCCGCTCGCCCTCGGCGCGGGCGGGAGAGAGGGGGGCAATCGCAAGGGCAAGGGCGGTCGCAAGAGCGGGCGCGCGCATCAATTCCACTTTCCCTTCCTGTGCAAAGGCGGTATATCGGGCACAATTCCCCGCATCGGAGAACGCGAGCCCAAGGTTCGCAGCCGTTTTCCCGGCACGGGAGAGATTTGTAAAGACCCGGGACCCGGTCGTTTCGCCAGGGCCGGGGCGACAGTGACATGAGCCGCCGCGACAGCGGCGGAAGCAGAAGGGAAGCCTGATGACAAAGCCGATCATGGCCCGCGCGACCGCCGTCTGGCTGGTGGACAACACAACGCTCACCTTCAGGCAGATCGCCGATTTCTGCGGCATGCATGAGCTTGAGGTGCAGGGCATCGCCGATGGCGATGTGGCGGGCGGCGTAAAGGGCTTCGACCCGATCGCCAACAGCCAGCTTGACCAGGTCGAGATCGACCGGGGCGAGAAGGATCCGCTCTACCGCCTCAAGCTCAAGCACAACCCCAATGCGGCGGGCGAGGAAAAGCGGCGCGGCCCGCGCTATACCCCGCTTTCCAAGCGCCAGGACCGCCCGGCGGCGATCCTGTGGCTGGTGAAGTTCCATCCCGAACTGCCCGATGGCGCCATCGGGAAGCTGGTCGGCACCACCAAGCCGACGATCCAGTCCATCCGCGAACGGACGCATTGGAACATCCAGAACATCACCCCGATCGACCCGGTGGCGCTTGGCCTGTGCAAGCAGTCGGAACTGGATGCCGCCGTGCAGGTCGCGGCGCGGCGCAAGGCCGCCGAAGGCGGCGTCATGTCGGATGACGAGCGGCGCAAGCTGGTCTCGACCGAGCAGAGCCTGGGCATGGCGCCCGAGCCGAAGATCCCCGAGGGACTAGAGGTCTTCGGATCGGAAGAGGCCGAGGAGAAGCAGCCTTCGGACTTCTCGGATGCGGAAAGCTTCTTCAACCTGCCCTCGGGCGGCCAGGATGACGAGGACGAAGAGGATCGCTGATCCGCACCTTTATATCCCCACCGGAACCGCCAGCGCGCGCCGAGAGGCGCGCGTTTTGCGTCTCATGCGCCCGTTCTTCGGGCAGCTTGTTGCATCTTGGGCGCTGTTTTCCGCAAGTGGCAGGAGGCTGGCGGGAAGACGACCACCAGATATTGACAGCGTGCATTGAACGGGGGCAAATGATGGTGTTCCGGTGCTCTTGAGGAGACTCAGGGTGAAGATGGGAAGTCGGCGTGAATCCGGCGCTGCCCCCGCAACTGTGAGCGGTAAGCGAAGCTGAAATGTCACCGGGTCGGGACGCCCGGGAAGGCCAGCCAAGCCGTGACCCGCAAGTCAGGAGACCTGCCGGAACGCAGATGACGAAACCGTGCGGCGGGCACGGGAAGCCTTTGTTCGGGCTGGCCTTCGGCTGGCCCTGCGGGTCTGTGTCCGCTTGTGCCAAAAAACCTATCGGGGACAGATCCAATGACCATCACCGTCTATTCGAAGCCCGCCTGCGTTCAATGCACCGCCACCACCCGCGCGCTGGACGCCCGGGGCGTGTCCTACAACATCATCGACCTGACCCAGAACGCCGAGGCGATGGAAAAGGTCATGGCGCTTGGCTATCGTCAGGCTCCGGTCGTGGTGGCGGGCGAGGCGCATTGGGCCGGGTTTCGTCCCGACATGATCGGCCGCATTTCCTGACCATCGAAGGGGCGCGCGATGCCGGGGCTGGTCTATTATTCTTCGGCTTCCGGCAATACGGCGCGCTTCATGGCCCGGCTGGGGCTTCCGGCCGAGCGTATCCCGATCCGGCCCGATGCCGCCATGCCCGAGCCGGATCGCCCCTATGTCCTGGTCTGCCCGACCTATGCCGACGGCATGGGGCGGGGTGCCGTCGCCAAGCCCGTGATCCGCTTTCTGAACGATCCGGCGCGCCGCGCCCTGATCCGCGGCGTGATCGCCAGCGGGAACCGGAATTTCGGCGCGACCTACGCTTGCGCCGGCGCGGTGATCTCTGCCAAGTGCAATGTCCCGGTGCTCTATCGATTCGAGCTGGCCGGGACGGATACCGACATCGACCGCATCCGTGCGGGGCTTTCCAGGTTTTGGGGGAATGAATGCTCGACAGTGCAGTGAAACCCGCGCTCGACTACCATGCGCTGAACGCGATGCTGAACCTCTACGACGGCGAGGGCAGGATCCGCTTCGATGCCGACCGGATGGCGGCGCGGCAGTATTTCCTGCAACATGTCAACCAGAACACGGTGTTCTTCCACAGCCTGGACGAGAAGCTGCGCTATCTGGTCGAGGAAGGCTATTACGAAGCCGAGGTGCTGGACCAGTATTCGCGGAACTTCCAGCGCAAGATCTGGGACACCGCCTATGAGCGGAAGTTCCGTTTCCCGACCTTCCTGGGCGCGTTCAAATACTACACCTCCTACACGCTGAAGACCCGCGACGGGCAGCGCTACCTGGAGCGCTACGAGGACCGCGTCGTCATGGTCTCGCTGGCGCTGGCGCGCGGCGACGAGACGCTGGCGATGGCCTTGATGGAAGAGATCATCGCGGGCCGCTTCCAGCCCGCGACGCCGACTTTCCTCAACGCGGGGAAGAAGTCGCGGGGCGAGCTGATCTCGTGCTTCCTCTTGCGGCTGGAAGACAATATGGAATCGATCGGCCGCTCGATCAATTCGGCGCTGCAACTGTCGAAGCGCGGCGGCGGCGTGGCCTTGATGCTGACCAACCTGCGCGAGGCGGGCGCCCCGATCAAGGGGATCGAGAACCAGTCCTCGGGCGTCATCCCGGTGATGAAGCTGCTGGAGGATTCTTTTTCTTACGCCAACCAGCTTGGCGCGCGGCAGGGCGCGGGCGCGGTCTATCTGAACGCGCATCACCCCGACATCCTGCGCTTCCTCGACACCAAGCGCGAGAATGCGGATGAGAAGATCCGCATCAAGACGCTGTCCCTGGGCGTGGTGATCCCCGACATTACCTTCGAACTGGCGAAGAAGAACGAGGATATGTATCTCTTCTCGCCCCATGACATCCAGAAGGTCTATGGCGTGCCGTTTTCCGAGATTTCGGTCTCGGAGAAATATGCCGAGATGGTCGACGACAAACGCATCAAGAAGAAGAAGATCAACGCGCGCGAATTCTTCCAGACCATCGCCGAGATCCAGTTCGAGAGCGGCTATCCCTATGTGATGTTCGAGGACAGCGTGAACCGGGCCAATCCGGTGCATGGCCGGATTTCGATGTCGAACCTGTGTTCCGAGATCCTGCAGGTCAACGAGGCCTCGGAATTCGACGAGGATCTGAGCTATTCGCATCTGGGCACGGATATTTCGTGCAACCTGGGCTCGTTGAACATCGCCGCCACCATGGATGGGCCGGATTTCGGCGCCACGATCGAAACCTCGATCCGGGCCCTGACGGCGGTCAGCGAGATGTCGGCGATCGATGCGGTGCCCTCGATCCGGCGCGGCAACGACGAGGCCCATGCCGTGGGCCTGGGCCAGATGAACCTGCACGGCTTCCTGGCCCGCGAACGGATCCATTACGGCAGCCCCGAGGGGGTGGAATTCACCAGCGTCTATTTCGCGGCGGTGGCCTATCACGCGATCCGGGCCTCGAACCTGCTGGCACGCGAGCGCGGTTCGAGCTTCAAGGATTTCGAGAAGTCGAAATATGCCGACGGCTCGTTCTTCGACAAATATACCGAGCGCGACTGGCTGCCGACGCTGCCCGATGTGGCGCGGGTCTTCGAAAAGATCTCGCTGCCCACGCGCGAGGATTGGGCCAGGCTCAGGGCCGATGTGATGAAGCACGGCATGTTCAACCGCAACCTTCAGGCGGTGCCGCCGACCGGCTCGATCAGCTATATCAACAACTCGACCTCCTCGATCCATCCGATTGTCGCCAAGATCGAGGTGCGCAAGGAAGGCAAGATCGGCCGCGTCTATTACCCGGCCGCCTTCATGTCGAACGACAACCTCGAATATTACGAGGATGCCTATGAGATCGGGCCCGAGAAGATCATCGACACCTATGCGGCGGCGACCGAACATGTCGACCAGGGGCTGTCGCTGACGCTGTTCTTCCCCGCCGAGGCGACGACGCGCGACATCAACCGGGCGCAGATCTACGCCTGGAAGAAGGGCATCAAGACGATTTACTACATCCGGCTGCGCCAGACCGCGCTGGAAGGGACCGAAGTGCAGGGCTGCGTTTCCTGCACCTTGTGAGACAGAGCGCCGGGGGTTTCACACCCCCGGGCCCCCGTGGGATATTTGTGCAAAGAAGAAGATGATGAAGGATCATGTGGCGCCGCGGACCGTGCTGAAGGCGATCAACTGGAACCGGATCCAGGATGAGAAGGACCTTGAGGTCTGGAACCGGCTGACCGTCAATTTCTGGCTGCCCGAGAAGGTGCCGCTGTCCAACGACGTGCAATCCTGGTCCACCCTGCGCCCCGAGGAGCGCGAGTTGACGATCCGGGTCTTCACCGGGCTGACGCTTTTGGATACGGTGCAATCGTCGGTGGGCGCGATCTCGATGATGCCGGATGTGGTCACGCAGCATGAGGAAGCCTGCCTGACCAATATCGCCTTCATGGAATCGGTCCATGCGCGCAGCTATTCCTCGATCTTCTCGACGCTGTGCTCGACCAAGGAGATCGACGATGCCTTCCGCTGGTCGGAGGAAAACCCGCATCTGCAATCCAAGGCACGGATCGTGCTGGAGAAATACAAGGCCGGGGAAGATCCGCTGAAGCGAAAGATCGCCTCGGTCTTTCTGGAAAGCTTCCTGTTCTATTCCGGATTCTACCTGCCGATGTATTGGTCATCGCGTGCCAAGCTGACCAATACCGCCGACCTGATCCGGCTGATCATCCGCGACGAGGCCGTGCATGGCTATTACATCGGCTACAAATACCAGCGCGGGGTCGAGCTTCTGCCCGAGGCGCGGCGCCAGGAGTTGAAGGATTTCGCCTTCGCGCTGATGTTCGACCTTTACGACATCGAGTCGAAATACACCGCCGAACTTTACGACGGCATCGGCCTGACCGAGGATGTGAAGGCCTTCCTGCATTACAACGCCAACAAGGCGTTGCAGAACCTGGGCTACGAGGCGCTGTTCCCGCCCGCCGCCTGCGAGGTCAATCCGGCGATCCTTGCGGCGCTTTCGCCCGACAGCGAGAATCACGACTTCTTCTCGGGCTCGGGGTCGAGCTATGTGATCGGCAAGGCGGTCGCCACCGAGGATGAGGACTGGGATTTCTGAACACCGCCCGCTTGCCTTGCGCGGAAGATGAAAAAGGCCCCGCCGTCATGGCGGGGCCTTTGTCCGTCCGGCGGGCAGGATCAGCTTTGCGGGCGTTCGGCCCATCCCGCGAAGATCTTTTCGAGAAAGACCACGGCGTAGTAGAGCAGGATCCCCAGCAGGGCGAGCGCGATCAGCACTGCGAACATCAGGGGGTAATCGCCGTTGGTCTCGCCCGATTTGAACAGCGCACCAAGGCCGCGGCCATGGGGGCTGACGATCTCGACCAGATTGGTTCCGATGAAGGCCAGCGTCACCGCGACCTTCAGCGCGCCGAAGAATTCGGGCAGGGTCTTGGGCAGGGCGATCTTGCGGAAGATCGTCAGCCGCGAGGCGCCGAGCGAGCGCAGGATGTCGCGGTATTCCGGCTCCAGCGTCGAAAGCCCGATCCCGACCGACACGGCGATCGGGAAGAACGAGATCATGAAGGCCATCAGGATGGTGTTGAAATCGTGCTGGCCGATGAAGATCAGCGCCAGGACCGGCACCAGCGTTGCCTTGGGGATGGCGTTGAAGCCGACCAGCAGCGGATAGAGCCCGTCGCGCGCGATCCGCGAAAAGCCCATGATCATGCCCAGAAGCGTGCCGACCACCACGGCCAGGCCAAGACCGACCACGGTGCGCCAGAGGGTTTGCCAGCTCATTTCGAGAAACAGCCAGCGGAAGCGCCAGAAGGCGGGGGGCAGGTCAGAGGGGGCCGCCATCTTGTAGGTGGGCCAGCCCATGAACCAGACGATCCATTCCCAGAAGGCCACGAAGAGGACGATGGCGGCGACGGGAACCAGGAATTTGCCAAGCTTTTCGTTCATCTCAATGCACCTCTCCGTCACGGCCCTGGGCGATGCGGATCTGGTCGCGCAGGAGATGCAGCATCTCCTGGGCTTTCGGCTCGTAGAGAATGTCGAGCGTGCGGTCGTCGGGCAGGTCGACATCCAGCACATGCTGGGTATGGGCCGGGCGACCCGAAAGCACGATCACCTGATCGCCGAGGAAGATGCTTTCGCGCAGGTCATGGGTGATCAGGACGCAGGTGAAGGGCTCTTTCTTGCGCAGGTCGCGCATGGTCTGCCACAGATCCTCGCGGGTGAAATTGTCCAGCGCGCCGAATGGTTCGTCCATGATAAGCACGTCGGGGCGATGCACGATGGCGCGGCAGAGCGAGGCGCGCTGGCGCATGCCGCCCGAGAGTTCCGAGGGGCGCTTGTTCTCGAACCCCTTGAGCCCGACCATTTCGAGCAGGTGGCGGGCCCGGCCCTCGCGTTCCATCCGGTTCAGGCCGGAATCGACGATCTCAAGCGGCAGAAGCACGTTTTGCAGGATCGTGCGCCATTCCAGCATGACCGGGTTCTGGAAGGCCATGCCCACGGTCTTGCGCGGGCTGGTGACGCGCTCGCCATGCAGCCAGACCTCGCCCCGGTCGGGTTTCATCAGCCCCGAGACCAGCCGTGTCAGCGTGGATTTCCCGCAGCCCGAGGGCCCGACCACGGCGGCGAATTCACCCTCGGGAACCGAGATGTTCAGATCGTCCAGCACCGGAAGCGGCCCGGCCTTCGTGCGATAGGCGTGGGTGACGCCCTTGATTTCGATAAGATTTGTCATCCGGCGTCCCCCGATTTTTTTACTGCGGACCGCCCGGCCTGGGCGGGCGGCCCGTGGCTTTGGTCACTCGACGCTCAGGCTGCCGTCGTTCGGCAGGAAGCGAGGGTCGAAGAAGATCGCCGCATCGGGTTCGTTGATGAATTCATAGACCGATTTGGTCTGTTCGATGGAAAGCGCGAACCGCTCGGGGTCGACGCCGCCGAAGCCGTTCTCCTTCACCCAGTCGGTGAAGACATTGTCGGCGATGGCCATGCCCAGGCGTTCGGCCTCAAGCGCGGGATCGGCGGCGGGGTTGCGGGCGACCAGGCTTGCGATGGCGCCCTCGGGATCGGCGGCGGCATCCTTCCAGCCAAGCGCGACGGCGCGCAGGAAGCCCACGAGTTGCTCGGGATTGGCGGCGGCGAAATCGGTGTTGGCGATCACCACATTGCCGTAGAGCGCGACGCCGTGGTCGGCCATCAGCACGATCGAGAGATCCTCCTCCGGCACGCCGAGCCGCTTGAGGTTCAGCGACGACGAAAAGCTGAACCCGGTGACCGCCGCGACCTTGCCTTCCGCCAGCATCGGCTCGCGCGTGGGGAAGCCGACCGGCTCGACGGTGACGGTGGACATGTCGATGCCGTTCTCGGCGGCGAAGATGGGGAATTGCGCCCAAGCCCCGTCCGGCGGCGGGGCGCCGAGGATCTTGCCCTCGATATCCTTCGGTCCCTCGATGCCCAGGGATTTGCGCCCGACCATCGCGAAGGGGGGCTTGTCGTAGATCATCATCACCGCGGTCACCGGCGCGCCGGGGTTCTGATCGAGGAATTTCATCAGGCTGTTGATATCGGCGAAGCCGACGGGGAAGGCGCCGGTCGCGACTTTCGGGATGGCTTCGAGCGAGCTGGTGCCCTCGCTGATCTCGACCGTCAGGCCCTCGGCGGCGAAATAGCCCTTGTCGATGGCGACGAAATAGGGCGCGGCGGGCCCTTCGAATTTCCAGTCGAGCGCGAAGGGCATCGCGGTTTCGGCCTGGGCGGCGCCTGCGATCAGCAGCGCCGAGGCAAAGCTGGCGAATGCGTAGCGAAACATTTTTGGTTCTCCCCGGGTGGATTCTTTGCGTTTCCGGCCAATTCTGGCCGGGCGGCGGCGCGACTGCATCCCTCGGGCCGCGATATGGGCCAGGTCCTGGCGGATGCGCTTAAAAAGACGGCTATATCCCCGAAGGACGCCTGTTTTTCATGCGGGTGGCCGATATTTTTTGCCGGGGCGCGAAAGGGCCGGGATCATCTGGCCGGTTCCTGTCGGCGGGTGACGGGTTTTGTCATTGGACCCGGACCGAGACCGGGGCCATGATGGGCGCATGAAAGATCAAGGCAATATATTGAAATAATTCATTTAACAGGAAGGCTCCGGGGGCTCCGGGGGCTCCGGTCGTTCGCCCGGCCGGTTGGGCGCCTTCGCTTCGCATCCGATGCATGTCTCCCGCACCGGCTGCGAGTATCCCCGATCCGGCCCGTTCTCTCCGGGTCGGGGATCCCATTTCCGCGCCGCATCCAGAAGATATTCGAAATAGTTCATTATCTTTACGAATAACATGAATTTCACACTGGCTTCCGTCTCGGCTATACTGGGTTATCCGCCCGTGCCCGCCTTGGGGCACCGGCCCCCACCTCGGACCCCACATCCTGGAAGCCGGAAGCCATGCAAAGCCTGACCCTGCCGCGCGCGCCCGCGTTCAGTGCCCTCGAAGCCCTTGCCCGTGAGCGGATCCTGATCCTCGACGGTGCGATGGGAACGCAGATCCAGGGCCTCGGCCTTGGCGAAGAGGATTACACCGGCCATGGCTCGGGCCATGCCTGTCGCCATCATTCCGACCATCCGCAGAAGGGCAACAACGACCTTCTGATCCTGACCCAGCCCGAGGCCATCGAGGAAATCCATTTCCGCTATGCCATGGCGGGCGCCGATATCGTCGAGACCAACACCTTCTCGGCCACCACCATCGCCCAGGCCGATTACGGCATGGAGGCGGCGGTGCATGATCTGAACGCCGAGGGCGCGCGCATCGTGCGCCGCGCGCTGGACCGTGCCACCGCGATCGACGGGCGGCCGCGTTTCGTCGCGGGGGCCGTGGGGCCGACCAACCGCACCGCCTCGATCAGCCCGGATGTGAACGATCCGGGCTACCGCGCCGTCAGCTTCGACGATCTGCGGCTGGCCTATGGCCAGCAGGTCCGCGGCCTCATCGAGGGCGGCGCCGACCTTGTCCTGATCGAGACCATTTTCGACACGCTGAACGCCAAGGCGGCGATCTTCGCCTGTTTCGAGGCTTTCGCCGAGATCGGCCGACGGCTGCCGGTGATGATCTCGGGCACGATTACCGATGCCTCGGGGCGCACGCTTTCGGGCCAGACGCCGACCGCGTTCTGGCATTCGGTGCGCCATGCCCGGCCTTTCACCGTCGGGCTGAACTGTGCCCTTGGCGCCGAGGCGATGCGTCCCCATATCGCCGAGCTTGCGGGCGTGGCGGGCACCTTCATCTGCGCCTATCCCAATGCGGGCCTGCCCAATGCCTTCGGCCAGTATGACGAGGGCCCCGATGACACCGCCCGCCAGGTGGCGGGTTTCGCCGCCGAGGGGTTGGTGAATGTGGTCGGCGGCTGCTGCGGCACGACGCCCGACCACATCCGCGCCATTGCCGAGGCCGTCACCCCCTTTCGCCCGCGTGAGGTCCGCGCATGAGCCGTTACCTGCGTCTTTCTGGTCTTGAGCCCTTCATCCTGACCCCCGACATTCCCTTCGTGAATGTGGGCGAGCGCACCAATGTCACCGGCTCGGCCCGGTTCAGGAAGCTGATCACCAACCGCGATTATGCCGCCGCGCTCGAGGTCGCCCGCGACCAGGTCGAGAACGGCGCCCAGATCATCGACATCAACATGGACGAGGGCCTGATCGATTCGAAGGCCGCCATGGTCGAGTTCCTCAACCTGGTGGCGGCCGAGCCCGATATCGCCCGCGTGCCGGTGATGATCGATTCCTCGAAATGGGAGGTGATCGAGGCCGGGCTGAAATGCGTCCAGGGCAAGCCCGTGGTCAATTCCATCAGCCTCAAGGAAGGCGAAGAGGCCTTCCGCCATCATGCCGGGCTTTGCCTGGCTTATGGCGCGGCGGTGGTCGTGATGGCCTTCGACGAAACCGGTCAGGCCGACAGCTACCAGCGCAAGATCGAGATCTGCCGACGCGCCTACGACATACTCGTGCAGGAGCTGGATTTCCCGCCCGAGGACATCATCTTCGACCCCAATATCTTCGCCGTCGCGACCGGGATCGAGGAACACAACAACTATGGCGTCGATTTCATCGAGGCCACGCGCTGGATCCGCCAGAACCTTCCCCATGCCCATGTCTCGGGCGGGGTGTCGAACCTGTCGTTTTCCTTCCGGGGCAACGAGCCGGTGCGCGAGGCGATGCATGCCGTCTTCCTCTACCACGCCATCCAGGCCGGTATGGACATGGGCATCGTCAATGCCGGGCAGCTTGCGGTCTACGACCAGATCGAGCCGGAACTGCGCGAGGCCTGCGAGGATGTCGTCCTCAACCGCCGCCCGGACGCGACCGAGCGGATGCTCGACGTGGCCGAACGCTTTCGCGGCGGCGCGCGCGAGGAAAAGGCCCGCGATCTGGGATGGCGCGAATGGCCGGTGGAAAAGCGGCTGGAACATGCGCTGGTAAACGGGATCACCGAATTCATCGAGGCCGATACCGACGAGGCCCGCCTGGCCGCCGCCCGCCCGCTGCATGTGATCGAGGGCCCGCTGATGGCGGGGATGAACGTGGTGGGCGACCTCTTTGGCGCGGGCAAGATGTTCCTGCCGCAGGTGGTGAAATCGGCGCGGGTCATGAAACAGGCCGTCGCCGTCCTGCTGCCGCATATGGAGGCCGAAAAGCTGGCCGCCGGCGGCTCGGGCGGGCGCGAAAGTGCGGGCAAGGTGCTGATGGCGACCGTGAAGGGCGACGTCCACGACATCGGCAAGAACATCGTCGGCGTTGTGCTGGCCTGCAACAATTACGAGATCATCGACCTGGGCGTCATGGTGCCGCCGCAGAAGATCCTTGAGGTGGCGCGGGCCGAGAAGGTCGATGTGATCGGGCTTTCGGGGCTGATCACGCCCTCGCTCGACGAGATGGTCCATATGGCCGCCGAAATGGAGCGCGAGGGGTTCGACATTCCGCTCTTGATCGGCGGGGCGACGACCTCGAAGGTGCATACGGCGGTGAAGATCCACCCCCGCTATGCCCGCAGCCAGGCGGTCTATGTGACGGATGCCAGCCGGGCGGTCGGCGTCGTCGGCCAGCTTCTCTCGCCCAGTCAGAAGCTGCCCTATATCGAGCAGATCCGCGCCGAATACCGCGAGGTGGCCGAGCGGCACGAGCGCGCCGAGCTGGCCAAGCGTCGCCTGCCCCTGGCCGAGGCGCGGGCCAATGCCTTCCGCGCGGGATGGCAGGACCACACGCCGCCCGAGCCGCAATTCCTCGGCGCGCGCCAGATCGCGGATTGGGATCTGGCCGAGATCGCGGAATATATCGACTGGACCCCCTTCTTCCAGACATGGGAGCTGAAGGGCGTCTATCCGAAGATCCTGGAGGACGAAAAGCAGGGCGAGGCCGCACGCCAGCTTTTCGCCGACGCGCAGGAGATGCTGGGCCGAATCATCGCCGAGGGCTGGTTCCGCCCCCGCGCCGTGGTCGGCTTCTGGCCCGCCAATGCCGTGGGCGACGACATCGTCCTGTTCGAGGGCGAGGATCGGGCCCATCCGATGGCCACGCTCCACACGCTCCGCCAGCAGACCACCAAGCGCGAGGGGCGGCCCAATGTGGCCCTGGCCGATTTCGTGGCGCCGCATGGGGTGGCGCGCGACTGGGTCGGCGCCTTCGTGGTGACCGCAGGCCCCGAAGAGAACGAGATCGCCGCCCGCTATGAGCGCGCGAACGACGATTACGGCGCGATCATGGTCAAGGCCCTCGCCGACCGCTATGCCGAGGCCATGGCCGAGATGCTGCACGAGCGGGTGCGCAAGGAGCTCTGGGGCTATGCGCCGGATGAGGCTTTCGCGCCCCGCGACCTGATCGGCGAACCCTATCGCGGCATTCGTCCCGCGCCGGGCTATCCGGCCCAGCCCGACCATACCGAAAAGCTGACGCTCTTCCGCCTGCTGGATGCCGAGGCCACGACCGGCGTCACCCTGACCGAAAGCATGGCGATGTGGCCGGGCTCCTCGGTCTCGGGGATCTATATCGGCCATCCGCAGGCCTATTACTTCGGCGTGGCGCGGGTGGAGCGCGATCAGGTCGAGGATTACGCGCGAAGGAAAGGCATCTCTCTGGACGAGGCCGAACGCTGGCTGGCGCCGATCCTGAACTATACCCCGCGCGGCGAGACGGTGGTGGCGGCGGAATAGGCCGCCTTGCCGTCCTCTGCCGGGGTGCGTGGCGTGGCGGGGCCCTGCTATCTGGGGCCGCAGTCTTTCCCCGGGGGCTTGCTTTGGGGCCTACCTCGGGGCCGCGCCGACGAAGACGTAATAGGTCCGGGTGCCGTCGGTCGCGATCGCGATCCCGGCCTCGGTGATCTGCGGGTTGAGCAGATTGGCCCAGTGGCCCGCGCTTTCCCGCCAGAGCCGCATCGCGGGCGCGGCGCCGCCCTGGCTGCTGGAGGCGATATTCTCGACCGCCGTGCGCAGCCGGTAGCCCACGCCGCGCAGCCGCCCGCGCAGGTCCGATCCGTTCTTGCCCGAATGGGTCAGCCTGCCCATGTCGGCCAGGTCGCAGGCCTGACCCTGCGCGGCCTGGGTCAGCGACTGGCTGGGCGCCAGCCGGGGCAGACTGCGCGCCGCCCGCTCGGCGTTGGCCCAGCTCAGGATTTCCCGCGTGTGGGCGGCCGCCCCCGGCGGCAGGGTGCAGGCCAGGGCGGGAAGGGTCATCAGCATCAGCCCCAACCCGGCCATTCCAGCTTTTCCGAACATGCGCGCGCCTTTCCATTGCTTCGGGCCGGTTTCTAACGGCCCATGCGCAGAGTGGAAAGCCGAAGGGCCCCCTTCGTCCCCAGAGGGTGCCGCCGTCGGCGGTTTCCCGGGCCATCTCACGCGGCGGCACAAAGCCGCGAGCGATGTTACAGGGGGATTCCCGACGCCCCGGCCCAAGGCTATATTCGCCCCATGAACCGTCGCATCGCGCTTTTCGCCCCGTTCGCCCTTCTCGCGCTGGCCCGTCCGGCGCTGGCCCGGAAGCTGTCGCTTGGCACCCTGTCGAACTATCTCAACGGGCTGGCGACGGTCGAGGCCGATTTCACCCAGATCAACGGCGACGGCACGGTTTCGACCGGGCGGATCTATATCCGGCGCCCGGGCCGGGTGCGGTTCGAATATGCCCCGCCCGACCGCTCGCTGGTGCTGGCAAGCGGCGGGCAGGTCGCGATCTTCGACGCGAAATCGAACCAGCCGCCCCAGCAATATCCGCTGTCGCGCACGCCGCTGAACCTGATTCTATCCGCCAATATCGACCTGGCGCGGGCGCGCATGGTCGTGGGGCACCGCGAGGACGGCACCTCGACCCGGGTGGTGGCGCAGGATCCCGCGCATCCCGAATACGGCACGATCGAACTGGTCTTCACCGCCGGGCCCGTCGAATTGCGCCAATGGATCATCACCGACGATCTCGGGCAGCAGACGACGGTGATCCTGGGCGAGATGACCAAGGGCAAGGACTATCCGGCCAGCCTCTTCTCGATCCCCAGCGAGATCGAGCGCAGGGGCTGAGTGTCTCGACCCGGCTTTCCGACATGAATGGGCCCCCGCGGATGGCGGGGGCCTTCGTCTTCGGGCGCGGCGGCTCAGATCCGGCAGCCGCGCAACTGGTCGCGATACATCTCGGACCGCCGCCCGACGCGGGCCGCCACGTCCACAAGCCACGGCTTGGCCAGATAGCTTTGATTGCGATAGCCGGTCCGGCCTTCGTGATAGGCAAGATACTGGTTCGTCGCATCCTGCTTGGAGATGCCGAGGCGGGCTTCGGTCTCATGCATGTACCAGCCCATGAAATCTGTCGCATCCTCGATCCGGTCGCGGCGCGCGTTGCGCTTGCCGGTGGCTTCGACATATTCCTCCCAGGTGCCGTCGAGCGCCTGGCTGTAGCCGAAGGCCGAGCTTTGACGCCCGGTTGGGATCACGCCCAGGACATAGCGGTGCGGCGTCTGCGCATCGCCGATGAACTTCGATTCCTGATGGATCGTGGCCATCTGGACATGCACCGGAACGCCCCATTTGCGTTCGGTTGTCTGCATCGCCCTCAGGTAATGCGGACGTTCGCGGACGATTGCGCAGGCGTCGTCAAGCTGGCGAGGCGCGGAGTAGCGGCCCGCGCCGCCCCCACAGGAGGCCAGCAACACCAAAAGCAACGCCGCACGGAGAAACCTGCTCATCTGCCCCTCGTGCATTTTTTTGTCATGATAGCGCAAAGCGGCCGACTGGAAAACAGCGATCCGATCAGATCTGCGCGAGCGGTCCGGGCGCGCGAAATGTGGCAAGACTGTGACGCGCGGCGCCACAGACTGTTTCCCGCCTCTGCGCCCGCAAAGGTGGACAGGCGGCGCTTCACGCTCTAGTAACCCTGAGCAGGAGAAGATCGGCGTGAGCACAATGTTCAAGGCGCAAGCCAAATATCACATTGGTCAGGTGCTGCGCCATCGCAAGCACACCTTTCGGGGTGTGGTCTTCGATGTCGATGCGATGTTTTCCAATACCGAGGAATGGTATCAGAACATCCCCGAGGAAAGCCGCCCCTCGAAGGATCAGCCCTTCTACCACCTTCTGGCCGAGAACGACCAAAGCTATTACGTCGCCTATGTCTCGGAGCAGAACCTGATTCCCGACGAGACCGGAGAGCCGGTCGACCACCCCGATCTGTGCGACCTTTTCGGCGATTTCGAAGACGGGCGCTATCCGCTTCAGTTCCAGTTGAACTGACCTCGCCGCCGGGCCCGGGGAGGGGCGGCGGTTACTTCTTGATAACGCTTTGCCGTTAGCCTCGCTCGCGTGGAAACGAGGGAATCGGGCGATGCCGCTGAATGCCGCCATGCAGGGAAATGTGCTTGTCATCCAGGCGCGGATGGAGCGGATCGACGCCGCCGGGGCCATCCAGTTCAAGGAGATGATGCGCGATCTGACCGCCCGGGCGTCAGATCGGGTGGTGCTTGACCTTTCGCAGGTGGGGTTTCTGGATTCCTCGGGGCTGGGCGCGGTGGTCTCGGTGATGAAGATGCTTTCCCCCGCGCGACGGCTGGAGCTTGCGGGCCTGACCCCGCCGGTGGAAAAGGTGTTTCGCCTGACCCGGATGGATACGGTCTTCACCATTCACCCCGTGCTCGATGCGGCGCTGGCGTCCGGCGGGCTGCGGAATGCGGGCTAGCGTGCGATGATGCAGGGGATGAGCTTTGCCGAATTCCGCATGCAAAGCGACAGCGTTTCCGTGCGCGAGGGGCTGATCCAGGCCTTCGAGACGCCACCGCTGAGCCGACTCGGCCCCGAGGCCCGCGCCGTCGCCGAGCTGGTTCTGGCCGAGGTGCTGAACAACATCGTCGAACACGCCTATCGCGACGGTCACGGTCCGATCGTTCTGGGGTTCCAGCGGGCGGCGGATGCCCTGAACTGCCGCATCGTAGATTTCGGGGAACGGATGCCGGAAGGCCGCCTGCCCGAGGGGCAGCCCCCCTTTCCCAGAGACCTGGCCGAGGGCGGCTATGGCTGGCACCTGATTCGCAGCCTTGCGCGGGATCTGCGCTACGAATGGGTGGGAGAGGGTAACTGGCTGACCTTCGCCCTGCCGCTGGATCAATCCGCCTGAATGCGCCGAATTGTTTCGAGATTGCGGAAGTTGACGCAATCTTGTCCGATTTCCCCCGTAAATTCGCCCTCTGGTATCACCATATTCATCCTTGTAGCTGCATAAGGCTTCACCTCGGCGTCGGGATCAACAGCCCCCACCCAGTTCCGGCGCCGGGGTTCTTACGCTTGGTGGGGCGCGTTCTTCCCCCCGCATAGGCGCGCACCTCTGGCAGAGAGCCATGTTTCGGCTCAGGATGCCGGGCCGAAACGGGTGCTTTGCACAAAACCCCTCTTCTCTGGATGCGATGGCGGCGGCTGGTTGGCGATTTGTCTCACCGGACCTCCACGGTGTCAGGCAAGAGCCTGGGCGCGCGGACCGGCCGTCTTGGACGAGCAGGGGCAGCCATGGCCATATGCGGCAACGCTGGATCCGGGCCCTTGACCGCAAGGTCCCGGAGCCGATAGGCCGGGATCGGAGGGGCCGTCCGCTCAGGGCAGTTCGCCCGATGGGGCCATCGCACATCCGCCAGAAGGAGAAAAACCGATGGATTATCCGGCGGTGACCGAGCGGATCCTGGCCCTGACCCATGGCGAGACCGACGGCGTTGCGCTGATGGCGACCCTGGCCTGCGAGATTCACAGCGCCCACCCGCTTGCCGACTGGACCGGCTTTTACCGGGTCGTGGCGCCCGATCTGCTGAAGATCGGCCCCTATCAGGGCGGCCATGGCTGCCTTGTCATACCGTTTTCGCGCGGTGTCTGCGGTGCGGCGGCGCGCAGCGGCAAGGTGCAGAACATCCCCGATGTCGAGGCTTTCGCCGATCATATCGCCTGTTCCTCCTCCACCCGGTCGGAACTGGTGATTCCGGTCTGGAACGGGCAGGGGCGGCTTCTTGGGGTGCTGGATCTCGACAGCGACACGCCCGCGGCCTTCACCCGGGCGGATGAGGATTGGCTGGTGCCGCTGCTCGCCCATGTGTTCGAGGGGGCGGAATAGCCCCGGCGAACGGCGTCGCGGCCCTTGCGCCCCCGGCCGCCCCGGCCTAACTGCGCAGCATGGCCGAGGTGGAAATGACAGGCAGGACCCTTCTGGATCAAGCGATTCGCGCGGGCGCGCGGCGGCGGCGGCCATTGACGGGGCCTTGCCGCGCATGATCCCGGATTTCGTCTATGACCCGCCTGACGTGCCGCTGAGCATCCTGCATGAGGATCGCCATGTCATCGTGCTCGACAAGCCGCCGGGCCTGCTGTCGGTCCCCGGCAAGCTGGAGGGGCGGCAGGACTGCCTGCTCTCCCGCCTGGTCGCGGCGCGGTGGGATGCGCTTCTGGTCCACCGGCTGGATTGCGACACTTCGGGCGTGATGATCTTTGCCCGGAACAAGCCCGCGCAGGGTTTTCTGGGCCAGGAGTTCGAAAAGCGTCGGGCGAGGAAGACCTATATCGCCCGTGTCGCCGGAGAGATCGCGCAGGACAGCGGCCGCATCGACCTGCCGCTTTGCGCCGATTGGCCGAACCGCCCGCGCCAGATGGTCAGCCACGAACATGGCCGTCCCGCCGTGACGGATTGGGAGGTGATCGCGCGCGCGCCCGGAGAGACCCGTGTCCGCCTCTCGCCCCTGACCGGGCGCAGCCATCAATTGCGCGTCCATATGCTGGAACTGGGCCATCCGATCCTGGGGGATCCGATCTATGCCGACGGCGCGGCCCGGGCGCATCCGAGGCTGATGCTGCATGCCGCGACGCTTGGCCTGCACCATCCCGGAACGCAGGAGTGGCACTCCTTTTCCGCGCCCGATCCGTTCTGAGCCTTCGGCGGCGGGGATTTCCCGGCGGGCCCGACGGCGCAAGCGCAATCCCGACCGCGCCGCTGGGGCCGCGGTGTCAGGCCCGCTCCGCCTCGCGCCGCAGGCCCGCCATCAACTGGTCCAGCGCGCGCTGGTAGCGTGGCTCGACCAGCCGACCTTCGGTGTCGAAGGCATTGCCGCTGTCCGCGACCAGCACCTCGGGTCCGGTCAGCAGGCGCGGCTGGAACGGCGTCAGCATCAGCCGCAACGCGAATTGCGTGCGCTCGCCCCCGGCCCGGCCGCCGGTGGCCGAGAGGATGGCGACGGGTTTCCCGGCCCAGGGGTTGCCCTTGATCCGCGACACCCAGTCGAGCGCGTTCTTCAACACGCCCGGCGGGGCCTTGTTGTATTCCGCTCAGGCGATCACCACCGCATCGGCCCCGGCGATCAGTGCGTGCAGGGCCTGGGCCTGTGGCGGGACGCCCTCGGCGGTCTCAAGGTCGCCGTCGTAAAGCGGCATGCGCAGATCGGCCTCGGTCTGCGTCGCCGGGCCGAAGGCTAGCCTTGCCTGCGCCAGCAAGAGCCGGTTGGTCGATGCGGCGCGCAGCGCGCCTGAAATGCCGAGAAGCGTGGCCATGAGGTCTCCGTTCGATCGGGGTCAGAGGAACCAGTGCAGGATGATGGGCGCAAGGATCGCGGTCATCATCGCGTTCAGCCCCATGCCCAGCCCGGCGAAGGCCCCGGCGGTGGGGTTGACCTGAAAGGCCCGGGCGGTGCCGAAGCCATGGGCGGCGACGCCAACGGCGAAGCCGCGCGCGCGCCAGTCGCGGATGCGAAGCGCGTTCATCAAGGGCGTCACCACCAGGGCGCCGCTCAGCCCCGCCATCATCACCATCATGGCCGTCATGGTTGGCGATCCGCCCAGCCCCTCGGACACGCCGATCGCCACCGCCGCCGTCGCGGATTTCGGCGCGGCGGATGCCAGGATCACCGGGCCCGCGCCCATCGCCCAGGCTATGGCGACCGTTCCCAGGATCGCCACCGTCGATCCGACCAGCAGCGCCGCCAGCAGGGGCAATGCGGCGCGGCGCACCCGCGCGAGATTGTCGTAAAGCGGCAGCGCGAGGCAGACCGTCGCGGGGCCGAGCAGGAAATGCACGAATTGCGCGCCCTCGAAATAGGTCGCGAAATCGGTCCCCGTCAGGTAAAGCAGCACCGCCAGCAGAACCATCGCGATCAGCGACGGGTTGGCCAGCGGCCTCTGCCCCACGGCCCGGAAGAGGGCGAGGCCGATCAGATAGGCCGCCAGCGTCGCCGTCAGCCACAACAGGGGATCGTGCGACAGATAGGACCAGATCTCGGTCATCGCGCATCCTCCCCTTCGGCGCTCTGCTCGACATTGCCGGTCAGCCGCGCCACGGCGGCAAAGGTCGCGGCCCCGGCGACGATCGAGAGCACGGTCGAGATCAGGACCGCCAGCACGACCGCCCAGGTGTTCGGCCCCAGCGAGACCAGATGCCCCGCGGCCCCTACGCCCGCAGGAACGAACAGCAAGAGAAGGTTGCGCAGGATGCTCTCGGCCACCGGGCGGACCAGGGCGCGCAGCCGCGCCGAGGCGCCAAGCCCGGCAAGCATCAAGGCCATGCCCAGGACCGGGCCGGGAATGGGCAGGGCAAGGCTGCGCGCCACGGCCTCTCCGGCAAGTTGGCACAGCAATATGGCAAGCAGGGCTGGGATCATCGACGGGTCCGGGGCTTTGGGTTTGCGCCGCCATGGTGATGCGGCGGCGCGGCGATGAAAAGCCCCATTGCGCGCGGGGGCAGTCCCATCCGCGTTTTATCCGGTCCGGTCTTCCAAGATCTTGGGGATAACGCCGGTTTCCTACGCCAGATGCGGGGCGGGGCGGCGGCGGGCGGTTGACTCGCGCCTTCGGGCGAAGGACGATCCCGGGCCAACGACTCGTGAGGGGCGCGTGCGGTTTTCCAGGCTGAGGCTGAACGGCTTCAAGAGCTTTGTCGATCCGACGGATCTGGTGATCCATGAAGGGCTGACCGGCGTGGTCGGCCCGAACGGCTGCGGCAAGTCCAACCTGCTTGAAGCGTTGCGCTGGGTCATGGGCGAGAACCGCCCCACCGCCATGCGCGGCGGTGGCATGGAGGATGTGATCTTCAACGGCGCCGCCACCCGCGGCGCGCGCAATTTCGCCGAAGTCGCGCTGGTGATGGACAATGCCGAAAGGCTGGCGCCCTCGGGTTTCAACGATGCCGATGTGATCGAGATCGTGCGGCGGATCACCCGCGACGCGGGTTCGGCCTACAAGGCGAACGGCAAGGATGTGCGGGCGCGCGACGTGCAGATGCTGTTCGCCGATGCCTCGACGGGCAGCCATTCGCCCGCGCTTGTGCGGCAGGGCCAGATTTCCGAACTGATCAACGCCAAGCCCAAGGCGCGCCGCCGCGTGCTTGAGGAAGCCGCAGGGATCTCGGGCCTTTATGCCCGTCGGCATGAGGCCGAGCTGAAGCTTTCGGGAACCGAGCAGAACCTCAACCGCGTCGATGACGTGCTGGAGCAACTGGCGCAGCAGCTTTCCGTCCTGACCCGGCAGGCGCGCCAGGCCGCGCGCTACCGCGAGATTTCCGAGGAATTGCGCAAGGCCGAGGGCAGCCTGCTTTACCGTCGCTGGCGCGAGGCCGACGAGGCGCGCAATGCCGCCGAGGCGGGCCTGCGCGAGACGTTGATCGCCGCCGGTCGGGCCGATCAGGCGGCGCGGGCCGCCGCGCAGACCCGCGAAGAGGCCGAGGCGGCGCTTCCCCCCCGGCGCGAGGAAGAGGCGATCGCCAGCGCCATCGAGCAGCGGCTGGTGCTTCAGCGCGAATCGCTTGGCGATCAGGAGACCGGGGCGCTGGCTCTGATCGAGACGCTGCGCGCCCGGATCGCTCAGCTTGGCGCCGATATCGAGCGCGAGGCCGGGCTGAACCGCGATGCGGGCGAGGTGATCGAACGGCTGGAGTGGGAGATCGCCCAGGTCCTGCGCGCGCATGAGGGCCATGACGAGCGTCTGGCCGAGGCGGCCGAGGCCGCGCGCGAGGCCTCGGCCGTGCTGACCGACCGCGAGGGCCTGCTCTCGGAGGCGACCGAGGATGCCGCCCGGCTGGCCGCCCGGCATCAATCGGCCGTGCGCGTGGTGCAGGAAGGCCAGGCCAGCGCCGCCCGCGCCGAAGCCGAGGCTTTGCGCGCGCGCGCGGCGGTGGAAAGCGCCGAGGAGGCGCTGCTGCAGGCCGGGGAGGCGCATGAGATCGCCCAGGAGGCGCGCGAGGCCGCCGCCGAACTCGCCGAACGCAGCGAGGAGGCGCTTGACGCCGCCGAGATCGCCCGGGCCGAGGCGCAGGACCGCGAATCCGTCGCCCGCGCCGCCCGCAGCGCCGCCGAGGGCGAGGCCGGGGCGCTGCGCGCCGAAATGGCCGCGCTTTCGCGTCTGGTGGAGCGTGAGGCGCAGGCCGGGCACCAGATCATCGACCGGCTGGTGGTGGAACCGGGCTATGAAAAGGCGCTCGGAGCCGCGCTGGCCGACGATCTGCGCGCGCCCGAGGCCGGGGCGGGCGATGCCTCGGGCTGGGGCCTGCTCGCGCCCTATGACACGCCGCAGCCCCTGCCCGAAGGGGCCGCCCCCCTGGCCGCGCAGGTCGAGGCACCGGGGGTTCTGGCGCGCAGGCTCGCGCAGATCGGGGTCGTGGCGCAGGCCGATGGTCTGCGGCTGCAAGCCGATCTGCGGCCCGGGCAGCGGCTGGTCAGTCTTGAGGGCGATCTGTGGCGGTGGGACGGGTTCCGCACCGGCGCCGACGATGCGCCCTCGGCCGCGGCGCTGCGGCTTCAGCAATTGAACCGCCTGCAACGGCTCAAGCAGGATCTGGTCGAGGCCTCGGCCACGGCCGAAGGCGCGCGCGCGGCGCATGAGGCGCTGCAGGCCCGGCTCTCGGACCTTGCCCGCGCCGACCAGATGGCGCGCGAGGCCCGCCGTGCCGCCGATCAGCGCCGAACCGAGGCCGACCGCGCCCTGACCCGTGCCGAGGGCGAGCGCACTCTTGCCGCCGGGCGGCTTGAGGCGGCGCGGCATGCCGTGACGCGGTTCGAGGAAGAGGCGATGGCCGTCCGCGCCCGCCTGCGCGAGGCCGAGGCGGCGGCGGGCGGCCTCCCTGATCTGGACGGCGCCCGCGCGGCGGTGGAAACCGCGCGCAACACGGTCGAGGGTGCGCGGATCGCGATGATGTCGCGCCGTTCGGCCCATGACGAGCTGCGCCGCGAGGGCGAGGCCCGCATCCGTCGCCGTCAGGAGGCGGCGAAGGAGCTTTCGGGCTGGAAGCACCGCCTGGAGACCGCCGAGAAGCGCGCGCAGGAACTGGCCACGCGCCGGGTCGAGGCCGAGGAGGAACTCGCCGAGGCCGGCGAGGCGCCCGAGGAGATCGCGGCGCGGCGCGAGGAACTCACCGAGGCCATCGAGGCCGCCGAGACCCGTCGCCGCCTGGCCTCGGAGGCCCTTGTCCTGGCCGAGACCGCGCTGCGCGAGGCCCAGATCGCCGAACGCGACCTGGAACGCGCCTCGGGCGAGGCGCGCGAGGCCAAGGCCCGGGCCGAAACCCGGCTGGACGCCGCCCGGGATGCCGTGGCCCAGTCGGCCGACCGCATCGCCGAAGAGGCCGACCGCACCCCGCAGGAGCTTCTGGTCTCGCTGCGCCTCGATCCCGACCGCATGCCCGATGCCGAGGCGCTGGAACAGGATGTCTCGCGGCTGAAACGCCAGCGCGAGGCGCTTGGTGCGGTCAACCTGCGCGCCGAGGAAGATGCCCGGACCGTGGATGAGGAATACCAGACCCTCGTGCGCGAGAAGGTCGATCTGGAAGAGGCCGTGCGCAAGCTGCGCGCCGGGATCGCGGGCCTGAACCGCGAGGGGCGCGAGCGGCTGCTGACGGCCTTCGAGCAGGTGAATGCCAATTTCGGCACGCTTTTCACCCATCTTTTCGGCGGCGGCGAGGCGCGGCTGGTGCTGGTCGAATCCGACGATCCGCTGGAGGCGGGGCTGGAAATCATGTGCCAGCCGCCGGGCAAGCGCCTGGCGACGCTGTCGCTTTTGTCGGGGGGCGAGCAGACGCTGACGGCGCTGGCGCTGATCTTCGGCGTCTTCCTGGTCAATCCGGCGCCGATCTGTGTCCTGGACGAGGTGGATGCGCCCCTGGACGACGCCAATGTCACCCGGTTCTGCGATCTTCTCGACGAGATGACGCGCCGCACCGAAACCCGCTTCCTGATCATCACCCACCATGCGGTGACCATGGCGCGGATGGACCGGCTGTTCGGCGTGACCATGCAGGAACAGGGCGTGAGCCAGTTGGTCAGCGTCGACCTCAAGCGTGCCGAGGCCCTGGTCGCGTGATCGGCGAATCGCTTTCCACAGCCGGTTTCGCCGGGATCGAGGAAGCCGGTGGCGTGGTCCATGCCCGGCTGCCGTCCTCGGGCGCCGAGTTCCGGGCCGAGCCGGATGGCGCGCTCTGGCGCCTGACGCTGGTCTGGCCGATGCGCGCGCCCGAGGACGGGCTTCGGGCGTGGAACCGGCGCCACCCCGAGGCGCCGGTCGAGATCTGGCAGGGCGAGACGCAGCTTTCCATGCGGGTCAGCGGCACGGTGCCCGAGGTCACCCGCTGGGGCGCGCTGGCGGAAGAGGCGGTGGCGCAGTTCCTGCGCTGGCGCCGCGAACAGCGCGCCCCCGGCGAGGGGATGTGAGCCGGTTCCTCAGCCCCGCGAGACGACGGTGATCGGATCGCCGGTCCTGACCTCGCCATCGGCGGTGATGGCGCAAAGGATGCCGCGCAGACGCAGTTCCGGGTGGCCCGGCCGTTCGATCCAGGCCCGGGCGTCGGCACCGTAGCGGGCTTTCCATTTCACGCAGCCTTCGTTGAACACGCCCGAAGCCCGCAGCCGCGCGCCACCGACCTGAAGGATGCTGCCCTCGGGCAGATTGGCGAGCGACATGTCCAGATCGGCAATGATCGTATCGCCCGGATGGGGCTGTTCGGGATGGCGCCGCACCAGATCATGCACCCGCGCGGGCAGGATCGAGACCTGGATCGACGGATCGGGCGCGCCATTCGCCAGCCGCAACCAGGGGGCGGTCAGCCACCGTTCGCCCGGGATGCCTTCGGCGCGGGTCAGCGTCAGGCGCTCGGGGTGGCGGCGCTGGTTGTAGCCGGGGCGGAAGGTGAGCTGGCGCAGGATGCTGCGCTCTTTCGGCGCGGCGAGGATATGCGGCAGCGCGGCCATCAACTCGGCCATCGAGACCATGCCGGGGCTCATGTCCCGGCCCCTCCGGGCAGCGCCGCGACCTTGTCGCGCAGCCGCAGGTCGGCCTCGGCCAGCCGGTTCGCGCTGCGCAGCATTCGTTCCTGATCCGCGTTCAGCATCTGCGTCTTTCTGTAGAAATCGTCCACTTGCCCGGGCGTTGCCGCCATCAGGAAGGATTGCAGCGCAGGCGCGTATTGATAGGCGCCGCGCGTCAGCCGGTAGGGCAGGGCCGCCTGCCATGCCGCGCGGTCCTGGGCGTGGAAATGCAAGAGCCGAAGATCGGGATGGAAGGGCGGTCCGGGCAGGCGGGTGCCGTTCACGAAAGCGCCGTGCAGGCGCGGCGACAGCGCCTTGATTCCGGTGCGAAAGAAGGCCTTGCCGACATGATGCGACATCAGCCCGTTGGGCAGCACATCGGCATATCCGCCGATCACCTGGGACAGCAGCGGCGCGTGGCCCCCTTTCAGCGCGGCGCGAAACAGCCGGGCGGTGAAGATCTCGTCCGGGAGCGCGGGGTCGTGCACGGCCTCATGCGGTTCGGCCCGGACCATGATCTGTTCGGGCGGAATTTCGGCAAGGATCTCATCCACCGGCCGGAGCGGCGCCAGGAATTCGTCGCAGTCCAGATGCGCGATCCAGGGCAGGCGGCAGGCCAGATAGGCCTGGCGGGCGTTCTTCACCTGGCGGTTCTGGTGCCGCTCGGGCCGCGCGCCACGGGCCTGCCACCAGGCGGCGTCGCAGCGGGTCGCGGTGACTTTGGGCAGCCGCTTCACGGCCTCATGCGCCGGATCCTCGGGGTCGTCGAAATAGATCCAGACATGGCCCGCGCCAAGCGACAGGTGATGGGCGACGAAGGCCAGCACCTTTTCGACCGGCGCCTTGACCGTCGCGACCACCCCCCACATCAGCGGGAACCCTTCGGCAGGCCGATGAGATATAATGGGGCGGGGCAGGCGGGGGCGGACATGCGCGTCAGGCTAGACCAGCGGGGGCCGCGCGGCAATCCGTGCCGGATCGGGCGCGACTTTCATGAAACGGAAACCGGATCCGGTTCATGCTCGGAGGGCCTGATTCTGAAACGCCCTCTTGATTTTGAAACGCCTTGGGGCAGACTGAGGCAGAGGAGCCCGCCATGCTGGAATATCTGCCCAAGGAATTGCGCGACGGATTCGAGGCCGCCCGCAAACGTGCGCTCAGGCGCCATTCCCGGCTGCATATCGAACTGGGCGGCGTGGTCTTTCCGGTGTTGCGCTACTGGGAGAATGGATTCGCCCTGCGCGCCGATGTCAGCCCGCGCGCGCTGCGTGGCCTTGTCGATCTTTTCGACGGGCCGCGCCATATCTTCCAGTGCCTCATCATCGCCTCCGAGATCGAGGGCGATGAATTGACCTGCATCTTCAAGCGCGCGACCCCCGTGGTCGACCGCGCCGCGCTGGACTACTGGCACGGCGAGGATGAGCCGAGGATCCGCCTGCCGCGGATGTGAGGGCGCGGCCCGCTGCCCCTGCGAATCCCGCTATTGCAGATCCGCGAAGGCGCGCTGCAGCCGCTCCACCGCCTCGGCCACCCGCGCGCGCGGCGTGGCGATGTTGAAGCGCAGGAAGGATTCGCCCCCGGTGCCGAAGGCCGCGCCGTGGTTGGTGGCGATCTTCGCCGCTTTCTCGACCCGGCGGATGGCCTCGGGGCCCTCCATCCCGGTCCCCGAGAAATCGACCCAGGCGAGATAGGTCGCCTCAAGCGACATCGAGCGCAGGCCCGGGATCGCCGCGATCCCGTCGTCGAACAGGCGACGGTTGCCGTCGAGATAGGCCATCAGCCCGTCGACCCATTCCGCGCCCTCGGGCGAATAGGCGGCGGGGACCATGTTCATCCCGAAGGCATTGGGCGAAATCCCGAGCGCCATCAGCCGCGCCGAGAACCGCTGGCGCAGATCGGGGTCGGGGATGATCACATTGCCGGTGTGGCAGCCGGCGATGTTGAAGGTCTTGGTGGTGGCGGTCATCATCACCAGCCGCCCGGCGATCCCGGGCGCGGCATTGGCCATGACGGTATGACGCTGGCCTGGGAAGACCAGATCGTGATGGATCTCGTCCGATACCAGGATCAGGTCGTGGCGCTGGCAGAAATCCGCGACGCCGCGCAGCTCCGCGCCGGTCCAGACCCGGCCGCCCGGGTTGTGGGGCGAGCAAAAGACCATCATCCGCACCCGGCCGGGAAAGGCGGCGATCCGCGCGTCCCAGGCGTCGAAATCCATCTCATACCGGCCTGCCACCAGCTTGAGCGGGCATTCCACCACCTCGCGCCCGGCGGCGCGGATGGTGCGGGCGAAAGCGTGATAGACCGGCGTCATCAGGACCACGCCCTCGCCCGGGGCGGTGAACGTGTCCACCACCAGCCCGGTGCCGTTCACAAGCCCATGGGTGGTCAGGATCTGCTCGGGCTCGATCCGCCAGCCGTGGCGGGTCTCCATCCACCACTGGATCGAGGAAAGGTAATCCCGGTCGTCGCCGAAATAGCCATAGACCCCGTGCGAGGCCATGCGCTCCACCGTGCGCTGCACGCTGGCGGGCGGGGCGAAATCCATGTCGGCCACCCACATCGCAAGGCCCTCGTCGGCGGGCAGGCCGTAAAGGCTTTCCATCATGTCCCATTTGACGCAATGGGTGCCGATGCGGTCGATAGGGGTGTCGAAGCTCATCTGGGGCGGGTGTCCTGCGGTGTGGGTGGGCGCGCGGGCGTGCCGGTCGCGGGGCCGGGCGCTGCCTTCCTGACTAGCGGCAACCCCGCTTGGTTTCAATCGGCCCGGTTTCGATTGTTCGGTGCCGCAACCCGGCCATCGCATCGGGCGCCTGCGCGGGCCCGGGCCCCTTGCACCGGGGCCGGTCAATCCGTAAATCCGGGATATGATCCGCCCCATCCTCATCCATCCCGACCCCCGTCTGAAAAAGGTCTGCGATCCCGTCGCCGAGGTCACGCCCGAATTGCGCGCGCTGGCCGAGGACATGCTTGAGACCATGTATGACGCGCCGGGCGTCGGGCTGGCCGCGCCACAGGTCGGCGTGACGAAACGCCTTCTGGTGATGGATTGCGTCAAGGAGGGCACGCCCGAGCCGATGGTGCTGATCAACCCGCGCTTGATCTGGGCCTCGGAGGATCTGTCCAGCTATGAAGAGGGCTGTCTGTCGATCCCCGACCAATATGCCGAGGTGAAGCGCCCGGCGCTGGTGCGGGTCGAATGGACCGATCTGGACGGCGCGCTGCAGGAACGCGAGTTCGAGGGCCTCTGGGCCACCTGCGTCCAGCATGAGATGGACCACCTCGACGGCAGGCTGTTCATCGACCATCTGGGGCTGATGAAGCGCCAGATGATCACCCGCAAGATGGAAAAGCTGAAACGCGAGCGCGCGCGTCAGGCCTGATCCGCGTTCCGATCCGTGATGGCGCAAGCTGGCTTCGACCCCGAAGGGCGGCATCCGAGGGGAGCGTAGCGGGGGCGCCGCCGCATCCCCGGGGTCCTGGGCTGGCAGGGGGAACATAGGATGCGGCGCGCGGCTTTGCATCCCCCGGGTGCGCGAATCTTGCGCGGTCCCGGATTGGAGAGATGACTTTTCCGCCCTTTCGTCCTATCCCCCTTTCCGTTCCGATGTTCTGATCTGTTCGGCCCCCGAAAAAAACCTCGGCCCCCCAAACCGCAAAGGCCCCGACGATGATCCTGCCGATCCTGCGCTGGCCCGACCCGCGTCTCTCCACCCCCTGCGCCGAGGCGGTGCTGTCCGAGGATCTGCGCCGCCTTGCCGCCGACCTGCTGGAGACGATGTATGACGCGCCGGGCCGGGGCCTTGCCGCGCCGCAGACCGGGCATCTGCTGCGGCTTTTCGTGATGGACACCGGATGGAAAGAGGGCGCGCCCGCGCCCGTGGTCATGGTGAACCCGCAGATCCTGTGGGCCTCGGACCGCCGCGTCCCGGGGCCCGAGGGCTGCCTCTCCCTTCCCGGCCCGACCACGATGATCGAACGCGCGGCCGAGGTGCGGGTGCGCTGGCTGGATCTGGAGGGCGTGGTGCAGGAGCGGGTCCTGACCGGGATGGAGGCGATCTGCGCCCAGCATGAATACGACCATCTGGACGGTATCCTGACGCTGGACCGCCTTTCGCCCGACGCCCGCGCCCGCGCCGAGGCCGAAATCACCCAAGGCATGACGGCATGAGCCCGCGCCCCTGCCTGCAATACCCGCATCCGATGCTCAGGACCCCCGCGGGCGATGTCGCGGCCATCACCGACGATATCCGTGCGATCTGGCGCGACATGGTCGATACGATGGAGGCGATGCCGGGCTATGGCCTGGCCGCCGTGCAGATCGGCGTGCCGCTGCGCCTTGCCGTGGTCGATTGCTCGGAAGAGCGCGGGCAGGCGGTGCTGATGGCCAACCCCGAGGTACTGCATGAAAGCGTGCAGCCGCGCGTGCATGAAGAGGCCTCGCCCAATCTGCCCGGGGTCTCGGCCCCGGTCTCGCGCCCGCGCGCGGTGACGGTGCGGTTCCTGAACGCGGCGGGCGAGGTCGAGGCGCGCGATTTCGTCGGCCTCTGGGCCACCAGCGTCCAGCACCAGATCGACCATCTGGCGGGGCGGATGTATTTCGACCGGCTCTCGCCCCTCAAGCGCCGGATGCTGCTGGCAAAGGCCGAAAAGCAAAGGAAGCGCGGATGAAGGTGGTTTTCATGGGCACGCCGGAGTTCTCGGTCCCGGTGCTTGAGGCGCTTCATGCCCGGCATGAGGTGGTCTGCGTCTATTCCCAGCCCCCCCGCCCGGCGGGGCGCGGCAAGGATCTGCGCAAGACGCCGGTTCATGCCCGGGCCGAGGCGCTTGGCCTGCCGGTCCGCACGCCCCTGCGGCTGCGCGATCCGGCGGATCAGGCGGAATTCGCGGCACTTGGCGCCGATGTGGCGGTGGTGGTGGCCTATGGGCTGATCCTGCCGCCCGCGGTTCTGGCGGCGCCGCGCCTTGGTTGCCTGAACATCCATGCCTCTCTGCTGCCGCGCTGGCGCGGCGCGGCGCCGATCCATCGCGCGATCATGGCGGGGGATGCGGAGACCGGCGTCTGCATCATGCAGATGGAGGCCGGGCTGGACACCGGCCCGGTGCTGTTGCGGGCGCCGACGCCGATCGGGCCCGAGGAGACCACCGCCGAGTTGCATGACCGGCTGAGCGCGATGGGGGCGGAAGCGATCGTCGAGGCGCTGGCGCGCCTGCCCGATCTGGAGCCCGTGCCGCAGCCCGAGGTCGGCGTGACCTATGCCGCCAAGATCAACAAGGCCGAGGCGCGGGTGGACTGGCGCCGTCCGGCCGATGAGGTCGCGCGGCTGATCCGGGGCCTTTCGCCCTTTCCGGGCGCCTGGACGATGGCGGGGGCCGAGCGGGTCAAGCTTCTGCGCGCGAGGCCGGTGCCGGGGCAGGGCGCGCCGGGGCAGGTTCTGTCGGGCTTCACCATCGCCTGCGGTGCGGGCGCGGTCGAAATCACCGAGGCGCAGCGCGAGGGCAAGCGCCCGATGCGGGCCGAGGACATCCTCAAGGGCCTCGCGCTGCCCGACCGGCTTTGAGCCAGAACGGCCTTTAACCAAGGAAACGGCCCCGGAGATCGCCCCGGGGCCGCTGGTCCTGCGCCTGTTTCCGCCTGTCGTCCGGGCGGGCCTGCCAATCCTTTGCTGTCCCTCAGCCCTGGGCTTCGTCGGCCTCATAGGCCTCGATGATCCGCGCGACCATCGGGTGGCGCACGACATCCTTGGCGGTGAAGTAGTTGAAGCTCGCCCCCTTGACGCCCTTTAGGATCCGCTCGGCCTCGGCCAGGCCCGAGGCGGTGCCGCGCGGCAGGTCGACCTGGGTGCGGTCCCCGGTGATCACCATGCGCGACCCCTCGCCCAACCGGGTCAGGAACATCTTCATCTGCATCGAGGTGGCGTTCTGCGCCTCGTCCAGCACGACGAAGGCGTTCGAGAGCGTCCGCCCGCGCATGAAGGCCAGGGGCGCGATCTCGATCCGCTTCTCGGCGATCAGCTTCTCGACCTGCTTGGCGGGCAGGAAATCGTTCAGCGCATCGTAGAGCGGCTGCATATAGGGATCGACCTTTTCCTTCATGTCGCCGGGAAGGAAGCCCAGCCGTTCCCCGGCCTCGACCGCCGGGCGCGACAGGACGATCTTCTCGACCGCGCCCGAGATGAACATGGTCACCCCGACCGCCACCGCCAGATAGGTCTTGCCGGTGCCCGCAGGCCCGATGCCGAAGCCAAGCTCATGCTGGAACAGGTTGGCGACATAGGCCTTCTGCGCCTCGGTCCGGGGTTCGATCGGCTTCTTGCGGGTCCGCAGCTCCATCCCTGGCGAGAAAAGCTCGATCTGCTCGCCCTCGGGGCCCGAGCCGGTGGGGCGGCCCATCCGCAGCGCGCCGTCCACATCGCCGGGGCCGATGTTGCGGCCGGATTCGATCCGGGCGTAAAGCGAGCGCAGCACGGCCGCCGCCTGTTCCCGCGCGCCTTTCTCGCCCACCACCGCAAGACGGTTGCCCCGTCTGAGCACATGCACCCCCAACTGGTGTTCGATCTGCGCGAGATTGCGGTCGAATTCGCCGCAAAGTTCGATCAGAAGCCGGTTGTCGGGAAATTCGAGGAGCGTCTCGACGATATCCTCGGGCTTGGTCGGGGGGGTCAGCGCGCTGATGCCCAATCAGGGTCTCCTTCTGCTTCGTGCCAAGGGCCTCAAGGTAATGCTGCGGCGGTCATCGTGATCTGGCAAGCATTTTCCTCCGTGCCACTATATCTTGCGCATCGACGTAAGGCAGATGTGACGAAAAACGCCCGCTTTCACGGCAAATGGGGCGTGGCGGGCTTCGGGGCAAGGGACGGGGCCGGGATCGCGCGAAAGAAAAGGGCCACGGCGGAACCGTGGCCCTTCGGAAAACTCCGGGTTTCGGGGTCAGCGCTTGACGACGACGGTCTTGCGCCCGGGGCCCGAAATGCGGTCGCGAATGCCCTCGGTTCCGGTCTGGTAATCGTGGATGACCGTGCCCGGCGGATAGAGATTGTTGCAGACCGGCAGGCCCGAGACCGGATCGTAGCGCGGGGTCGAATAGCCTTCCAGGCCATCGTCCATGATCCAGTTCTGGCACCCGTCGGGATCATAGGCGATGGCGGCGCGGCCATTGAGCAGCACGCCCGAGTCGCGGCCCTTGTCGAGGCCGGTGGCGATCACCGAATCGGGTCCGTGATAGCGGCTGGTGCCCTCGAACCCTTCGCCGCAGCCCGCAAGCAGCCCGGCGGCAAGCATCAACCCCGTGAATTTCATCATCATTGCCATGTCATTCACCACCGGTAGCAGACGATTTCGACGCGGCGGTTCTTCGCCATTCCGGCGGAGGTCGCGTTCGAGGCGATCGGGTTGCGCTCGCCATAGCCGATCTGGCGCTCGACCGAGGCGCCGACCGAGCGGGCGACATCGCCGACGGCCTTGGCCCGGCGCTCGGACAGGCGCATGTTGTATTCATCCGAGGCGCGGCTGTCGGTATGGCCGTAGATCGCATAGCCGAAGGCGCCGGCCGAGCGGAAGAAATCCTCAAGCCGCTTGCGGCCCGATGCCGTCAGCTTGGCGCTGTCGGTGGCAAAGAGCGTGTCCGTATTCTCGGTCAGGCAAAGGTTCTGGCGCAGGCAGACCGGCTTGCCGGTCTTCGGGTCGCGGCGCGGCACCATGTAACCTTCAAGGCCGCCATCGGCCCACCAGTGCATGCAGCCATCCGCGTCGATCCACACGCCCCATTCAATCACGCCCACGACTTCCTGGGCCTGTGCCCCGGATGCCGCGGACATACCCGCAGCAAGGGCCGCCGCCCCTACCATCATACGCACTGCGCGTGAAAACCGGTTCACAGCCAGAGCCCCCCAACAAATTCTTGTGACAGCAGGGGCAGGATTGACGGTGAAAACCGCTCAAGTAAAGGGGATTCTGCGCAGTTTCGGGCATTTATGTGGCGCTGCCCCTTCATTCATCCACAATATCCTGTGGATAACCGGGTATTGTGCAACCTGGGGCAACAATGGCGGCGCCGGATGCGCTCAGGACGAAATCCTCACGGCCGCCAATGAGTTGGGCGCCGCGGCGGTGACGCGGGCGCGGATCAGTTCCCCGACCCGGCCGGTGGCATCCTCGACATGGACCGCCATGAGATGCTGCGACTTGCCGACCATCTGGCCCGGGAGGCGGCCGGGCTTTTCGTAAAGCACGCTGACCTCCTGCCCGACCATGGCGCGCTGCGCTGCGCGCTGCTGATCGAGGAGCAGGCCCTGCAGCGCCTGCAGCCGCGCATCGGCGACCGCGGCCTCGACGGCGGGCTTCTCGGCGGCGGGGGTGCCGGGGCGGGCGGAATATTTGAAGGAGAACGCCGCGCCGTAGCCCACCGCCCGGATCAGATCCATCGTGGCCTCGAAATCGGCATCGGTCTCGCCGGGGAAGCCGACGATGAAATCCGAGGTCAGCAGGATGTCGGGCCGGGCGGCGCGTATCCGCTCGATCAGCCGCAGATAGGCCTCGGCGGTGTGCTTGCGGTTCATTCCCTTCAGGATCCGGTCCGAGCCCGATTGCACCGGCAGATGCAGATAGGGCATCAGCTTGGCCACCTCGCCATGGGCGGCGATGAGGTCGTCGTCCATGTCGTTGGGATGGCTGGTGGTGTAGCGTATCCGGTCGAGCCCGTCGATCGCGGCCAGTTCGCGGATCAACCGGCCGAGCGTCCAGTCCCCGCCTTCGCCCGCGCCGTGATAGGCATTCACGTTCTGGCCCAGCAGCGTGATCTCGCGCACGCCGCGCTCGACCAGGCCGTGCGCCTCGCGCAAGAGGCGGGCGGCGGGGCGCGAGACCTCGGCGCCCCGCGTATAGGGCACGACGCAGAAGGCGCAGAACTTGTCGCAGCCTTCCTGCACGGTCAGAAAGGCGGTCGGGCCGCGATAGGCCTTGCGCTCGGGCAGGTGGTCGAACTTGTCCTCGGGTGGGAAGTCGGTATCGACGACGCGCCCATTGGCGCGCGCCATGGCGGGCAGGCGGTGATAGGCCTGCGGCCCCACCACCAGATCGACCAGCGGCATCCGCCGCAGGATTTCGTCGCCCTCGGCCTGCGCCACGCAGCCCGCCACGCCGACCTTGAGGTCGGGCCGTTCAAGCTTCAGCGGTTTCAGCCGTCCCAGGTCGGAATACAGCTTTTCCGAGGCTTTTTCCCGGATATGGCAGGTGTTCAGAAGCACCATGTCGGCCTCTTCCAGCACCTCGGTCGTGACATAGCCCTCGGCGCCCATGGCCTCGGCCATGCGCTCGCTGTCATAGACGTTCATCTGGCAGCCATAGGTCTTGATGAACAGCTTTTTGGGCGCGGCGCCGCCGGGTCCGGCCAGGGGACGGCCGGAAAGAAGGGGCGGTCGGGTCTCGGTCGGGGTCCGGGCTTGATCGGCGTCGGTATCGGGCATCTGGGCCTCCTGAGCCCCCGGCTTTTACACCGGCGGGCCGCAGGGGGCAATGTCGGGGGGCAATGTCGGCGGGGGCGCGCGGGCGGGTGGGGCACGATCCCCCTTGCCACCGGCGTGCGGCTGCGGGATTCTGCGCGGGCCCGCGCGCCCCCGGCCCCGTTCGGCGGCAGGCGCGAGGCCGAGCCGGAGAGAAGACGATGCGCCACGACAGCCTTTGGGGATATCTCTCGCGCCATGCCGGGGCGCTGGTCCCCGGCCCGGTCGCGCTGGTGATGGCCGAGGACGAGGTGGAGGTCGCCTCGACCCTGCGGCACCATCTTGCCGCGGGCTTTCGCCATCTGCTGCTGCTCGCCCCGCCCGAGATCGCGCTCGACCCCGGCGTCGAGGCCCAGGTCGAGCGGATCGACCACGACGTCTTCGCCGACGACGCGCTCAGCCGGGCGGTGAACATGGTGAACGAGGCCGTCCCCGGGGCCTGGATCTTCTACTGCTACAACGCCGAATATCTGTTCTTCCCGTTCTGCGAGACCCGGAACTTCCGCGACCTGATCGCCTTTCATGCCGAGGAGCGGCGCGAGGCGCTGCTGACCTATGTGATCGACCTCTATGCCCCGGACCTGGAGCGGCACGGCAATGCCGTCTCGCTGGAAGAGGCGCATCTCGACCGGTCGGGCTATTACGCGCTGGCGCGCAAGGATGCCGAGCGGGACTGGGCCCCCAAGGAGCGCCAACTGGATTTCTTCGGCGGCCTGCGCTGGCGGTTCGAAGAGCATGTGCCCTGGACCCGGCGGAAGATCGACCGGGTGTCGATCTTCCGGGCCCGGCGGGGGCTGCGGCTCTCGTCGGATTTCACCTTCTCGGACGAGGAGATGAACACCTATGCCTGCCCCTGGCACAACAACATCACCGCTGCGGTCTGTTCCTTCCGCACCGCAAAGGCCTTGCGCGCCAATCCCGGCAGCCGCTACGACATCAAGAGCTTCCACTGGCACAATTCGGTGCCCTTCGCCTGGCACAGCCAGCAGTTGATGGACCTGGGCCTGATGGAGCCGGGGCAGTGGTTCTGACCCCCTTGTGCGCAGGGGCCGCCGTGTTCGCAGGGGGCGCCGTCAGCCGCCGGTCCGGGCCTGGTCACCGTCCTTGATCAGTTCGCGCACCCGCGACGACAGCCAGTCGAGTTCGGGATCGGCGATGCCGAGCTCGTGCAGATGGGCATTGGTCGACCACAGGTAATCGCGGTTCGGGCCGCGCCCGCCGCTGGCCCCGGCGATGATCCGGGCCTGATCCTCCAGCGCCAGCCCGCCGCAATATTGCTCATGGTCGGGGTCGATCACATAGGCCAGGGCGTCCAGCCGACCGGCCTTGCTCTCCAGCGCCATGGTGACTTCGAGATAGGCCGAAGAGATCAGTTCGCGCTCGCGCAGCCCGGCCAGCGTCTCGGCCTCGGTCCCCGGCGCGACGCGGAAGGCGACACCGTCGCAATAGGCCTGCCCCCCCGCACGGTCGAGCGCGAGGACAAGCCCCGGCACGGCCTCGGTCCCGCGATGGTGGATCGAGCGCATGCAGAAGCTGCGCCGCCAGCCGCTGGCGCGGGCAAGGCGCCGCTCGGCCACCTCGAAACCGGGGTTCCAGATCAGCGATCCATAGCCAAAGACCCAGAGCGGGGGATGTTGCACGGCTGGTTCTCCCTTCTTCCGCCCTGTAAACACTGCCGGACGGTCGGGGAAAAGGGGGCGTCATGCGCGGACTTCTGTCATTCGCGGCAATCTTGCTGCTGCTGTGGAGCGGATACTGGCTTGCGGGCAAGCTGGCGATCGAGCATGTGGCCGAGGGTTTCCTGGAAAGCCCCGAGGCCCGGGGCCGGGTCACGGTCTCGGGCGGGCTTTCGGTCCGGGGCTGGCCCAACCGTTTCGACCTGACCGCCGAGGGGGTCGAGTTACGCGATCCCGAAACCGGCATCGGCTATCGCGCGCCCTTCGTGCAGGTCTTCGCGATGACCTGGAAGCCTTGGCATGTGATCGCCGCCCTCCCCGAGCGCCAGCAAATCCTTCTGCTGGAGGGGGGGCTGACGCTCAGCGGTTCGGGGCTGATGGCAAGCCTGCGGGTCCGTCCCGGATCCGCGCTGCCCCTGGCCGAGGCGCGGCTGGCGGGCCGGGCGGTCGGGCTGGCCCTGACGCAGCCGGGTGGGGCGCAGGCGGATGGGGGGGGATGGCATGTCTCGCTCGACGATCTCGCGCTCGCGCTCAGGGCGGCGGAGGGGCCTGCGAGCTACGACCTCGGGCTGCGTGTCACCGGGCTGGTGCCTGATCCGGCCCTGACCGCATTGCTGTCGCGCGCGGCGGTGCCGGGCTGGCCCGTCGCCGACCTGCCGGCGCAGGTCGAGACGTTGCGCGCCGATGCGCGGCTGGTCCTTTCGGCCCCGCTCGACCGTCATGCGGGCGAAAGCCGCCCGCGCCTGATCGGCATCAGCCTGCGCGACCTGGGTTTCGACTGGGGCGCCCTGTCGGTCAGCGCGCGCGGCGAGATCGGCCCGGATGCCGCAGGCTATGCCAGCGGGCGGGTCGAACTGAGCGCGCGGGGATGGGACCGCCTGCCCGCGCTGCTGGTCGCATCGGGGCTGTTGCGCGAGGATCTGGGCCCGACCGTGGGATCGGCCTTGCGCGCGGCCGCAGAGGCGGGCGAAAGCCCCGAGACGCTGGTGCTGCCTTTGGTGCTGGAAGAGGGCTGGATCCGCTTCGGTTTCCTGCCCCTCGGCCCCGCCCCCAGGCTGACGGCGCCCTGACCGGGCGGCCCCGGCTGACGCTTCCCCCGGATGGGCCGGGCCCTGACCGAAGGCGCTTTGGCGACGGGTCGCGCCCGGATCCGTCCCGGGCAGGACGGCCCCGGCCCCTCCGGACGGGGCGCCTTCAGCGGCAGTAGGACCCGCTGCGATGGCTTGCGGTGTCGAAATGCAGGTGATCCTCGTGATAGCCGTCCGATCCGGGGCCGAGCGTGGTGCCGAAGATCCCGCAGGCGCCCTTGTGGGCCTTGCGCATGGTGACGTCGTAGTTCTTCAACACCGATTGGGTCTTGCCGCTGGCAAGCGTGATGCCCGAGATGTCGATGGCCTTGCCCCGGCCATGTTCGCTGACCTTCGCGCCCGCCTTGTGGTTGCGGGTGCGGCAGACGTAATGGCCCGCGATCTTCAACTCGGTCACCTGGCCGCCATAGGCGGGCTGCAGCACGCCCTCGACCCAGGTGTTGAGCGCCTTGGCGGTGGCGCAGTCGATGGTGGCGGGCATCGAAAGCCGGACGCCCGAGACCGAGGTGACCCTGACCCCTTCCTTCAGGCCGCAGCCCGCCACCTTGCTGGTGATGGGGGCGATGGTCTCGCCCTTGATCGCGGCCACGCCGCAGACCGAGCCCTTGGCCGAGACCGGCGCCTTGGCCTGCTTGCCCCCCTTGGGCGCGGGGTCTGCCTTGGGTGCGGGAGCGGGTGCGGCGGTTGCGGTCCGGGCGGCGGCTTTCACCACCTTTTCGGGGCGCGCGCGCGGTCGCAGGCTGGCGGCGATGGTGGCGGCCCTGGCCGCCTCGGCTTCGGCCACCTGGGCTTCTTTCGCCGCCGCTTCGGCGGCTTCGCGCTCGGCGGCCAGCGTCCTGGCCCGGGCCTCGACCTCGGGCGGGCGGAGCCTGGGGCGCAGCACCGGGGCGGTCGGGACGGTCTCGGCGGTTTGTGTCGCTTCGGGGCCCTCGGGGGCGGGCGCCTCGGCCGGGACGGCGGTGGCGGCGGCCTTCGCCGCCTCTTCCGCCGCCGGGGGCATGGGCGCGGGCGCGATGGCGGGGGCCGCGGCGGGCATCGCGGCCAGGGTCACCTCGGGCGCGGGGGGCGTGGCGCGGGCCAGGGCCTCGGCCTCGGCGAAGCTGGCGGGCAGCATCTCGACCGGGATCCTCGGCGGCAGGTCGGCCAGGGGCAGCCCCGAAGCAGCCTGATCCAGAGGTTCCTCGCGCGCGGCGGGGATATTGGAGCTTGATCTGGTGATGCGGTCCGCGCCGGGTGCCTCGCCGAGGGGCGCCTCGCCAAGCGGCCGGGCGGCGGCTGGCGGGGCAGGCGCCGCCGCCATGGCGAAGGCGAAGGGCGCGTCGGCCGTCTCGCTCGCGCTGCGCGTGAGGGGCTCAGGGCGCGCGGGTTCCTCAGGGCGGGCGGGAGCGGCGGCGGTCCGGCCGGGCGCGGCGGGCGGGATGGGCGAACGCTCCATCGTCTCGGCACCCGCCGGAGAGGTCCAGAGCGGTGCCGCCCCCAGCAGAAGCAGCGCGGCCAGGGTGCGGATCATTCCCGGGCCGCGATCCGTCCTGATCCGTGCCGCCTCGTCCCCGCCTTTCGCGGTGCCGTCCTGTCCAGCCATGTTCCGACCCGTCCCGTCCCGCAAGCCTTATCCGACAGGCTTCATCCGAACCCGGGCCGCATGCGGCGCGCCGGGGCCCGTCATTCCCCCTTTGCCCCGGTCGTGCGACCGAAGTTGGGGACAGAGGTATCCTGACCGGCCTCGATGATGCCACGACGGATTTGTCGGGTGCGGGTGAAATAGGCGTGAAGCTGCTCACCATCCTCCATGCGGATGGCGCGTTGCAGCATGAACAGCTCTTCGGTGAAGCGGCCGAGGATGTCGAGCACCGCTTCCTTGTTGGTCAGGAAGACGTCGCGCCACATCGTCGCGTCCGAAGCCGCGATCCGGGTGAAATCGCGAAAGCCCGAGGCGGAATATTTGATCACCTCTTCCTGGGTCACCCGGCGCAGGTGGTCGGCCACGCCCACCATCGTATAGGCGATCAGGTGCGGCGCATGCGAGACCACGGCAAGGACGAGATCGTGCCGCTTCGCCTCCATCTCGTCGACATTGGCACCCATGGCTTCCAGAAGGCGCCGCAGCCGCGCGACGGCGGCGGGGTCGGTCCCGTCCTCGGGGGTGAGCAGCCACCAGCGGTTCTCGAACAGCGTGGCGAAACCGGCGCGCGGGCCGGAATATTCGGTGCCCGCCAGCGGATGGCCGGGGATGAAATGCACGCCTTGCGGCAGATGCGGCCCGACCGCCGCGATCACCGCCTGCTTGACCGAGCCGACATCGCTGACCGTCGCCCCCGGGGCCAGATGCGGGCCGATTTCGGCCGCGACCCCGGCCATGGCGCCCACCGGCACGCAAAGCACCACCAGATCGGCGCCGCGCACGGCTTCGGCGGCGGTCTCGGTCACCCGGTCGCAGAACAGCTCTTGCGCCACGGCGCGCGTCTCGGCCGAGCGGGCATGGCCGACGATCTCGCCCGCAAGGCCGTGGGCGCGCATGGCATGCGCCATCGAGCCCGCGATCAGCCCCAGCCCGATCAGCGCCACCCGGTCGTAGACGGGGGCGGCCGGGGAAGGCGCCGCGCTCACCGCGTTCCCTTGAACTGCGCGACCGCATGGGCGATGCGGCGGCAGCCGGCCTCGTCCCCGATGGTGATGCGCAGGCAATGGGGCAGGTTGTAGCTGGCCACGCGGCGCACGATCAGCCCCTGGGCCTGAAGGAATTCGTCGCAGGCCCCCGCCTCGTCGGCGCTGGCAAAGCGCGCGAGGATGAAATTCCCCGAGGACACGTCCGAGGGCACGCCGGATTCGGCCAGCGCCCCGGCCAGCCAGTTGCGCATGCGCGCGTTGTCGTGGCGGCATTTCACCACCCAGTCCTGATCGCGCACGGCGGCCTCGGCAGCCTCAAGCTGCGCGGTCGACAGGTTGAAGGGCTGGCGGATGCGGTTCAGCACCTCGATGATCGCCTGCGGCCCGTAGCCCCAGCCGATCCGCAGCCCGCCAAGGCCGTAGATCTTCGAAAACGTCCGCGTCATCACGACATTCGTGCGGCTTTCGATCAGCGCGAGGCCCGCGTCGAAATCCTCGACATATTCGGCATAGGCGCCGTCGAGCACCAGAAGCGCCTGGCGCGGCAGGCCGTCGGCCAGGCGCGCGACCTCGGCGGGCGAGATCATCGTGCCGGTGGGGTTGTTGGGATTGGCGATGAACACCAGCCTGGTGCGGGTGTTGCAGGCGCGCAGGATGGCGTCGACATCGGTCACCCGCTCGCGCTCGGGCACCTGGACCGGGGTGGCGCCGACGGCATGGGCAAGCAGGCGATACATGAGGAAGCCGTGTTCTGTGAACACCACCTCGTCGCGCGGCCCGGCATAGGCCTGGGCAAGGAATTGCAGGATCTCGTCCGAGCCGACGCCGCAGATCACCCGCTCGGCGTCAAGGCCGTGGACCTCGGCGATGGCCTGGCGCAGCGCGGCGTGATCGGTCGAGGGATAGCGGTTGAGCGAATGCACCGCGCGCTGGAACGCCTCCTTGGCACGGTCGGACGCGCCGAACGGGTTCTCGTTCGACGAAAGCTTCACCGCATTGGCCACGCCCGCGACATGGCTCTTGCCGCCCTGGTAAAGGGCGATGTCGAGAATGCCGGGCTGCGGCCGGATCGCGTCGGACATGAAAGCCTCCTGCTGTCGCCGGGGGGGTTCTAGCGCCGGGGCCGGGACAAGGCCAGAGGCGTGATTGCCTATTTGCGACCCTGTGGCCGGGTTGCGCGGCCGACAAGGCGCGGCCCGTTCCGCGCGTTCAGGCCGCAGCGGCGTCCAGAAGGTCGCGCAACCGCTCGATGGGGCGGCAGAGCGCGGCCCTGTCCCCGATCCGCACGAACGGCCGCTCGACCAGGACCGGATGCGCCACCATGGCAAGAAGCAGGGCTTCGTCGCTCGTCTCCGGTGCGGTCAGGCCGAGGGCTTCGGCAGGCGTGCCCCGCAGCCGCAGCGCCTGGCGCGGCGTCAGGCCCGCATCCGACAGAAGCGCGCGCAACCCGGCCGGATCCCAGCCGGTTTTCAGATATTCGACCACTTCGGGCGCATATCCGGCCGCGCGCAGGGCGGCGAGCGCGCTGCGCGAGGTGCCGCAGCCGGGATTGTGCCAGATCACCGCCTTCACGGGATCACCTCGAAACGGTCCACATCGACCAGCCCGTGGTCGGTGATCTTCAGATGCGGGATCACCGGCAGCGCGAGGAAGGCCAGTTGCAGGAACGGCTCTTCCAGCGTGACCCCGAGCGCGCGGGCGGCGGCGCGCAACGCCACCAGGTCTTCGCGCACCTGTTCGAAGGGATCGAGGCTCATCAGTCCCGCCACCGGCAGCGCGAGTTCGGCCAGGATGCGCCCCCCCTCGGCCACGACGAAACCGCCCTCGATCTCGGCCAGACGATTCGCGGCCAGTGCCATGTCGTCGTAATCGGCGCCGACGGTGACGATATTGTGATGATCGTGGCAGACGGTCGAGGCGATGGCGCCGCGCTTCAGCCCGAAGCCCTTGACGAAGCCGGTGGCGCGGTTGCCGTTCTTGCCGTGGCGCTCGATCACCGCGATCTTCACCAGGTCGCGCGCCAGGTCGGGGCGTTTGTCGCCGCCCTCGGGCGGGATGTCGAAGCTCAGGTGCTCGGTGATGATCTTGCCGGGCAGGATGCCGATCACCGGGGTCTGGCTGCGGTTTCCGGCGGTGCGGAAATCCGAGGCGGCGACGCGTGGCGCCCTGACCGAGCGGCGCGCGACCGGCTCCACGTTGCCGCGCGCGGCAAAGGCCCGGTCGGTCAGCTCCACCCCGCCCGCGAAGACCCGCTCCACCCGGCAGCTTTCCAGCCCGTCGATCACCGCGATATCGGCGCGTTTCCCGGGGGCGATCAACCCGCGGTCCTTCAGCCCGAAGGCCTCGGCCGCTGAAAGCGAGGCGGCGCGATAGACCGCCAGCGGCGGCGCGCCAAGCGCGATCGCGGTGCGGATCATGTAGTCGAGATGGCCGTGTTCGGCGATGTCGAGCGGATTGCGGTCGTCGGTGCAAAGGCACAGCCAGGGCGAATGCCGCTCGGTCAGCAAGGGCGCCAGCGCATGCAGGTCCTTCGAGACCGAGCCCTCGCGGATCAGGACCCGCATGCCCTTGCGCAGCTTTTCCAGCCCCTCTTCGGCGCTGGTCGCCTCATGCTCGGTGCGGATGCCCGCGCTGATGTAGCCGTTCAGGTCCAGCCCGCGCAAGAGTGGCGCATGGCCGTCGATATGGCGCGTGCGGAAGGCCTCGAGCTTTGCCAGGCAGCCGGGGTCCTTCATCAGCACGCCCGGGAAATTCATGAATTCCGCCAGCCCGATCACCTTGGGATGGTCCATCAGCGGGATGAGGTCTTCCGCCTCCAGCCGCGCGCCCGCCGTCTCCATATGGGTCGAGGGCACGCAGGACGAAAGCTGGACGCGGATGTCCATCAGCGTATGGGCCGCCGCCTCCAGGAAATAGCGGATGCCGGGCAGGCCGCAGACATTGGCGATCTCATGGGGGTCGCAGATCGCGGTGGTGACGCCATGGGGGCCGACGCAGCGGTCGAACTCGAAGGGCGTGACCAGCGAGCTTTCGATATGCAGATGGGTGTCGATGAATCCCGGCACCAGCACCTTGCCCTGCAGGTCGATCTCCTGCCGACCCCGGTAGCGGCCGAAAGTGCCGACGATGGTGTCGCCCGCGATGGCCACGTCGGTCTCGACCAGATCGCCGGTGACCAGGTCGAAGACCCGCGCGCCCCTGAGCACGATATCGGCGGGGACGAGGCCCCGGCCCTGGTCGATCAGATCCCCGAGCGCAACCGCCATACCGTCTCTCCTTACGTTCCATACCGTCTTGCCGCCGGACGACGCCCGGCCCCGCCCGGTCATCCAGCCCCCTCACACACAGCGCCCAAAGGGGATTGCGCCCGGGCGCGCTTGGTGGTTGATCTCGGGGCGCGTGCCCCGAGCAGGCTGAAGGACCTTTATCATGCGCCCGCTGCGCGGAATCTGCTACAAACTCACGGCCGTCCTGATCTTCACCGCGATGTCGGCAATGATCAAGGCCACCGCAGATCATGTGCCGGGCTGGCAGGCGGTGTTCTTCCGGTCCTTCTTCGCCATTCCGGTGATCATCCTGTGGATGGCCTACCGCCGCGAACTGGCGGGCGGTTTCCGTACCGCGAACCCCATGGGCCATGTCTGGCGCGGGCTGGCCGGCACGGTGGCGATGGGGCTGATGTTTTCCGGGCTGGCCTTCCTGCCCTTTCCCGAAGTGACCGCCATCGGCTATGCGACGCCGCTGCTGACCGTGGCCTTCGCCGCGTTTCTTCTGGGCGAGAAGGTGCGCGCCTTCCGCGCCATGACGGTGCTTCTGGGGCTGGTGGGGGTGCTGATCGTGCTCTGGCCCCGGCTTTCGGTGCTGCGCGGCGGCGAGGCGGGCCAGGCCGAGGCTTTCGGCGCGATGCTGGTCCTGGGCGGCTCGGTCTGCTCGGCGCTGGCCTATGTCTTCGTGCGCAAGCTGACCGCGACCGAGAAGACCCCCGCTATCGTGTTCTATTTCTCGCTGACCGCGACGGTGCTGTCGCTGTTCACCATCCCGCTGGGCTGGGTCCGGCCGACGCCGGTCGAATTCGCGCTGCTGGTTGGCGCTGGGCTTGTCGGGGGCGTGGCGCAGATCTTCCTGACATCGAGCTACCGCGAGGCCGATGCCTCGGTGGTGGCGCCATTCGACTATGCCTCGATGCTGTTCGCCTTGGCGATCGGCTGGTTCGTCTTTGCCGAGGCGCCGACCTGGACCATGCTGGGCGGGGCCTCGATCGTGATCTTGGCCGGGCTTCTGATCATCTGGCGCGAGCGTCAGCTCGGCATCCGGCGCGAGCGTCAGCGCAAGGCCTCGACCCCGCAGGGGTGAAGGCCCCGCCTTGCAACCCCGCGCCCGGCCGTGGCATCTTCGGGCCCGTGGCCGCAGGCGAGAGCGTTCCGGCACGACCTGCAAGGGAGGGCGACATGCATTCAGCCGACGAGGCCCGCCAGGAGGTCCCCCAGCCACCGGGACGGCCCCCCGCCGTCCGGCCCGGATCCGCGCTCTTGCCGCCGCCCGGGCCCGCGCATGGCCATCCGAGGAACCCGGGCATGGCGCTGGATCTCGACTGGGTGGCGGGCGCGGCGGTCAACCGCTCCGCCGTCGAGCGGCGGGTGGAAAGCCTGCCCGGGCGCCGCTCGGTCAAGGGAGCGCATCAGGCGGCCTGGCTGCTGAAGGCGGTCAGCCTGATCGACCTGACCACGCTTTCGGGCGACGACACGTCCGCGCGGGTGGCCCGGCTTTGCGCCAAGGCGCGCGCTCCGCTGCGGGCGGATCTGCTGGAGGCCGTCGGCATGGCGGGGCTGACCGCCGGCGCGGTCTGCGTCTATCACGACATGATCGAACCCGCCCTGCGCGCGCTGGAAGGCTCGGGCATCCCGGTCGCCGCCGTTTCCACCGGCTTTCCGGCGGGCCTTTCGCCCTGGGCGCTGCGGTTGGCCGAGATCGAGGCCAGCGTGAAGGCCGGGGCGGCCGAGATCGACATCGTGATCTCTCGCCGTCATGTGCTGACGGGCGACTGGCAGGCGCTCTACCAGGAAACGCGCGAGATGCGCGCGGCCTGCGGCGCCGCGCATATGAAGGCGATCCTGGCCACCGGCGAGTTGCAGACCCTGGGCAATATCCGCAAGGCCAGCCTTGTGTGCATGATGGCGGGGGCGGATTTCATCAAGACCTCGACCGGGAAAGAACCGGTGAACGCGACGCTGCCGGTCGGGCTGACCATGGTCCGGGCGATCCGCGACTATGAGGCGCGCACTGGGTTCAAGGTGGGGTTCAAGCCCGCGGGCGGGATCTCGAAGGCCAAGGACGCGCTGGTCTGGCTTTCGCTGATGAAGGACGAGTTGGGCCAGGACTGGCTTCAACCCGACCTTTTCCGCTTCGGCGCCTCCAGCTTGCTGGGCGATATCGAGCGCCAGATCGAGCATTTCGTGACCGGGGCCTATTCGGCGGGCCATCGTCACGCGATGGGGTAGGGGGGCCTTGCGGCCTGGACCCGAAGAATTTTCGCCAAAAGGACAGGGCATGACGGTCAAGGAGATCTTCGAGGCGATGGATTACGGCGCGGCGCCTGAAAGCCCGGTTCCCGCGCTGGACTGGATCGCGGCGCATGGCGGGGTGTTCGGCGCCTTCGTGGACGGCGGGTTCGAGCCGCCGCAGGACCTGTTCGAGACCCGCAACCCCGCAAGCGGCGCGGTGCTGGCGCAGGTCTCGGCAGGCGGTGCCCAGACGGTCGCGCGCGCGGTCGGGGCGGCGCGGCGGGCACAGCGGAAATGGGCCGCGCTGCCGGGCCATCGCCGGGCGCGGGTTCTTTACGCGCTGGCGCGGCTGGTGCAGAAACACGCCCGCCTTTTCGCGGTGCTGGAAAGCCTGGATACCGGCAAGCCGATCCGGGAAAGCCGGGATGTGGATGTCGCGCTGGTGGCGCGGCATTTCTACTATCATGCCGGTCTCGCGCAGCTTCTGGAAAGCGAGCGGCCGGGGCTTGCCGCCCTTGGCGTCTGCGCGGCGGTGATCCCGTGGAACTTCCCGCTTCTGATGCTGGCCTGGAAGGTGGCCCCGGCGCTGGCGGCGGGGAATGCCGTGGTGGTGAAGCCCGCCGAACAGACTCCGCTGACCGCGCTTCTCTTCGCCGAAATCTCGCGTGAGGCCGGTCTGCCGAAGGGGGTCCTGAACGTCGTCACCGGCGACGGCGCGACCGGGGCGGCGCTGGTCGCCCATGCGGGGGTCGCGAAGATCGCGTTCACCGGCTCGACCGAGGTGGGGCGCGAGATCCGGCGCGCCACGGCGGGCAGCGGCAAGGCGCTTTCGCTGGAACTGGGCGGCAAATCGCCCTTCCTCGTCTTCGAGGATGCCGATCTCGATTCCGCGGTCGAGGGCGTGGTCGATGCGATCTGGTTCAACCAGGGCCAGGTCTGCTGCGCCGGTTCGCGGCTTTTGCTGCAAGAGGCGATCGCCGAGGATTTCATCCATCGGCTGAAGCGGCGGATGGCCGGGCTGCGGCTTGGCGATCCGCTGGACAAATGCATCGACATGGGCGCGATCATCGACCGCGATCAGCTTGCGCGGATCGAGACGATGGTGGCGCGCGCCGGGGCCGAGGGGGGCGAGGTCCATCGCGCGCCCGGGGCCCTGCCCGACGGCTGCTTCCATCCGCCGACCCTGATCACCGGGCTTTCGCCCGCTTCCAGCCTGATGCAGGAAGAGATCTTCGGCCCGGTCCTGGTCTCGACCCGTTTCCGCACCCCGGCCGAGGCGGTGGAGTTGGCCAACAACAGTCGTTACGGCCTGGCCGCCTCGATCTGGAGCGAGAGGCTCGCCCTTGCCCTCGACGTGGCGCGCCAGTTGCGGGCGGGTGTGGTCTGGGTCAACGGCACCAACCAGTTCGACGCGGCGGCGGCCTTCGGCGGGGTGCGCGAGAGCGGCTTCGGCCGTGAGGGCGGATGGGAGGGGCTGATGGAATGGCTCGCCCCCGCCCCGCCCGCGAAGGCCCTGCGCCCGCTGTCGCCGGTGGCGGCGCCCGCGCGGATCGAGGTCGCGCCCGACGGGATCGACCGCACCGCCAAGTTGTTCGTCGGCGGCAAGCAGGCGCGGCCCGATGGCGGCGCCTCGCGCGCGGTATGGTCGCCGAAGGGGCGGCTTTTGGGCCATGTCGGCCTGGGCGGGCGCAAGGACATCCGCAACGCGGTCGAGGCCGCCCGCGCGGCCCGGGGCTGGGCCGCGACCACCGCGCATAACCGCGCCCAGGTGATCTATTACATCGCCGAGAACCTTTCTGCCCGGGCGGACGAATTCGCCAGCCGGATCAGGGAAATGACCGGATCGGACGGCACGGCCGAGGTCGAGGCGGCGCTCGCCCGCCTGTTCCTCTACGCCGCCTGGGCCGACAAATACGAAGGCGCGGTGAAGCCGGTGCCGTTCCGGGGCCTGACGCTTGCGCTGAACGAGCCCCTGGGCGTGATCGGGGCGCTTTGCCCGGACGAGGCGCCGCTTCTGGGGCTGGTCTCGGTCCTGGCGCCTGCGATCGCGATGGGGAATGCGGTGGTGCTGGTCCCTTCGGCGGCCTATCCGCTGGTGGCGACCGATTTCTGCCAGGTGCTGGAAACCTCGGACCTGCCCGGGGGCGTCGTCAACCTGGTGACCGGCGCGCCCGGGGATCTGGCGAAGGCGCTGGCGGGGCATATGGATGTGGATGCGGTCTGGTCGTTTTCCTCGGCCCCGGTTTCGGCGCTGATCGAGGCGGAATCGGCGGGCAATCTCAAACGGACCTGGGTCAACCACGGCCGCGCGCGCGACTGGTCGGGCCCGGAGGGCGAGGGGCGGGTGTTCCTTGCGCAATCGGTGGCGGTGAAGACGGTCTGGCTGCCGCAGGGGGCGTGAGGTCCCGGTGGCGTGTTGAAGGGTTGAAGGAGGGCGCGATGCGCAGAATTTTCATGATTGTCCTGGCCGCGCTGATGCCGGTCGGCCTGCTGCGGGCCGAGCCCGCGCCGATCTCGGCCGAGATCGCGGAAAACGGGATCGCGGCGGTCGAGGCGCGGCTTTCCGCGCTGGAAAACCCCGCCGCGCCCGAGCTTTTCGCCCTGGCGGGGCTGCGCTTCCTCTCGGGGGTCGAAAGCGCGCTGCAACTGCGCTGGCAGACCGGGGCGGCGGCGGATTGGTCGGAACTGCCGATCCTGCGCCTGCCGATCCCGGCCAATCCCGCGCCGCGCGCGCTTGAGGGCGCCGATATCGAGCGGCTTCTGTCCGGCCTCGGCGCCGACATGGAGGCGGCGCGGGTGGCGCTGGAGGCATTGGGGGAGCGCGATTTCGCGCTTGAGATCGCGCTGTCAGACCTGTGGTTCGACATCGACATGAACGGCATCCGTGACCCGGGCGAGAGCGTCGGCGAGGTCGCCGGGCTGACGCTGGGCGGCGGGCGTATGGTCGATGTGACCGATCCGGTGATCCGCTTCGATACTGCCGATGCGGCCTGGCTTCTGGCCTATACCCACTTCCTGTCGGGCTTTTCCGAACTGGCCCTGGCCTATGATCCTGCGCCCGCAGTGGATCTTGTCCTGGATTCCAGCCGCGAGATCTATGCGCTTTGGGGCGACACCCCGCCCGCGAATGCCTGGGACTTCATGTTCGGCAAGCAGGTGGACCGGGTGGCGATGATCCTGAACGCGCTGGCGCAGGAACCCGATGCGGCCCGGACCGCCAGGGCGCATGGCCATCTGCTGTCGATGATCGCCGAAAACCGCCGCTTCTGGACGCTGGTCGAGGCCGAGACCGACAACGACCGCGAATGGGTGCCGAACGAGCGCCAGGTCTCGGGCCTCGGCATCGTGATGCCGCCGGGGACCGGCGCGCGCTGGCTGGACGTTCTGGCCGAGGGCGAAAGCGTGCTGACCGGCGCCGCGCTGATGCCGCATTGGCGCTATGGCGCCGAGGCCGGGATCAATCTGGCGCGGATGTTCGAGGACCCGCCCCGCGTCGATCTGGTGGGGATGATCCAGGGCGCGTCGCTGCTGCCCTATGCCGAAAAGGGCGCGCTGGCCGATGGCGCGGCATGGGCGGAATTCGAGCGGCTGGTGCGCGGCGACGCGCTGCTGTTCGCGGTTTTCCTGAACTGATCCGGGGGCCTTCGGGGGTGGTTTCTGCAAGGCGGCGAATCAGTCGGAAATCGCTGCAACGCAGCGGTTTGCGCAACCGGCGAAGGCTTTGAATCAAAACTGTGATCACACTTTTTCCAAGTGTGATCACAAAGTGCGGAAATCCGCGCGGAATGCCGCCGGGCCTGCGATTGCATTTGCCCGCGCGGGCCAATCCATGCCAGAAACCGGCAAATTCATCACCGAAGACGGGACGCACCCATGAATATCCATGAATATCAGGCCAAGGCTCTGCTCCGCTCCTACGGCATTCCGGTCTCGGACGGCCGGATCGTGCTGAAGGCGGACGAGGCGAAGACGGCGGCGGGTGAGATGGACGGGCCGCTCTGGGTGGTGAAGTCGCAGATCCATGCCGGCGGCCGCGGCAAGGGCAAGTTCGTCGAGCCCGAGGCGGGCGAGAAGGGCGGCGTGCGCCTGGCCCGCTCGGTCGAGGAGGCCGCCGAATATGCCCAGCAGATGCTGGGCCGCACGCTGGTCACCATCCAGACCGGCCCGGCCGGGAAGCAGGTCAACCGCATCTATATCGAGGACGGCACCGATATCGACCGCGAGCTTTACCTGGCGCTGCTGATCGACCGGAAGACCTCGCGCATCTCGATCGTGGCCTCGACCGAGGGCGGGATGGATATCGAAGAGGTCGCCCATTCGACCCCGGAAAAGATCCTGACCATCACCATCGACCCCGCCACCGGGCTCCAGGACTTCCACGGCCGCCGCGTCGCCTTCGCGCTTGGCCTGAAGGGCGCGCAGATCAAGCAATGCGTCTCGATCGTCAAGGGGCTCTACAAGCTGTTCACCGACAAGGACATGGACATGCTTGAGATCAACCCGCTCTGCGTCACCACCGAAGGCAACCTGAAGCTTCTGGATGCCAAGATGGGCTTTGACGGCAATGCGCTTTACCGCCATCCCGACATCGCCAACCTGCGCGACGAGACCGAGGAAGATCCCAAGGAGCTTGCCGCCTCGAAGTTCGACCTGAACTACATCGCGCTGGATGGCGAGATCGGCTGCATGGTCAATGGTGCGGGCCTCGCGATGGCCACCATGGACATCATCAAGCTTTACGGCGCGGAACCGGCGAACTTCCTCGACGTCGGCGGCGGCGCCACCAAGGAAAAGGTGACCGAGGCCTTCAAGATCATCACCTCGGATCCGAACGTCAAAGGCATCCTGGTGAACATCTTCGGCGGCATCATGCGCTGCGACATCATCGCCGAGGGGGTGCTCGCGGCGGTGAAAGAGGTCGGTCTGGCGGTTCCGCTGGTCGTCCGTCTTGAGGGCACCAATGTCGAACTGGGCAAGAAGATCATCAACGAAAGCGGTCTGAACGTGATCGCCGCCGACGACCTGTCGGATGCGGCGCAGAAGATCGTGAAGGCCGTCAAGGGCTGACCCGGGGGCCGGGCACAAGGCCCGGCCTGCCATCCCCGCCCGAACCCGCAACCGCAACGGACCCCTCATGTCGCCGCGCCTTCTTCCAGCCCTCGGCCTTGCCGCCCTGACCTTCGCGTCGGGGCTGCCTGCGTGGGCGGGTGCGCTGGAAGATCTGGCGGCGGACCTCGGCGCGGCTTCGGGCGAGGCGCGGCTGCGCGCGGCCTATGCCACCTGCCTTTTGCACGGCGGCGGTGCGCAGGGGGCGACCCCGGCCTTTGCCGCCGCGGGCTGGCAGGTCTGGGAGGACGCCGACGGCGGTTTTGCCGAATTCGGCGTTGAGGGCGAGGATCACTACGGCATGGCCTGGCTCGACGGCGGCTTCTGCATGGTCGCGACCGGCGAGAACGGCACCGGCAGCGCCCGCGCCGAGGAATTGCTGCGCGAGGTTCTGGCCCGGACCGGCGCGCCGTTCGAACTCCGCAAGACCGCGGAGCAGTGCCGGACGCTTGTGATCGGCGAGATCGAGGCCGAGATCACTGGTGACGGCAACGACCCGGCCTGCCAGGCCGACGACAGCAGCGCGATCCGTTTCTACTGGCCCGCCCGGGCCGGGGGCGAGTGACGGCGGGGCCTGCGATGGATTATGTGGATTACCCAGTTCTATGTCTCCGAAGGGAAGGAAATTAACCTGATGCGCATGACACTCGCCGCTTCGGCCCTTGTTCTGGTCACGGCTCTGGCCGGTTGCACCGCGGGGCTTATCCCCGCGCAATCGGGCAATGTTCCGCTGATCCCCGCCGTCTGTGCCGAACAGGCCGCGCTGGCGACCCAGGGCCGCACCGACGGGCGCGACATCACCATCACCTGCCCGTAAGGGCGGATGGGCCGGTTCTGAACACGACGGCGCCCCGATCCCTCGGACGCCGGACAACGAAGCTGTATCTGCAAGGAGGCCCGCATGGCCGTTCTCGTCAACAAGAATACCAAGGTCATCTGCCAGGGCATCACCGGCAGCCAGGGCACCTTCCACACCGAACAGGCCATCGCCTATGGCACGCAGATGGTCGGCGGCGTGACGCCGGGCAAGGGCGGCACCAGCCACCTTGGCCTGCCGGTGTTCGATTCCGTCCATGACGCGGTGGAAAAGACCGGGGCGGATGCCTCGGTGATCTATGTGCCGCCGCCCTTCGCCGCCGATTCCATCCTGGAGGCGATCGACGCCGAGATCCCGCTGATCGTTGCTATCACCGAAGGCATCCCGGTCCTGGACATGATGCGCGTCAAGCGCGCGCTGGCCAATTCCCGGTCGCGCCTGATCGGGCCGAACTGCCCCGGCGTGATGACGCCCGACCAGTGCAAGATCGGCATCATGCCGGGCTCGATCTTCTCGCCCGGCTCGGTCGGCGTGGTGTCGCGTTCGGGCACGCTGACCTATGAGGCGGTGAAGCAGACCACGGATGTCGGCCTGGGCCAATCCTCGGCCGTGGGCATCGGCGGCGACCCGATCAAGGGGACCGAGCATATCGACGTGCTGGAGATGTTCCTGGCCGACCCGGAAACCACCTCGATCATCATGATCGGCGAGATCGGCGGCTCGGCCGAGGAAGAGGCGGCGGAATTCCTTGCCTCGGAAAAGAAGAAGGGCCGCTGGAAGCCGACCGCGGGCTTCATCGCCGGGCGCACCGCCCCTCCGGGCCGCCGTATGGGCCATGCCGGCGCCATCGTGGCGGGCGGCAAGGGCGATGCGGGCTCGAAGATCGAGGCGATGAAATCGGCCGGGATCGTCGTGGCCGACAGCCCGGCGGGCCTGGGCGAGGCCGTTCTGAAAGCGATCAAGGGCTGATCATGCGAGTGGCGCAAGCCATAGGGGCCGGGTTGCACCGCCCCTCGCGATCCGCGCCCGCCCCCGTCCGGGGCGGGTGGCGGTCGTTTCTCGCGGGGGGCACGTCGCTCGCGGCCTTTGGCTTTGCGTTCTCTGCGACTGCGGAGGTTTCCTTGACGGCGATTCCCGAAGATGTGCTGAACGCGACCATCGAAATCTGCACCGACGATCCCCTGTTGGTCAGCGCCGCAGCGACCGCGCCCTCGGATCGACTGACTGCGCTTGGCTGGCGCCCCATGGCGGAAACCGATAGGGCGCTGTTCGTCGATTTTGTTTCCTTGACCGAAGCCGCGATCGGGCTTCATGGCGAGGGCACGACGGAAGTCGGCGATGAGGCGATCGCGTTCTTCGAGGATACCAGCAGCTTCGCCGAGAACACCTTCCAGAGCGAATTCCGCAACGGGCGCGTCTACTTTCACGGCACCGACAGCATGCTGAAAATCGTCGCTTCTGACCGCGAATGCCAGATCGTGACCGGGCCCGGACCGGCGGCTGAGCGGCTGTTCACCTCCATCCCGCAGGGGAGTTGGAAAACCGCCAGCTTTCCCATCCTGGAATACCGTATGAAGCCGGAGGCCCGCCAGACTGGCGGCATTCATGAGGCGGCTTACATCTATGGTGACAATGCCGCGCAAATCCTCGAACGAGAAGTTCCGCCTGCCTTTCGCTTTCTGGTCGCCGCGCGCGCCCCGAATAGCACGCCGCGCGCTATCTGAACCCAAACACCGTCCGCACCCCGAGAGGTGATCCGAATGACCGACCAAACCCCCAATGCGCAGTTCCAGGCCTCGTCCTTCATGGACGGGGCGAATGCCGATTACATCGATCAGCTTCAGGCGCGCTATGCCTCGGATCCCAACAGCGTCGATGCGCAATGGGCCGAGTTCTTCCGCGCGCTTGGCGAAAGCGAGGCCGATGCCAGGAAGGCGGCCTCGGGCCCGTCCTGGGCGCGGGCCGACTGGCCGCCGCAGCCGGTGGACGACCTGACCGGCGCGCTGACCGGGGAATGGCCGGTCGCCCTGCCCGCCAAGGAAGCCAAGGCGGCCGGGCAGAAGATCGCCGCCAAGGCCTCGGAACAGGCGGTGAACCTGACCGATGCGCAGCTTCAGCGCGCCGTCCTTGATTCGATCCGCGCGCTGATGGTGATCCGCGCCTATCGGATCCGGGGCCATCTGGCGGCCGATCTGGACCCGCTGGGGATGCAGGAAAAGACCGAACACCCCGAACTGGACCCGGCCTCCTACGGCTTCACCGAGGCCGACCTGGACCGGCCGATCTTCATCGACAACGTGCTGGGGCTGACCCATGCCTCGATGCGCCAGATCATCGACATCCTCAAGCGCACCTATTGCGGCACCTTCGCGCTGCAATACATGCATATCTCGAACCCCGAGGAGGCCGCCTGGCTGAAGGAGCGGATCGAGGGCTACGGCAAGGAGATCGCCTTCACCCGCGAGGGGCGCAAGGCCATCCTCAACAAGCTGGTCGAGGCCGAGGGCTACGAGAAATTCCTCCATGTCAAATACATGGGCACCAAGCGCTTCGGCCTTGACGGCGGCGAGGCGCTGATCCCTGCGATGGAGCAGATCATCAAGCGCGGCGGCGCGCTTGGCGTGAAGGAGATCGTGATCGGCATGCCCCACCGCGGGCGGCTGAACATCCTCGCCAATGTGATGGCGAAACCCTACAAGGCGATCTTCAACGAATTCCAGGGCGGCAGCTACAAACCCGACGAGGTCGAGGGGTCGGGCGATGTGAAATATCACCTGGGCGCGTCCTCGGACCGCACCTTCGACGGCAATACCATCCACCTGTCGCTGACCGCCAACCCCTCGCACCTCGAGGCGGTGAACCCGGTGGTTCTGGGCAAGGTGCGCGCCAAGCAGGACCAGCTCAACGACACCAACGACCGGATCGCGGTGCTGCCGATCCTGTTGCATGGCGATGCGGCCTTCGCGGGCCAGGGCGTGGTCGCCGAATGCCTTCAGCTTTCGGGGATCAAGGGCCATCGCACCGGCGGCTGCATTCATATCATCGTGAACAACCAGATCGGCTTCACCACGGCGCCGCATTTCTCGCGCACCTCGCCCTATCCGACCGACATCGCCCTGATGGTCGAGGCGCCGATCTTCCACGTCAACGGCGACGATCCCGAGGCCGTGGTCCATGCCGCGCGCGTCGCGACCGAGTTCCGCCAGAAGTTCCACAAGGATGTGGTGATCGACATCTTCTGCTACCGCCGCTTCGGTCACAACGAAGGCGACGAGCCGATGTTCACCAATCCGGTGATGTATGCCCATATCCGCAAGCAGAAGACCACGCTGCAGCTTTATACCGAGCGGCTGGTCAAGGACGGCCTGATCCCCGAGGGCGAGATCGAGGATATGAAGGCCGCCTTCCAGGCCAAGCTGAACGAGGAATTCGAGGCCGGGAAGGAATACCGCCCCAACAAGGCCGACTGGCTGGACGGGCGGTGGAAGACGCTGCAGCCGCAGGATACCGCGAATTACCAGCGTGGCGAGACCTGGATCAAGCCCGAGACCCTGGCCGAGATCGGCGCCGCGCTGACCCGCGCGCCCGATGGCTTCAACCTGCACAAGACCGTCGCCCGCCAGTTGGAGGGCAAGCGCAAGATGTTCGAAAGCGGCAAGGGCTTCGACTGGGCCACGGCCGAGGCGCTCGCCTTCGGCTCGTTGCAGGTCGAGGGCTTCCCGGTGCGGCTTTCGGGCCAGGACTGCACCCGCGGCACCTTCAGCCAGCGCCATTCCGCCTTCGTCGACCAGCAGACCGAGGAACGCTACTACCCGCTGAACCATATCCGCGCCGGTCAGGCGCGGTATGAGGTCATCGATTCGATGCTGTCGGAATATGCGGTCCTGGGCTTCGAATACGGCTATTCGCTGTCCGAGCCGAATGCGCTGACGCTGTGGGAAGGCCAGTTCGGCGATTTCGCCAATGGCGCGCAGATCATGTTCGACCAGTTCGTCAACTCGGCCGAATCGAAATGGCTGCGGATGTCGGGCCTCGTGGTGCTGCTGCCGCATGGTTTCGAGGGCCAGGGACCCGAGCACAGCTCGGCCCGGCTGGAGCGGTTCCTGCAACTCTCGGCCGAGGAGAACTGGACGGTGGCGAATTGCTCGACCCCGGCCAACTATTTCCACATCCTGCGCCGCCAGCTCCACCGCGATTTCCGAAAGCCGCTGATCCTGATGACGCCGAAGTCGCTGCTGCGCCATCCGATGTGCGTGTCCGAGGCCGGGGACTTCTGCACCGGATCGACCTTCCATCGCGTGCTGTGGGACGATGCGCAAAAAGGCAATTCCGAGCTGAAGCTGAAATCCGACGACCAGATCCGCCGCGTCGTCATGTGCTCGGGCAAGGTCTATTACGACCTTCTGGCCGAGCGCGATGCGCGCGGGCTGGACGATGTCTATCTCTTGCGCGTCGAACAGCTTTATCCGGTGCCGACCGTCTCGCTTTCGGTCGAACTCGCGCGCTTCCCGGGCGCCGATTTCGTCTGGTGCCAGGAAGAGCCGAAGAACCAGGGCGCCTGGTCCTTCATCGAGCCCGAGCTTGAGGCGCTCTTGACCAAGACGCGCGGCACCACCATCCGCGCGCGCTATGCGGGCCGCGTGGCTTCGGCCTCGCCCGCGACGGGCCTGGCCTCGCGCCACAAGGCCGAACAGACCGCACTGGTCAATGACGCGCTGACGATCTGAACCGAATCCGGCCCGCCTGTCCCTTGGGGCGGGCGGGGAAATCTGCGAATTCCGACTGATGCCCTTGGGGCTTAGGAGTAAGAAAATGACTGACGTGATGGTCCCCGCCCTTGGCGAATCCGTGTCCGAGGCCACCGTCTCCACCTGGTTCAAGAAGGTGGGTGACGCCGTGGCGCAGGATGAGATGCTGTGCGAGCTGGAGACCGACAAGGTCTCGGTCGAGGTGCCCTCGCCGGTGGCGGGCGTGCTGGCCGAGATCCTCGTGCCCGAGGGCGAGACGGTTTCCGCCAATGCCCGCCTCGCCATCGTGACCGAGGGCGCCACGGCGGGCGCCGCGCCTGCCGCCGCCGCGCCCAAGGCCGAAGCCGCGCCTGCCCCCGCCGCCGCGCCCGCAGGCAAGGATGTCGAGGACGCGCCCTCGGCCAAGAAGGCCATGGCCGAGGCGGGCCTGTCGCGCGATCAGGTCCAGGGCACCGGCAAGGATGGCCGGGTGATGAAGGAAGACGTGGCACGCGCCGTTTCGGGGGCCGCCGGCGCGGTCGCCGCCGCCGTCGTCGCCGCGCCCGCCCCGGCCGCGATCCCGCGCGCGCCGGTTCCGGCCGATGACGCCGCCCGCGAAGAGCGGGTCAAGATGACCCGCCTGCGCCAGACCATCGCGCGCCGCCTGAAGGATGCGCAGAACACCGCCGCCATGCTGACCACCTACAACGAGGTGGACATGTCCGGCATCATGGAATTGCGCAATGCCTACAAGGACCAGTTCGAGAAGAAGCACGGCGTCAAGCTGGGTTTCATGTCCTTCTTCGTGAAGGCTTGCGTCCATGCGCTGAAGGAAGTGCCCGAAGTCAATGCCGAGATCGACGGCACCGACGTCGTCTACAAGAACTACGTCCATATGGGCGTGGCGGTCGGCACGCCGAACGGCCTTGTGGTGCCGGTGGTGCGCGATGCCGATCAGCTCGGCTTTGCCGCGATCGAGAAGAAGATCGGCGAATACGGCCTGCGCGCCCGCGACGGCAAGCTGACCATGCAAGAGATGCAGGGCGGCTCCTTCACCATCTCGAACGGCGGCGTCTATGGTTCGCTGATGTCGTCCCCGATCCTGAACCCGCCGCAATCCGGGATCCTCGGCATGCACAAGATCCAGGAGCGTCCGGTGGTGGTGAAGGGCCAGATCGTCATCCGTCCGATGATGTATCTGGCGCTGTCCTACGATCACCGCATCGTCGACGGCAAGGGGGCGGTGACCTTCCTCGTCCGCGTCAAGGAGGCGCTGGAAGATCCCCGTCGCCTGCTGATGGACCTGTGATCCCGCGCCGCCCGTGATGTGGAAGCCGCTCCGCCTGATCCTGATCGTTCTGGCCATCCCGCTTGCCGGGGTGGCTTACGGCCAGGTGATGAAGCGGATCGGCTCGGGCGTGCCGCCCGCCATGGCGACCGAGGCGCTGCGCGCCGATGCGGTGCGGGTGTTCAAATCCGAACGCCGGATGGAACTCTTGCGCGATGATGAGGTGATCCGCAGCTACCGGATCGCGCTCGGCCGCGCGCCCAAGGGCCATAAAAGCTTCGAAGGCGACCAGCGCACCCCCGAGGGCCATTACCTGATCGACTGGCGCAATCCGCAGTCCGTCGCGCATCTGAGCCTGCATATCTCATATCCGAACGCCGAGGACCGCGCCCGCGCCGAGGCCGAGGGCCGCAGCCCCGGCGGCTTCATCATGATCCACGGCCTGCCGAACGGCTGGGGTTTCCTGGGCCCGCTCCATCATCTGGTGGACTGGACCGACGGCTGCATCGCCGTCACCAATGCCGAGATGCGCGAGATCTGGTCGCTGGCGCCCGACGGCACACCGATCGAGATAAGGGCCTGAGATGGGCGCCGAACCATATCCGTCGACCGGCCCGGCCCGGGTCGATCCCGTCCCTGGAATGCGTTTGCCTGCCGCCTCGACCTGCCCGCTCGCGACCCAGGAGAGGACCGGAACCCTTGCCCCGGCCTTTGCCCCTCGTGTCCCGGCCCAGGCGGTCGCTTTCGCAGCACAGCTTCTTCGGGGCGCGACACCGCCCCGCCCCTTCTTCTTTGCAAAAATATCCCGGGGGTCCGGGGGCAGCGCCCCCGGCTCCCAGTCACCACAAGGAGACCACCCATGGCTGATTTCGACGTGATCGTGATTGGCGGCGGCCCCGGCGGCTATGTGGCCGCGATCCATGCCGCCCAACTCGGCCTGAAAACCGCCTGCGTCGAAGGGCGCGAGACCCTCGGCGGCACTTGCCTCAACATCGGCTGCATCCCCTCGAAGGCGCTCTTGAACGCCACTCATCACCTCCATGAGGTGCACGAGAATTTCGAGAAGATGGGCCTGATGGGCGCCAGCCCCAAGGTCGATTGGGAGCGGATGCTGCGCTACAAGGACGATGTCGTCTCCGGTAATACCAAGGGCATTGAATTCCTGTTCAAGAAGAACAAGGTGACCTGGCTGAAGGGCTGGGGCTCGATCCCGGCGGTCGGCCAGGTGAAGGTCGGGGACGAGGTCCATGGCGCGAAGAACATCATCATCGCCACCGGCTCCACCGCGTCGGTCCTGCCCGGGATCACCGTGGATGAAGAAGTGATCATCACCTCGACCGGCGCACTCTCGCTGGGCAAGATCCCGAAATCGCTGGTGGTGATCGGCGCGGGCGTGATCGGACTTGAGATGGGATCGGTCTATGCCCGCCTCGGCGCCGAGGTGACCGTGGTCGAATATCTCGACGCGATCACCCCCGGCATGGATGGCGAGGTCGCCAAGAGCTTCCAGAAGATCCTGACGAAACAGGGTTTCAAGTTCGTCCTGGGCGCGGCGGTGCAGACCATCGAGCGCAAGGGCAAGGGCGCCAGGGTCACCTGGAAGCTGAGGAAGGACGACAGCGCGGGCGAGATCGAGGCGGATGCAGTTCTGGTCGCCACCGGCCGCAAGCCCTTCACCGAGGGGCTGGGGCTAGAGGCGCTTGGCGTCGAACTGCTGCCGCGTGGCCAGATCAAGGTCGACGACCACTGGCGGACCAATGTGCCTGGCATCCATGCCATCGGCGATGCGGTGCCCGGCCCGATGCTGGCGCATAAGGCCGAGGACGAGGGCATGGCCGTGGCCGAGGTGATCGCCGGAAAGCACGGCCATGTGAATTACGGCGTGATCCCCGGGGTGGTCTATACCACGCCCGAGGTGGCCTCGGTCGGCAAGACCGAGGAGCAGCTCAAGGAAGAGGGCAGGGCCTACAAGGTCGGGAAATTTCCCTTCATGGGCAATGCCCGGGCCAAGGCCGTCTTCCAGGCCGATGGTTTCGTGAAACTGCTGGCCGACAAGGAAACCGACCGGATCCTTGGCGCCCATATCATCGGGCCCGGCGCGGGTGATCTGATCCATGAGGTTTGCGTCGCGATGGAGTTCGGCGCCTCGGCCCAGGATCTGGCGCTGACCTGCCATGCGCATCCGACCTATTCGGAAGCGGTGCGCGAGGCCGCGCTGGCCTGTGGCCTGGGCGCGATCCACGCCTGAGCCCGCGCGGGGGCGCCATGGTCGCGCCGGTGCGGCTGCGGGAGCCTCCGGCGGGGATATTTTTGCCAAGATGAAGGGGCTGGGGCGTTTCCCGGCCCCTTCACGTTTCGTTGGGGTCAGGCCCCGGTGCTGTCGATGTCCTGATAGAGCGCCAGCAGCGAGGCGGCGAGCCGGTCGGGCAGGGCGGCGGAATTCGAGGCATGCAGGCAGGCGCAGTAGAGCCGGTAGAATTCGATCTGGCGCAGCAGCGCGCGGGCCTGGGCATGGTGCCAGTCGCAGGCGGCGCGATGCGCGGCCTCGACCCCCGGCAGGGTTCTGAGCCGGGCGATCTCGGCCGCCAGCGGCTGGGCGAGCGCCAGGGCGGCCTTGTTCTCGACGGTGTTGAAATTGCGCTCCACCCAGTAGTGCAGGTCGATCCCCTTGGTGCGGCGATTGGCGAGGCCGCGATCGGCCTTGACCAGAAAGCTTTGCACCGAGCGCAGCGAGTAATGGTGCAGCTCCACCAGCCGCCGATGGTCGCTCAGGGGCAGGAGCGACAGCCTTTTGTCCCTGGCCGCGAGGGCCTCGGGCAGGGGGCGACCGCTGCCGTCGACCCAGGCCGCCGCAGCCTGGTCCTTGCCGCGTGCCGGTCGGTGGACGCCGGGCTGCGCGAAGGCTTCGGGGCGAAACAGCGTCTTGAAATAACTCGCCCCCACCGGATGCAGCATCTCGGGCGGGGCGGAGCGCAGGAATTGCCCGGTGACCGGCCGGTCCTGGAACGCCACCACGCCCGAGGCGCCGAAGAGCCGCCAGGCCATCGCCACCGCCTGGGTTTCGCCGGGCAGGGCGGCGAGAAGATCCGCGAAGCGGTGTTCGCCCGCATGGATCATCGGAAATTCGTCGACATCGGAAAACAGCATCCAGTCCGCCGCCTTGCGCGCGGGATGGCGCCAGGCGGTCTTGAGCGCCTGCCACTGGATGCTTTTACCTTCGGGCGGGCGGTTGGGCAGGTGTGTCAGCACGCCTTCCTGTGCCAGCGCGTCGAGGAGGCGGTCGGTGCCGTCGCGGCAGTCGTTGGTGAGTATCAGGAAATCCGTCACCCCCAGCAGGCGGTGCCAGGCCAGCCATTCCAGCACGAAGGGGCCTTCGTCGCGCATGGCGGTGACCGACAGGATCCGCATGGTTCCGCTTTCCTTTCCAGATCGTTCCCGCCCGGGATGGGGCGGGTGGAGCATGCCCCGTTTTGCCCGGCATGCTCCAGAGCCAATCTTGTCCGGGCCCGCTTGCGGGCGGGTTCTTCCGATATGTCCGTCGGAAAATAGCCCTTGCGCAGGCCGGGGTCTTCCCCTGATATGTTGCGCGAAACATATCGAACCGGAGACCCGCCATGTTCCGCAATACCGCGCTTGCCAGCCTTGCCCTCAGCCTCGCCCTGCCGCTTTCGGCCCAGGCCGAGGAGGTGGTCGTCTTCGCCGCCGCCTCGATGAAGAACGCGCTTGACGCGGTGGCTGCGGATTTCCAGGCCGAGACCGGGCATGAGGTGGTGATCTCCTACGCCGGTTCCAACGCGCTGGCCAAGCAGATCATCGAGGGCGCCCCGGCCGATATCTTCATCTCGGCCGCCGTGAACTGGATGGACGAGGTCGAGAAGGAGGGCCTGGTCGTCGAGGGCACCCGTGCCGATCTTCTGGGCAATACGCTGGTTCTGGTGGCCTCGGGCACCGGGGTCGAGCCGGTCGCGATCGATGCGAATCTGGATCTGGAGGGGCTTCTGGGCGAGGAGAAGCTGGCGATGGCCCTGGTCGATTCCGTGCCGGCGGGGCAATACGGCAAGGCCGCGCTTGAGAGCCTTGGCCTGTGGGAAGGGGTGGCGCCCTCGGTCGCGCAGGCCGACAACGTGCGCGCGGCGCTGGCGCTGGTGGCCAGCGGCGAGGCGCCCTATGGCATCGTCTACGCCACCGATGCGGCGGCGGATGACAATGTGACCGTGGTCGGCACCTTCCCCGAGGGCAGCCATGACGCGATCCTCTATCCGGCGGCGCTGCTGACCGGCGCGGCGGATGACGCCGACCGGGCCTTTTTCGAGGCGCTTTCGGGCGCGCAGGCGGCGGGGCATTTCCTGGCCGAAGGCTTTTCGGTCCTGAACTGACGCGCGGGACCGCAAGGCGGTGACGGACTGGCTGACCCCCGAGGAATGGCGCGCGATGGCATTGTCGCTGCGCGTCTCGTTCTGGGCGACCCTGTGCAGCCTGCCGCTTGGGCTTTTGGTCGCCCATGCGCTGGCGCGGTGGAATTTCCCGGGCAAGCAGATCCTGAACGGGATCGTCCACCTGCCGCTGATCCTGCCGCCGGTGGTCACCGGCTATCTGCTGCTCTTGACCTTCGGGCGCCGGGGCTGGGTCGGGCAATATCTGGACCAGTGGTTCGGAATCGTCTTCGCCTTCCGCTGGACCGGCGCCGCCCTGGCCGCCGCGGTCATGGCCTTTCCGCTGATGGTTCGCGCGATCCGGCTGGCGATCGAGGCGGTGGATCCGAAGCTGGAGCAGGCCTCGGCCACGCTGGGGGCCTCGCGGCCCTGGGTCTTCGCGACGGTGACGCTGCCCTTGATCCTGCCCGGGATCATCGCGGGGGCGATCCTTGCCTTCGCCAAGGCGATGGGAGAGTTCGGCGCGACGATCACCTTCGTCTCGAACATCCCGGGCCAGACCCAGACCCTGCCCTCGGCGATCTACGCCTTTCTTCAGGTTCCGGGGGGCGAGCCGCAGGCGGCGCGGCTGGTCATGGTGGCGATCGCCATCGCGATGACGGCGCTTTTGCTGTCGGAATGGGTGTCGCGCATCGTGGCCAGAAGGATTTCGGGCCGATGACGCTTTCGGTTTCGCTTCGTCACCGTTTTCCCGGCCTTGCGCTTGAGGTCGATTTCGAAGCCCCGCCCGGCGTCACGGCGCTGTTCGGGCGGTCGGGCTCGGGCAAGACCACGGTGGTCAATGCGGTGGCGGGGCTTTTGCGCCCGGACCGGGGGCGGATCGCGCTGGACGGGCGGGTGCTTCTGGACAGCCAGGCCCGCATCTGGCTGCCGCCGCATCGCCGCCGCATCGGCTATGTGTTCCAGGACGCGCGGCTTTTCCCGCATCTGAGCGTGCACCAGAACCTGCTTTACGGCGGCTGGTTCGCGCCGAAATCCGCGCCGCGCGCCGATTTCGACCGCATCACCGAGATGCTGGGTATCGGTGCGCTGCTGGCGCGGCGCCCCGGCACGTTGTCGGGGGGCGAGAAAAGCCGGGTCGCGCTTGGCCGGGCCATCCTCTCCGCCCCCGGCATGCTTTTGATGGACGAGCCGCTGGCGGCGCTGGACGAGGCCCGCAAGGCCGAGATCCTGCCCTATCTTGAGCGGCTGCGCGACGAATTGCACCTGCCGATCCTTTACGTCAGCCATTCCCTGGCCGAGGTGGCGCGGCTGGCGACGACGACCGTCCTGATGACGGCGGGAAAGGTGACGGTGGCGGGGCCGACGGCGGATGTGCTGGGCGATCCGGCCTCGGCCCCCGCGCTTGGGCCCCGCGAGGCGGGCGCGCTGATCGAGGCGCGGGTCGAGGCCGAGGAGGACGGGCTGACCCGGCTTTCGACCGCCGCCGGGCCGATCTGGCTGCCCGGGGCGGTGAAGGGGGGGCGGATCCGGCTGCGGATCCTTGCCCAGGACGTGATGCTGGCGCTGGAGGCGCCGCGCGGCATCTCGGCGCTGAACATCCTGCCCGCGACCGTGATCGACCTGCACGAGGAGGGCGCATCCGTGCTGGTGCGGCTGTCGCTCGCGGGGGGCGAGGTGCTGCTGTCGCGGGTCACGCGGCGCTCGGCCCGGGCGCTGGGGCTGGCCGGGGGGCTGCGGCTGAACGCGGTGGTGAAAAGCATGGCCATCGCGCAGGGCGAGGCCGCGGGCGCCGGGGCGGAGGGGGCGGCCCCTCAGCCCATCCGTTCCGAGGCGTAGGAGCCGGGCGAGGCGGGAAAGACCACGGTCTTGTTGCCGTTCACGAAGACGCGGCCATTGACATGGGCATGGATCGCGCGTGCCAGTACCGAGGCCTCGACATCGCGGCCGAGGCTGACGTAATCCTCGGCACTCTGGGCATGGGTGATGCGGACGATGTCCTGCTCGATGATCGGGCCTTCGTCCAGGTCGGCGGTGACGTAATGCGAGGTCGCGCCGATCAGTTTCACCCCGCGCTCGAACGCCTGCTTGTAGGGATTGGCGCCCTTGAAACTGGGCAGGAAGGAATGGTGGATGTTGATGATCCGCCCCGACATTTCGCGGCACATCTGATCCGACAGCACCTGCATGTAACGCGCCAGCACCACCAGTTCGGCCCCGCTTTCGCGCAGGACGCGCATCTGTTCGGCCTCGGCCTGGGGCTTGTTCTCCTTGGTGACCTTGATGCAGTGGAAGGGGATGTCGTGGTTCACCACCACCTTCTGGTAGTCCATGTGGTTCGAGATCACCGCCACGATGTCGATCGGCAGCGCGCCGATGCGCCAGCGGTAGAGCAGGTCGTTCAGGCAATGCCCGAAGCGCGAGACCATGATGACGACGCGGCGCTTGCGGGCCTCGTCCGAGAAATCGGCCTCCATGCCGAATTCCTGCGCCACCGGCGCGAATTCCTCGCGCAGCGCGTCAAGGCTGCGGCCCTCTTCGCTGAGGAAGCTGACCCGCATGAAGAAGCGCCCGGTGCCCGCATCGTCGAACTGGGCGCTGTCGGTGATGTTGCAGCCCTTGGCGGCAAGGAAGCTGGAGATCGCGGCGACGATCCCCCGGGTGGACTGGCAGGTGACGCGCAGGGCGAAGCGGGACATGGGCGGTCTTTCGGATCAGGGGCGGGGGCAGGGCGCCCCCGGATGTTGCCCGCGCAAATTGCCCCGAGACGGCGGGGCGGTCGAGGGCGTAATGCGACCCCCGGCGCGGAAATGACGCCATCCCGAAGGATTTCGGCGCCGGGCATTCCCGTGCCCCCCTTCCTATCCGGCCAGATGGCGCAGGCCCTGCGTCACATCGGTGCGCACCGCAAGGCGCAGGCCCGGTTCGTCCCCGGCCTTCAGCGCGGCCAGGATCATGCGGTGATAGGGCGGCGCCTCTTGTCGGCGCAGCCGGGCGTAAAGCGCGCGCATGGTCGGGCCAAGCTGCAGCCAGACCGTCTCGCAGATCGCGAGCATGGCCGGGGTCTGGGCGCGCAGATAGAGCATGCGGTGGAATTCCAGATTGGTGCGGACATAGGCCACGGCATCCTGGCGCTGCACGGCCTCGGCATTCATGCTGTTGATCGCGGCCAGCCGCTCGATCAGCGCGAAATGGGCGCGCGGCAGGGCGCGGGCGGCCATCTCCGGCTCCATCATGGCGCGGATCGCGGCCAGTTCCTCGATCCGCTCCGGGGTGAGTTCGGGCGTCGAGATCCTGCCCGAGGAGGAAAGCGTCAGCGCGCCCTCGGCCACCAGCCGTCGCACCGCCTCGCGCGCGGGCGTCATCGAGACGCCGAACTGTCGCCCGATCCCGCGCAGCGTCAGCGCCTGGCCGGGCAGGATCTCGCCATGCATGACCTGCTGGCGCAGGCTGCGGTAAAGCCGTTCATGCGCGGCGGCGTTCGGATCGGGCGGACGGATGGTCAGGCTCATGCGGTGAGGGAACACCCGGCCCGGGCGCGGGTCAATCCCCGAAGCGGTAGCGATGAAGGTCCTGCCCCTGATTGCGAAGCCAGCCGCGATGGCGTTTCCAGTCGGGGCAGAGCCGGGTGACCACGGCCCAGAAGGCGGGCGAGTGGTTCATCTCGATCAGATGTGCCACCTCATGCGCGGCGACATAGTCGAGCACCTCGGGCGGCGCCATGACCAGCCGCCAGGAATACATCAGCGCACCGCTTTCGGTGCACGATCCCCAGCGGGAGCGGGTGTCGCGCAGGGTCAACCGGGTATAGGCGCGCCCGGCACTTGCGGCATGGCGGGTCGAGGCGCGGGCGAGGCGGTCGCGCGCCAGCACCTTCAGGAAGGCCGCGACCTTGGGCCCCGGCTGGTCGCCGGGGACCAGCAGCCGCCCCTCCGCGACCCGGACGGCGCGGCCCATGGCGGGCTCGATGCGCAGGGCGCGGCCCTCGACGGGCAGGATGGTGCCGAAACCGATGGCGCTCTGGCGCGATTCCGGCATGGCGGCGAGCGTGTCGCGCAGCCAGCCCTCATGCGAGGCCAGGAAGGCCAGCGCCTCGGATTCGCGGGCGCGTCCGGGCAGGGTCAGCGTCACCTTGCCGTCGAGCCGCGAGACCCGCAGCGAGAAGCGCCGCGCCCGGGCCGAGCGGCGCAATGTGACATCGACCTCGGGCAGGCCGGGCAGAAGCTTCATTCGGGCCTCCTGCGATGGGATGCGGTGGCGGGCCCCGGACGCGCGGACCAGCCGGTCCGGGGCGGGGCCGGGGCCGGTTCGCGCCGGTGCGAAAGGCTTTGACAGCCGCCCGCAGCTATGGCAAGGGGCAGCGTTCCGATGGCCCCCGGCGATATCGCCGACCGGCGCGGCCATCCCATCGAATGTGAGGGGACTACCCATGCCCAAGGAAGAATGGGGCACGAAGCGCGTCTGCCCGACCACCGGCAAGCGTTTCTATGACCTGAACCGCACGCCCGTCGTCAGCCCCTATACCGGCGAGGTCGTGGATATCGAATCCGCGCGCCGCAAGCTGACCGCCTCGGTCATCACCCGCGCGACGCCCGACAAGGACGAACCGCTGGTCGACGATCTGGAAGCCGATGACGATCTGCTCGAAGCCGCCGGTTCGGAGGATACCGAACTCGACGACGACCTGCTGGAAGACGATTCGGACGACAATGTGTCGCTCGACGATCTGGCCGATGTCGCGGGCGATGAAGAGGACGTCTGAGGCGCGCGTGAAACTTTTCCGGGGGCGCATTTTCCGCTTGCACCCCCGGGCGGCTGCCACTACATAGCCGCTCACCGCGACGGACGGCATGGTCGAAACGGCGCGGGACCTCAAGGTGGGGCCATAGCTCAGCTGGGAGAGCGCTTGCATGGCATGCAAGAGGTCAGGAGTTCGATCCTCCTTGGCTCCACCAATCACTTCCTGAATTACACAGAAAGAAACAGGCGCTGAAGTCGATCTGCCCATAAGGGATTTCGCTTCAACCATGCTTTTCGATCATTCAAGGACAGGATGTTGCCAAAGCCCTTTCGGGGCTTTTGTCATTCTGAAAACCGTCTGAGGCTGCGCGAGGGGGCAAGGCCGCTCGCAGGCGGGCGGATCCATGTCCTGAAAGGCAGGGGTGCCAGGGCGCGGCGGCGCCACCCGTATGAACAGGGTGGTGATCAATCGGGCAGAGCCATGCCGCGTAGCGGGCGGTGTCGGGTCCCGCGACACCGCCAGAAGCGCGCGGCGCATGGGGCGGGCGGGAAAAGGCCGCGCGATCTTTGCGGGTTAGCGCGTGGATTGATAATATTCGTTGTTCTGATACGCCGCCTGCACGCCAAGCGTCAGCGCGTTGTGCAACAGCGGCAGTTTCAGGGTCACATCGCAGGCCATCATCCGCTCGCAAGTGAAGTCATGCGACCGGATTTCGCTCGAGACCAGAACCAGCGGAAGCGTCGGCGTGGCGCGGCGCACCTGGAGGCAGAAGTCTATCGTCGATTCCGCATCCCCGAGATAGTCGGCATCGACCAGAAGAAAATCAAGCTTGGGCGCGTATTTGCGAAGCCAGTCCAGCGTCATGTTGTTCTCGGACACGACCATGACGACCGCGCGCATCCTTTCGGCCCAATCGCTGAGGTCGCGCGACAGGCTGCCCATCTGGCCGCACATCAGGACGAGCCCCTTCGGGCAAACCGGCGCATCGATATGCGAGGAGGATTTCGGTGTCTCGACCGTCGCGGCGTCGGTCTCGGTCGGGATCGGAACCCGCAGGACGATCGCGTCATCGGGCGAAGATTCGTTGGTTCCGTGGCTTCTGAGTAGTCTCAGCATCATGCTCTCCTCACGGCCCGGTGCGCGAGCCTAAAGATTCCTGTTTATAACTAAAGTATGTATCAAGGGGACTTTTGTCTTTTTTGTGGCAGGGCTGTGCGAATTGAGATAGCAGTAGGGCACTGCTACGATTTCGAGGCATGCCGCAGTCATGCGCCGTTGCCAGGTTCCGGCCCTGTCGGTTCCCTGTTCATGGCGCTGGCTGCGGCATGTCTTTGTCGGGCGGGGGCCCGCCATCCAAGGGCCAGACAGCCTCCACCGACCAAGGGGCGGCCAGGTGCGTTACCGGGCCAGGGCCGTGCCGCAGGAATAGCTGTCGAGGATGATATCCGCCTGGGCCACGCCGATTCCCAGAAGATCCAGAACGGTTTGCAGGATTCCGTCCAGAACCGTCAGGTTCTCCAGCACGTCGCCAAGCCCTTCGAGGATCGGGATAAGCAGCGAGGTGACCGCCGCCAGCGTGCCGGAAACGATCGTATTGACGGCGCAGCCGACGACGTCGAGCAGCCAGCTCCACCACGGGCCGGTCTGGCAGGTGCCGGACTGGCGGACCAGATCGTCGCGCAGCTCGACCAGCAAATCGGCCAGGCTGCCCACCGAATCGGACAGGGTCAGCGGATTTGGCACCGGCACGGGGCGTTGGTTGACGAAATCCCCGTAGGTGACGGCGACGCGCTTCACACTGCCCGCGACCTCGACCGTGTCCATGTCGAGCGATTCGTCGGGCGCGGACTGCGACAGGACGCCAAGCCGCACCGCGATCTCGACCGGGGCGGTGCTGGCCTGGAACTCGGCCAATATGTCGTTGGGCGCGCTGGCCGAACAATGCAGGCGAAGGGGAAAGGCCTCGGCCGCGGCGATCTCGACCTTCAGCGCCAGCGAAAGCACATCGGTCAGGGGCGTCAGCGACAGCACCGTCGCGGCGATGTCTAGGCTGACCTGCGACACATGGGCGGTCGGCGGCGGCGTGTCATCCACATATCCGGTCGCGATGACCGGCGGCCTGATCAGGCCAAGCGACACGTTCACATCCGCCAGAGGGGCCAGGCTGACGGGCAGGCCCACGTTCAGCCTTTCGTCGGGGTCGGCTGCCAGCCCGGCCATGGCGATCAGAAGGTCGAAGACGTTCACCTCGATATCGGGCAGGATGTCCCCCGCCGTCAGGCCCAGCAATGTGGGCGAGGCGCCGACGATCTGCCCCAGCGTCAGCGAGCCCTCGCCCACCGCGGTGGGCAGGATGTCGATATCGGCAAGCCCGCCGAGCGAGACCAGATGCATCAGCAGGTCCAACCGGCCGACCTGCAGATTGAGAACGTCGTTGAAGCTCAGCACGTCCAGGCCGACATCGGTTCCGGCGATCCGGCCCAGAAGGTTGTTGAGGCTGATCTTCGTGGTGGCGAGGCCCATATAGCCCAGCACCTCGGCATCCAGCCCCAGCCCCAGCGGGCCCAGGACCCGGCCCAGAATCGCCCGGTCGGTGTGAAGCGAGAGAAGACGGTTGCGCAATGTGAAGGACACCACCGCGCGCTGGACGCCCACGGCCGATTTGCGGATGACGATCTGCTCGTCGCTCAGCACCGGCGACAGCAGGATCGGCTTGAAGGGCGATGGCACGCCGACCTGCACGGCCGAGGCGAATTCCGGGTTGACCTGGTTCGGGGCGGGGACGAACTCGCCGGTGTCGGTATCGTATCGCCCGATGCGGATATCCCGGTCGTCGAGGGTGATCGTGCCGTATTTGTCGTTCTTGCGCACGACCTCGCGCGCGATGCGGCGCACCTCGACCGGATCGGGAAGATGGTTCGCCGCGCTCAGGCTCGCAAGGTCGGCCTGGGATTGCACATAGCGTTTCTGCGCGTTCAGCAGCGAGACATCCGTCGCCGCGCCGCCCACCAGCAGCAGCAGTGGAAACAGAATGACGAAAAGGATCGAAAGCGCCCCGGAGGAATCGGTCAGGAACCGCCGCAAAACGTTCATGATGCAAACCACGACAGATCGACGCCCCCGCGCGTCATACTAGATCGAAAGAGATATTATACAACCTGTGATTACACGCGCCTGTGAAAAGGATGGGGCCCGCGCCTTTGACCGAAGCCGGTCGTTCGAGGCGCCGTCTCAGCCCTCGGCATCCGGCGCCTTGCCGAAGAATTCCTCGGCAAGGCTTTTGAGCTGGCCGAAGCTGAGGGGCTTTTCAAGCGCGTAATTGGCGCCCGCCTCTTCCAGGTCGCGGCATTCCGAGCCCATCGTCGAGGCGGTGATGCCGATCACCGGCAGGGTCTTGTGGGTCTGGCGGATCTCGCGCACCAGCTCGCTGCCGATCAGCCCGGGCAGCAACTGGTCGACGACGATCATGTCGTATTGGTTCTGCCGGAACAGGTTCAGCCCGGCATCGCCGCTTTCGGCCCAGTCCACCCGCTGGAACAGTTTACGCAGCCTGGCCGAGGTGATCTCGCCCACCAGCTTGTTGTCCTCGACCAGCAGAACGCCGCGATCGGCGTAAAGGGGGGTCACGTCATTCATCGTCAGAACCTTTTCCTCGGCCTTCACCAGTTGTTTCGCGGCCCGCGCGGGATGGGTCAGGACGAAGCGGCTGCCGCGCCCCTCCTGGTCGATGACAAGCCCGCCCCCCATCAGCCGGATGGCCTTGCGCGCGGTGTAAAGCCCCAGCCCGGGCCGTTCCTCGGGGTTCTCCGCCCCGGATTCGAAGGGTTCGAATATCTTCTCGCGCCGTTCGGGTGCGATGCCGATCCCATTGTCCGCGACCTGCCAGGTGACGCTGCGTTCCTCCTCGATGCCCTTGGTCAGGAAGGCGCTCAGCGTAACCTCGGTTCCGCGCGAATGGACGACGGCATTATGCACGAGTTTCGACAGCGCGATGAAGATGCGACTGTAGTCGCAATGCAGCAGCGTGTCGCTGTTTTCGCCGACGACAAATTCGAGCGTGATGCCGTTGCCGGTCGCCGCCGCCGAGAAGATATCGACCACCTGCTGCGCCATCTCGCGTATGGTGAAGCCGGTGACGGCGGACTGGCCGCCCCCCGCGCCGCTGCCCGCGCGCAGATCGTCCAGAATCGCGATGATCCGGTCGAGGGTCTTTTCGAAGCTGGCGCCGATATCGTCCCAGTCTGTTCCCGATTTGAGTTCCTCGCCCAGCATGGAAAGAATGGCGATCGGGGTGCGCAGCTCATGCGATGCGATCGAGAGCAGGCGCTCCTCGCGCAGGATCGCCTCGCCAAGCAGTTGCTCATATCGCAGCAGCCGGGCAGAGATCTCGCGCTCCCGCTCAAGGCTGACCAGGGCGAGCCAGGCCTCGGGCGGATGGTTGCTCAGGACATGGGCCTCGCATGTCAGGACGCGTGGGCCGCCCTCTTTCTTGACCGCGCCTCCCCCACGGGTCAGTTGGAGGCTGATCGGTGTGGCGGGCGCGGGGGCGTCGCCGCGCAGCACCTGCACAAGATCGATCAGCCCGGAATAGTCCGAGGCGGAGAAGATTTCGTCGAACCTGGCGATATCGCCATGGCCCAGGCCATCCCCCGATCCGCCCGGGAAGCGGATGGTCCGCTCGTCAAGGTCGATGCGCACGATCCAGGCCTGGGCAGCGGCGTGAAAGAGCGCCATGGCCTGGGGCGGGGGCAATGCCACCTCGGCTACCGGATCCGGCTGACCCGCGGGCGCGTGGCCGATGCTGAAGAGAATCGCGATCAAAAGCACGGCGAAGACCGAATGCAGGACCGGCCCGCCCAAAGTCTGCGACGCGTTGAAGGCAAGCGTGGCGGCTGTCAGCAGGGCGGCCGCCGCCAGCCAGGGCACCGGCCTTCGCAACAGGACGACACCGACCAGCGTTCCGCCCAGAAGCACCGTCGCCACCCCGCCGACCTGGCCGGGTGGGGCGAGCTCCGGCAGCGCCAGGGCAAGCGCCAGCACCGCCACCGCCGCGACGAAGGCCATCACGACCAGGGGGGCGGCCGGTCTCGTGCCGTCATCGCTTTCACGCAGCGCCCCCAGCCCCTGAAGCGCCAGCGCCGAGGCGGCAAGGGTGTAAAGGGCGCTTAGAACCGCCCCCGAGACCTCCGAGACCGGGCCCAGGGCCGGGGGGTCTCCGGCGACAAGGGGCCGCAGCGCGGTCGCAAGCAGAAAGCCGCTGGTCAGAACCAGCCCGGTGACGATCAGATGCGCGGGCGTGCCAAGCGCCACCCGCCGCCGGGCAAGGCGGCGCGGGAAGGCGAGCCAGGCGGCCCGGCTGAGAAGAACCGCCGCGATCCCCGCGACCCAGAAGAAGACGGCGGCGAGCGGATCAAGACGGCCGTAGCCGTCGGCGTCGGGCAGGAAATTCCCCCACATCAACGGCATGCCGGGCAGCAGGAACAGGCCCAGCCCGGAGAGCAGCAAGGCAAGCCCGAAATTGTCCCGTGCCTTGCCGGCGAAAAGTGCGAAAAGGACGAAATGCACGATCACCGACCAGATCATCACCGATGTCAGCATCAACTCCGGCGAGGACAGGGCGGGACGCGCCCCCAGCACAAGCTGCGCCCCAAGGGTGGGCGCCAGGATCACGCATAGAGCGGAGGTCCAGCGGAATGTCAGGCGGCTTTGTGTGTTCTGTCTTGGCATTTGGCTGGGTGCTCTGGATCAGAATGAATCGATGATCCGGTAGATTGCCGGGGCAAGCAGCAGGATCAGAAGCGGCGGCACCGTGAACATCATCGTGCCAAGCGTCATCTTGGTCGGAAGGATGTTGGCGCGTTCCTCGATCCTGCGGATACGCTGGTCGCGAAGATCGGCGCTGAAGACGCGAAGGGTCTGGGCGACGGGCGTCCCCATGTTCGAGGATTGCATGATGATGGTGGCAAGCTGGCGAAGATCGTCGTTTTCCATGTCCTGGGCCAGCTTCAGCCAGGCCTCTTGCCGACTGGCCCCCGCGGCGAGGGATTCGGTCAGCGTGACGAAGCCCGCCGACAGCTCCGGGTGGACCGGGGCAAGCTCGTCCGCGACGCGCATCACCGCCACATCCGTCGACTGGCCCGCCTCGACGCAGATCAGCATGAAGTCGAGCGCATCGGGCAGAGCCAGTTCGATCCGCTTCAGCCAGGCCGCGCGCCTTCTGTCGACGAACATGACCGGGACGAAATAGCCCAGAACCGCCATGATCATCTGGAAACCGATCCGGGGAACGGGGCCCAGATCCCGCAGGGTCGGCACGAGCCGGATCAGCACGAGCGAGGCCAGCAGCCCCGCGATGGCCAGCCCGATCTTGGCATAAAGGAACCATCGCACGGTCTTCGGATGATGGAACCCCGCCTGGGCGAGTTGCCTGCGCAGCACGGAATTCCCGGGTTCGGGGCTGCTCATCACCAGGGGCACGTCCGGGGCAGGCTTGGCCGCCGTCCGGGTCGGCGCCTCGGGCAGGCGATTGAGCAGCAGCAGCGCCACCGAGAACATCAGCGCGCAGCCGACGAAGCTGCCCAGCAGCAGCCAGGAACTGACGGCAAAGTTCATGCGATGCCCTCCACGATCCGCATGCCCGGCCTCATTCGAGTTTCACGAGCCAGCGCATGAACAGGATGTTCATGAACAGCAGGCCCGCGACGCCGCAAAGCATCGGGATGAAGAAGGGTTTGTCGGCGATTTCCTCGAAATAATCCGGGTTGATCGAAAGCAGCATCGCGGTCGCGCCAAGCGGAAAGAACGACAGGAAGCGGCCGGACCATTTCGCCTCGGCGGTGATCGAGCGGACCTTGCGTTGCAACTGCTGGCGCCCCCGCGCGATGGTGCTGAGGCGTTCGAGCACCTCGGCAAGGTTGCCGCCGGTCGCCGATTGCAGCGCGACGGCGGCGGCCAGGAAGCGCAGGCTCTGGTTGCGGCAGCGTTCCGCCATTTCGCGCAGGCTGCGGACGGGCTCCTGGCCATAGCTCATCCGGCGGGAGGTTTCGGCGAATTCCTCGGCAAGGGGGCCGGTCAGATCCTGCCCCACCGCCTGGATCGCCGTCCCGACCGGAAGGCCGACGCGCAGCGAGCGCACGATCATGTCCAGCGCCTCGGGAACCGCCTCGTCGATGCGGGCCAGGCGCTTGCGGATACGCATGCCGAGCCAGAGATACCAAGCCGCCCCGGAGAGGATCAGCCCGGCGGCGGCGCCGAGAAGAATGTTCGTGCCCAGGAATGCGTTGAGCAAGATCACGACCAGCGTGGTCAGCGTCAGCGTCAGCACCAGCGCGATCCGCCGCATCTCGGCCGAGAAGGCCGCGACATTGGTTCCGCGCCAGGCCTCGGGCAGAAAGCGCGCCGACCATGACGGCGGGCCTTGGCGCCTGAGGGCGACGGGATCGACCGGCGAGGTTTCCCCGGATCCCGCCGACAGCCGACCGGAAAAGCGCCGGACAACCGCCTCGCGGAAGGCGCGGCGCCGCAGGACCAGCGCATAGATGAATGCCATGACGAAGAAGCCCAACCCGACCCCGACCATCAGCGCCAGCGGCAGAGAGAGAGTCATCGTCACGCTCCGTAAAGATCTGCGGGAAGATGGATGCCCCAGCGGCGGAAGCGGTCGGCATTGGCCGAGCGTACGCCGGAAGACGCGAAATGCCCCTCGACCCGGCCATCGGGCGAGACGCCGCTGTGCTCGAAATAGAACAGCTCCTGCATGGTCAGCACATCGCCCTCGCAGCCGGTGACCTCGGTGATCGAGGTGATCTTGCGCGAGCCGTCCTGCAGGCGGTTGACCTGCACGATCAGGTTGACGGCGCTGGCGACCTGGCGGCGCAGGGCGGCGAGCGGGATCTCGATCCCGGCCATGGCGACCATGTTCTCAAGCCGACTGGTGGCGTCGCGCGCGGAATTGGCGTGGATCGTGGTCATGGAGCCGTCGTGGCCGGTGTTCATCGCCTGCAACATGTCGATCACCTCGTCGCCCCGGGTCTCGCCGACGATGATGCGGTCGGGCCGCATCCGCAAAGCGTTGCGCAGGCAGTCCCGCTGGGTCACCGCGCCCTTGCCCTCGATATTGGGGGGGCGGCTTTCCATCCGCCCGACATGGGTCTGCTGCAATTGCAGTTCGGCGGTGTCCTCGACGGTGATGATCCGCTCGCGCTTGCCGATGAAGGCCGAAAGCGCGTTCAGAAGCGTGGTCTTGCCCGAGCCGGTGCCGCCCGAGATCACGATGTTCAGCCGACAGGCCACGGCGGCGCGCAGGTAGATCGCCATCTTCTCGCTCATGGCGCCCAGAAGGGCCAGTTGTTCGAGGCTGAGCTTGTCCTTGCGGAACTTGCGGATCGAGACCAGCGTGCCGTCCAGCGCGATCGGCGCGATCACCGCATTGAGGCGCGAGCCGTCCTGAAGCCGGGCATCGACATAGGGGGTGGATTCGTCGAGCCTGCGGCCGACCATGCCGACGATCTTTTGCAGGATGCGGCGCAGATGCGCCTCGTCCTGGAATTGCACGTCGGTCAGTTCCAGCAACCCGCCCTGTTCGACGAAAACCTGCTCGGGCCCGTTGATCAGGATGTCCGAGACCGTCTCGTCGTTGATCAGGATCTCAAGCGGGCCAAGGCCCATCACCTCGTAATAGAGGTCCTCGACCAGGCTGTCGCGGTCCGAGCGGCTGATCGCGATATTCTGTCCCGGAAGCATCTCCTTGAGGATATTGGCGATCTGGGCCTTGATCTCGGCCTCGCTCGCCTGGATCAGGGCCGAAAGGTTCAGCGTCTCAAGCAGCTTCTGATGCGCGAGCTGCCGCAGCTCGGCAAGCTTCCTGCGCCGCATGCGGGCGATCTGATTGGCCTCCGAGGCGGGTTCGGGCGGCTCGGGCGGCGGCGCGATCGCCGGGACATCCTGCGGATGGGGGGGCTGCTCTCCCGGTCTGCTGTCACGGAACTTCTTGAACATCCGCCAATCTCCGTTGCGGTCAGGGCCTTGGTTCCGTCTGTGCCACCAGCTCGGCGGCGATTTCGCGGATCGCCATGCGCAGCGGGTTGCCGGGCGCATGTTCCACAAGCGGGACGCCTGCGTTGCAGGCCATGGCGACCGCGCCGCCGCCATCGGGAAGGATGCGGAAAAGGCCGGTGCCATTGCCCTTTTCGAACTGCGCCCGCGCCTCTTCCCACATATGGGACCGCCGGGCCGCCGCACGGTTGAGCAGGCACAGAAGCTTGCCGGAGGCGAGATTCTCGGACCGCATCAATTCGCGCAGTTTCGCCAGGTTCTGTGCCGAACGCACATCCAGCGTCGCCACCGCCAGAAGCGCCGAGGCCTCCTCGAAGGCCGCGCCGCTCCAGTCCGCAACCTGATGCGGCAGATCGACGATCACCAGATCGGCCTTGCCGCGCGCCAGAGAGACGATGCGGCGAAGATGTTCGGCGGTGATGCCGTCGGCGGGCAGGATCTCGCCCGGGCCGGGAAAGACGTGCAGATTGGCGGCGGCATTTTGCAGGCACATCTCGAACGCATCCTGGTCGAGCGATTCGATCCCGCGATAGGCATCGACGATGCGGGTATTGGCAGGCAGGCCGGTATAGGTCGCCACATTGCCATATTGCAGATTCAGGTCGATCAGGCAGACCGAGCGGTCCGGCCGGGCCCGCGCCGCCTCGACCGCGAGATTGACGGCAAGCGTCGTGCCACCCGCCCCGCCGCAGACCGGCAGGATCATCACGGATTTCAGCCCCGAAGGCAGTTCGGGGGCAGGGGGCGGCTTTGCCGCCGCGCCCTGCGACGGCCGCTCCTTCCAGGGGATCAGCCGCTTCCACAAGGATGCGGGCGAGGTCTCGGGCGGCGCCTCGTCAGGCGGTATCTGGTCGTCTGTGCCGTCGCTTTCCCGCGCCGTGTCGGCATCGTCGAAGGGGGGGCCGTGAAGAATCCTCAGACCGGCGCCCGTCTCGGCCGGGATCGCCAGCCGCGACTTGTGCGGCAGCAGCAAGACGACGTCGTCGCTGTGGCGGCGGGCCTCCTCGACCAGCGCCTGCAACATCAGGGGCGCCGCCGTCCTGGCGGCATTGGGCGCCAGCACGATCCGGTCGAAACGGTCGTCGCGGTGAAGCTGAAGATGTTCCAGCGCCTCGGCCATAGAAAGATCGGTGCGCCCCGCCTCGGAGCGGAACTGCGAGAAATAGGCCGCGACCAGCAGGACCGCATCGATCCCGTCGCAGATCGAGCACAGGCGCATTCCCTGCCCGCTGGCGGTCGATGGTGCCGACCTGCTCAGCATGGCACTTCGCTGACGGATCGGGTGCCGCCGCGAACCACGGCCGTCGGGCATTTCGCCCGTGCACCGGATTCGCCGGTGATCCTTCCGATCAGCGAGGGGGCCGCCTGGCCGGGATCGAGGGCCTGCCGGACCACGAGCGGCAGCTTCTCAAGATCGGTCGGGCCGATCAGCACGGTGTCGCTGCCGGTGCTGCGCGTGCCATCCGACAGAAGGATGCTCAGAAACCCGTCCTGGCCCGCCACCACCCCGCGAAGGGCATCGGTGAACTCCCCCTCCAGCAGCAGCTTTCCGGCCAGGGCCGGGCCCGGCTCGGCATCCGGCGCAGGGGCGGGGGGGATCCTGACCCGCAGCCCGTCGGCGATCAGCCTGCTTTCGGATTTTCCGCCGCCGATATTGCGGGTCAAGATCAGGTCGACCCGGCTGCCCTCGGCAAGCGCGCCGCCGAAATCGGCGAGGTTGCGCGGCGCGATGGCAAAGATCTTTCCATTGCCCACCGGCAGAAGCCCGCCCCGCGAACCCGCGCCCGACCTGGCGAGATCGGTGTCGAGCAGGGCATGCCCGGCCTTCAGGTTGGTCAGGCTGACCAGGGATTCGCCTTCCCCGACCTCGGGGAGGAGCCGCAGCATGTTTTCCGGCAGATAGCTTTGCGGCACCTTCACCGTGACGAAGCTCTCCGCCGCCAGAAGGGTGCCCGGCGCGAAATCTTGCGCCGCGACCGGGATGTCGACGGTATCGCCGAAGGCGCGAAGGCTGCCGCGCGCGGAGGCCAGCTCAAGCTCGAGGGCCCGGGTATAATGGAACGTGCCAAAGGCACCGCCGAGTGCCAGTATGATCCCGCAAGCGATCAAGGCGACGATTTTGAAGCGCATGGCTCTTTGCAACCTTGGGTATATTCCTGTTTTCTATCTGTCTTGTCGCGTCCGATGCCGTCAACCGCGTCCGAGATGATCCGGTCGAACCTCGCGGTCACGAGGTCGGCGATTCCCGCGTTCAACGCGGCGCCCACCGTTGTCGCGAAGGCAACCACCGCCGCACTCATAACCAGCCAGTCAACATGCGCCGCACCGCTTTGCCCGCCCGAGAACCGGCCTGTCCTGTTCACTGTCGCCTCCTGACCTGCCTGTCTCGCCGGGCCCTGCCCGCAAGGTGAGTATATCTCGGCAGTTAGGAGATGCGCTACATTCTTAGGTCTTAAACCGTTAACTAAAGGCTACTGGAAGATCATGTAGCCGATGGGCTTGCCCGCAAGATAATCCTTCCTCGCATTGGCGTAGTGGCGCAGGCTTGCCTCGATATCCGAATCCGACATCAGGCCCGAAAGCATCGCCCTCGCATCGCGTTCCCGCCCGTCGAGCGCATAGGCGATCGCCAGGTTGGCGCGCACCGTGTCGCCATGCGCCGGATCGCGCAGCAATTCCTCCATCAGCTTGGTCCCCGCGCCGATGCCGCCGCCCAGCACCTGCGAGAGGGCGTAATTGCTCAGAAGGGGGAAGTTGGTCGGCCAGGTTTGCAGCGCGCGGCGATAGACCTCCTGCGCCTCGGCGTGGCGCGACAGATAGTCGAGCGAGACCGCCTTGCCGGTGAGGGCGACCAGATTGTTGCGGTCAAGGCGCAGCGCCTCGTCGAAATGCTCGATCGCGGTCTTGGGGTGCATCTCCTGAAGCGCGAGATTGCCAAGCTGGTTGTGAACCTCGGGATTGCGCCTGTTCAGTTCGCGCGCACGATAGAGCGCATTCTGCGCCCGGTTGTATTGCGAGAGCGCGGTATAGGACTTGCCGAGCCCGATCAGCGCGGTCACGGAATTCGGATCCCTTGCCGCCGCCAGTTCGAAAAGGCGTGCCGCCTCTTCATGGTCGCCGACGGACCAGGCCGCCTCGGCGACCTGCTCGGTTTCACCCTGAGGCGGCTTGACGGCCGAGGCCGACAGGCTGCAACCCGCGACCAGCAGGAGGGTTGTCAAGATGGCTGGAAGCACAGCCAGGCGTGAAAGCATCTCCGCCCTCATAAGTTGTAATTCCGCTCAGGTTAGCCAGCGATTGGCCCGGCGTCCATCGGAGCTGTCGACTTTCTGTTACAGGCTGTGCTGCAGCAAATACATACTTATTATACTATAATGCAGACTTAGGTCTTGATATCTGGGCCGGAAACCGGCCATAGATCGGACAAGGCGGGGGTCGAACGCATGCAACGGGCCTCCGGCGCGCCGCCATCTCTCTGCCGTTCTGAAAAGCAGGCCCGCCCGCCCGCCGCAACGACAATCTTCCTGGGGTAGTGCCGCCTTACTGCTTCGGGCCCTGGCTGCCGCCCCGTGCGGCAGCTTTTTTTATGGAGGCGACCCGGGCCCGCCGCCCGCCGGACCGGGCTTGATATGGCATTGCGGGAATCGGCCGACTGACCTATGCCAAGGATGAATTTTCCAGAGGACCATGCTGATGGTTGAGATCTTCACGATAGCCGCCAACCAGTCCGGCGCCGCTTCGCGCAGCGTTTCGGACGATATTCGGCTGTCCGTGCCTTCGGATGTTTATTTCGGAAGCGGGGTTGCCGGAATCGCCTTTTACGAGAAATCGGGCGCGGATCTCAAAGTCACTCTCCTCGATGGGCGCGAGGTCATGATCCGCGACTTTTTCGTCATCGGCCCGGCGGGCGAATACAGCCGCCTGCGCGACGGGGGCGCGGCCGGTACGATCGAGGTGACCGGGCTGATCGCGCCCGAGCCCTTCGTGCCGCAGGATCCGGCCGCCCGGACCGAGGTGGCCGAGGTCGAAAAGGCGCCGCCCGCGGAATCCGCGCGCCTGCCCGGCAATGAAGAGACGGTGATCGATGTCTCCGTCGGCGCGGACGCCCCCGCCGCCGCCCCGCAGGCCGCCGTGGCCGAGGCGACCGGCAATGCCGGGTTCGCTTTCGCGGGAATGCCGCTGGACCAGGCGCTTTTCGTGGCCTCGATGTCCCCGGTCGCCGTGGTCATGGTCGGGGGTTCAGACGATGATGATGCGCCCGCCGTCGCCGCGGCGCCCTTCCCCGCACCGACCGAGGATGTGGTCGCGACCGATGAAACCGGCGATGCCGGGGAAGCAGCGCCGATTGATTCGGAATCGCTGGAAATGCTCACGGCGATTCTGTCGACCGATGATGAGGACGGCCTTCTGGTTGAGGACGGGACGGCCGATCCGGTCGCTTTCGTGGATGATACCGGGACCGGCGCCTTCGGCGATACCGGCGCGGATCTTCTTGCGGCGCTTGTCGGTGACCTGGCCTATTCGCCGCCGCTGGGCTGAGGCGACGCGCTGGCCCATGGTGCTTTTCTCATTCCTCACAGTCAGGTTGCGGGCGGGATCGATCTTTCTGCTCGGCGCCTGCGCCGCGTTGTCCCCGGCTTTCGGCCAGTCGCTCAAGGAAGCGGTCAGGATCGGGACCGAGCGCGACCCGACGGTCGAGGCGCTGCAACGCGCGGTGGCGCGCGAGACGACGAATATCGAGATCGCGAAGGACGGCAAGCGCCCCCAGGTCAGCGTTTCCGGCGCGACCAGCACGACCGACGACGACCCGGCCCTTACGGTGACGGTGTCGCAGGTGCTGGTCGACTGGGGGCTGGTCAAAAGCCAGATCGCGGCGGCTTCCCTGACCCGGGTCAAGGTCGTGGCGCAACTGAAAATGGCGGTCGAGGATCTTAGCCTTGAGATTTCCGAGCTTTATCTTGAGCTTGAAACCCTGGACCTGAAGATCGCCAAGACCCAGAACTATATCGACCTGGCCAACAGGATCGAGGGATTCTCGCGCAGCCGGTTGTTGGCGGGCCTGTCGGACAGTGCCGAAATCGCCCGCGCCCGGCTGGAGATCGCCCGCGCGGAAGAAAGGATGACCCAGCTTCAGGCCGATCGCATGATCACCCTGTCGCAACTGGAATTCCTGCTTGGAAAGCCGGTCAGCAATCCCGGCATCCCCCCTAACCTGGCATTTACCGACCAATTTGCCTCCAGCGCCAATGTCATCGCGGCGATCGTGATCGCGCCCGCCTATGTCGATGCGAAGGCCGATCTCGACATCGCCTCCGAAGGGATCAAGGCCGCCAAGGCGTCGAACAAGCCCAAGATCACTCTGCAGGCGCAGGGCCGTCAGGATCTGACCGGAGGGCGCGGGCGCAGCGGCGCGGTCGGGATCACGGCGGGCGTCGACCTGAATTCCAGCAGTTTCAGCGGCCGCGCGGTGGTTGCGGCGGAACAGGACAAGGCAGCCGCGGAATCCCGGCTCAAGGCGGTGGAGCGCGACCTTCAGAATACGGTCCGCGTCTATGTCGAGCAGATCCGCGTCCTGCGCGGCAACGAGGCGTCGCAGCAGCGCCAGCTTGACCAGGCGGGCGAGGTGCTGGCCGCATATGAGCAGCAGTTCATCGCGGGCAAACGCGAGCTGATCGACCTTCTGACCACCGGCCGGGATCATTACGAAGCCGAAATGGACAAAATTGAGACATATAAAGAACGAAAATATACGGAATATGCTGCCGCACACTCTGTTGGTATGTTAGGGTCTCTTTTGTTCGGCACTCGCTGATCCAGAGCATGGGTCTCAACCAGTCAGGCGGGAAAACATGGCAGTTGGCGACAGCAGGAATGCTCTTGTTCTCGGGCTGATCGAACTGTGCCGGGCGCATGGCATTTCCGTTTCGGCAGAACGGCTGAGCGACGGCTTGCCCCGCGACGACCGGGGCGGGTTGAAGATCTCGGCCAGCGCGCGCGCCCTGCGCCGGGTCAACATGAGCTGCCGGATCGCGTCGAGCCCGCTATCGTCGATCCCGCCCGAGGCCTTGCCGGTCCTGCTGTTCGGCAGGGACGGCGACATCGCGCTGCTGGAAACGCTGGATGAGACCACCGCCACGCTGGTCCTGCCCGAGACCGGCGGCGGCCGCGTGGTGAAAAGCCGGGCCGAGGTGGAAAAGGCCTATGGCGGCCGCTTTCTGGCGTCGAAACCTATCGACGTGGTCTCGCAACGGCTTGGGGCGACCGATCCCGACGGGGGGCACTGGATCATCGGCGCCGTGCTGGGGAACATGGCGATCTATCGCGACGTGTTCCTGGCAAGCTTCGTCGCCTCGCTGCTGGCGGTCTCGACCGCGATGTTCTCGATGCAGGTCTACGACCGGGTGGTGCCGAACCAGGTGTTCGACACGCTCTGGATCCTCGCCAGCGGCGTCGGGCTCGCCATCGCGCTGGAATTCGTGCTGCGGATGATGCGCTCGCGGCTGATCGACCTGTCGGGGCGCGATCTTGACCTGACGCTTTCGGCGCGGCTTTTCGAACATGTCGCCAATCTGCGGCTGTCCCACCAGCCGCGTTCGACCGGCGTTTTCGCCAACCAGGTCAGGGATTTCTCGACGGTGCGCGAGTTCTTCACCTCGGGCACCGCCTCGGCGATCTGCGATATTCCCTTCGTGCTGATCTTCGTCGGCATCATCGCCTGGATCGGGGGGCCGGTCGCGCTGGTGGTGCTGCTGGGAGCCACGCTGATGGTCGGGCCGGGCCTGTTGATGCAGCGTCGTCTGGCCAGGCTTTCGCGCCAGAACACCCGCGAAAGCGCCGCCCTGAACGGGCTTTTGCTGGAGGCGGTCTCCAATCTGGAGACGGTCAAGGCCGCGCGGGCCGAGGGGCGGCTGCACCGCGCCTATGTGCAACTGACCGCGACCATGGCCGAAACCGGGGTGAAAGCGCGCGAGCAGACCACGTTCCTGATGCAGGTCGCCGCCTCGACCCAGCAGCTTTGCTACGGGCTGGTGGTGGTGGTCGGGGTCTATCAGATCGCCGCCGGGAACATGACCACCGGCAGCCTGATCGCCTGCACGCTTCTGACCAGCCGGACCCTTGCGCCGCTGGGGCAGGTCGCCGGGCTTCTGGCCCGCTGGCAGCAGGTTCGCGCCGCGATGGACAATCTTGACCAGATCATGGAAATGCCGGTCGAGCGCCCGGCGGACCGCCATTATCTGCGGGCGCAGGAGATCAAGGGCGCCTATCAGCTTGCCGATGTCACCTATGCGCATGACAGGGAAACCGGCGAGGTTCTGAACATCAAGAGCCTGGTAGTCCGCCCGGGCGAACATATCGCGCTTCTGGGCGGAAACGGGGCGGGGAAATCCACTTTTCTGCGGCTGATCGCGGGCCTGACCGATCCGGCCTCGGGTTCGGTCCTGCTCGACGGGCTGTCGCTGGCGCAGATCGACCCGATCGACCGGCGCCGCCAGATCGGCTATCTGCCGCAAAGCGCGGCCTTGTTCCAGGGCACCCTGCGCGAGAACCTTCAGCTCGACCACGGCCTGCACAGCGACGAGGAACTGTTCGAGGCGCTGGATGCGGTGGGGCTTGGCCGCCATGTGCGCAAGCATGTGCGCGGTCTCGACATGGCGCTTTACAGCAATGCCAATGTCTCGGGTGGGCAGCGCCAGGCCATCGGCCTTGCGCGGATCATCCTGCAGGACCCCCCGGTGGTGATCCTGGACGAGCCGACTGCCGCCTTCGACCATGTGACCGAACAGCATGTGGTGCAGTATCTGAAGACCTGGCTGCAGGGGCGAACCGCCATCATCGCCACCCACAAGCGCGAACTTCTGGCCCTGACCGAGCGGGCGGTGCTGCTGAAAGACGGCGCCGTCGCGCATGACGACGCGCTTGGAAAGATCATGGATCTTGCGCGGGCCTCTTCGGCGCAGCAGGTGAAGGCCGTCAAATGACCCAGACCGATTTCAGCCCGGACTACCTGGACGGCAGCTTTCGCCGCAAATCCATGGTGGCCGCCCGCCAGACGGTCTGGGTGGTTTCCGCCGCCTTGCTGATCGCGCTGATCTGGGCCGCCTTCGCGCAGATCAACGAGATCACCCGGGGCGAGGGCACCGTGATCCCGCTGCGCCGGATGCAGACGATCCAGAGCCTCGAAGGCGGCATCCTGTCGGAATTGCTGGTGCATGAGGGCGATATCGTGCGCGAGGGACAGGTCATCGCCAGGATGGATGCCACGCGCTTCCGCTCGGCCTTTCTGGAGACCAAGGCCGAGATCGACACGCTGCAGGCCGAAATCGCCCGGCTTGAGGCCGAGGTGATGGAAAGCGACCGGATCGATTTCGCCGGGGATGAGGGCAGCGAGTTGCGCGCCAACGAATTGCGGCTGTTCCAGGCCCGCCGCACCAAGCTGAACGAATCCATCGCGGCGGCCGAGGCCGAGCGCGCCGCCATCGTGAGCCAGATCGACATCACCGCGCCGCTGGCCGAGCAGGGATCGGTCAGCAAGATCGACCTGCTGCGCCTGCAGCAGCAGGAGGCCGAGCTTCAGGGCCGCATCAGCGAGTTGCGCAACAATTACGTGCAAGAGGCCTATCGCGACCTGGTTGCGAAGAAGGGGCGCCTTGTCGTCTTGGAACAGCAGTTGATCCAGAAGCAGGACCAGCTTGACCGCACCGAGATCCGCTCTCCGGTGTCCGGCCGGGTGAACAACCTCAACATCACCACGCTTGGCGGCGTCGTGCAGCCGGGCGAATCGATCATGGAGGTGACCCCGGTCGACGACCAGCTCATGATCGAGACCAAGGTCTCGCCGCGCGACGTGGCCTTCATCGCCCCCGGCATGCCCGCCAGCGTGAAGATCACCGCCTATGACTTCTCGATCTACGGCGATCTGCGCGGGACGGTTTCGCAGATCAGCGGCGATACGGTGCAGGAGGAAACCGCCAATGGCGTCCAGGCTTTCTACCGGGTCATGGTGACCACCGAGAAAAGCTATCTTGAGCGCAACGGCGAAGAACTGCCGATTCGCCCCGGCATGGTGGCGCAGGTCGACATCGAATCGGGCGAACGCTCGGTGCTGAGCTACCTGACCCGGCCGATACTGCGCGCCAGGCTACGCTGATACACTTGTCAGAAACACAACTGTTGATATGTGTTGGTTGGGGGTTGTTCGCTTTTTGGTGGTGTCGGGTCCCGCTTCGACGGCAGGACCAGTCGCGTGAACGAAAACCGGCAGACATTTGCCAGAACCGGAGGGGAAATACGGATGTCGGGCAAAATGTTCGCGGCCAGGATGTCACTGCTTCTGGCCCTGGCCTGCGCCGCTCCGACATCCGCGCAGGAGGTGTGGAGCGTGGGGCGCGGCGGGCTTGGCCTGAATGTCTCGGAGGCCAAGTTCATCAAGCTTGAGCAACCCGCCACCGCGGTCTTCCTGTCGAACCCGGATGTGGCCGAGATCGACCTTCAATCGGCGCGCTACCTTTACATCGTCGGCCGCAGCATCGGGGAGACCAGCCTCTTCGTGCTGGGCGAGAATGACGAAGAGATCCTCAGCACGACCATCTCGGTCGGGATCGATGCCGACCGCCTGGCATCGGCGGCGCAAAGCGCGATCAGCGGCGGGTCGGTCTCGGTCAGGACGGTCGAGGGCGCGGTGTTCCTGAGCGGGCGCGTCCGCACCATCGACGATGCCGAAACCGCCGGGGATGTGGTGGCGGCGCTGCTGGGGGACAGGGCGATCATCGTCAACCGGCTGGAGCTTGAAACCGCATCGCAGGTGAACCTTCAGGTCCGCATCGCCGAAGTGTCGCGCAGCATCAGCGAGGATCTGGGCCTCAGCCTGACCGCCGGGCGCTCGGGCGGGCCGCGGGTGTCGTCGCGCACGGGCGGGCTGGACCTGAATGTCGGCACCAGCACCCGCGACATCAGCCTGGTGCTTGATGCCCTGGCGCGCAACGGGCTGGTCACCATCCTTTCGGAGCCGAACCTGACCGCGCGCTCGGGCGAGGCGGCGACCTTCCTGGCCGGCGGCCGCGTCCCCTATACGACCGTCGACAGCGAGGGCAATCGCACCACCGAATTCGAGCCGATCGGGGTCGAATTGGAATTCACTCCCACCGTCTTCGACCAGAACCAGATCCAGCTTCAGATCAGCACCCGCGTCCGCGACATCGACGCGACCAATTCCACCGCCGACGCCCCCGCCCTGACCGAGCGCAGCGCGACCACCACGGTCGAACTGGGCAGCGGGCAGAGCTTTGCCATCGCGGGCATGTTCCAGGCCGACAGCGCCCAGTCGTTGACGGGGATCCCCGGCCTTGTGAACCTGCCGGTATTGGGCGCCTTGTTCCGTTCGTCGAAATTCTCGCGCGGCGAGACCGAGCTGGTGATCATCGTGACCCCCTATCTGGTCGAGCCCACCAGCCCCGACAATCTGCGCACCCCGGTCGAAGGCGTGAAGCCCTCCAGCGGCGCCATCGAGCAGTTGATCACCGGGCAGACCGGCAAGACGATCCGCCCGGGCGAGAAAGGCCAGTCAAAGGTCCGGCGCGGCGGTTTCATCTTGCAATAGGACCTGACAGTGCAGATCAGATTCAGCAGAATTTTCATTCCGTTGCTGGCCATGGGCCTGCTGGCGGCCTGCGGCGGCGAACTGCCGCAGGCCCCCGGCGAGCGACTTTCGCCCCGGACCCATGAAGCGGTTCTGTCCTATTCCTTCCTGTCCTGCTCGACCGAAATCGGCGCGGCGGAACAGAAGCGGATCCGCGCCTTCCTCGACACGCTCGGCCTGACAAGCCAGGATACGCTGGTGGTCTCGGTTCCGAAGAACCGCCTGCCGGAACGGGATGGGGGGCGCAGGAAGACGCTCGGCCAGATCTTCGCGGCCTATCCGGCGCGCGTGCGGTTCGTGCAGGACGACGACCTGCGCGAATTGCCGCGGTCCGAGGCGCAGGGGATCATCCGCGTCGTGCGGGTGACGGGGGTGGAGGTCACCTGCCGGGGCGGTTCCGCCGAGGCGGGTTGCGCGACGGCCGGGAACCTGGCGGCGATGATCGCCCATCCGGCGGATACCTTCATGCCCGACAAGGGGGACCGCTACCTGCCGCCGGTCACGGCGCCGCAAGCGGGCCTTGCGCCGTGAGGGGGCTGCGCGGGCGCCTCCTCGGCTGGCTGCGGCGCGAGGACGGGGCGATCACGGTTGAATTCGTGATCGTTTTCCCGCTGGTGCTGGCGCTGCTCTTCCTCATCGTCTTCGTGAGCTTTCTGATTTCGACGGCAAGCGACGTGCAGCAGGTCGCGCATGAACTCGCTCGGCAGTCCATCGGCCAGCTCAGCCGGGCAGAGCCGCCCGCCGATGTCTGCAAAGCGCTGGCCGAAGATACCGTGCTGATGGAGATGCTCACGCGCCAGAGCCTTTTGCTGGATCGCGCCGACCTGACCGTGCTGCCCTGCCCGAACGCACCGGATGCCGACGGTTTCGTCACGGTCACGGTGACCTATAACTTCGCGGGCAGTTTCGTTCAGTCGCTGGGGCAGAACTTCGGCGTGAACATGGGAATCATCACCCGCACCTCCATCGTCAGGTTTTGAGCGCTGTCACATTTACACGCCCTGGCGGGCAGGAATCGGGTGCGGACAAGCACAGGTTGCGGTATCTGACTTCCTGTTTCGGGTCCCGGGGAGGATTCGGATCGCGTCTTCGGCTGCCACTGAAGGGAATATTCGATGGCTGAGTTTCTGAACCGGCAGAATGCCACCTCTGCCGCCGTCCTGGCGGTTGCCGCGGGGGCGATCTTTGTCGGCAGCATCCAGGCCCGCCCCTATTCTGCGGTCGAGGTGCGCGGCAGCGAATTCATCCCGGCTTCGGACATTGCGGCGGCCTGCGAGATCGTCGCGGGGAATTACGACGCCTCGGACATGCGCGCGGTCCAGGACTGCCTGATGAGCAGCGGGCAGTTTCGCAGCGTGGCGGTGCGTGGCGAGGGCGGGACCCTCGTCGTCGAGGTCAGCGAGTTGAACGACCGCCCCGGCCTGGTCGAAGCTGGCCTGGCCTATGACAGTCGCGATGGCGCGACGGTCAATCTTTACTTCGAGCGCTACAACCTCTTTCCCGGCACGTTCGGCTCCGTCGACCTGCGCTTCTCGGATGAGGTGAAGTCGTTCAGCACCTCGCTCTATCGCGCCGATGCCTTCGGCGATTTCGATTTCGGCATCGATACCGAGCTGCGCAAGACCAGTTACAGCGATCAGGGCTTCACCGCCAAGCGCGTGCTGATCGAGCCCTATCTGGCGTTGCCCTTCGCGGATGGCGGTCGTGTCGAGTTCGGGATCGGCTATCGCCGCGACGAGATGACCGATATCGCCGCGGGTTCCAGCGCGCTGTTCGGGCGCGAGGCCGGGGTCGTCGACGCGCCCTATGTCCGGCTTGGCCTGGGCTATTCCACCAATCCCGCACAGACCGGCGGGACCGGCTTCGTCACGGGCCTTTCCCTGTCGCTCGACCAGTATTTCTGGGGGCTCGGCACCGACTGGAAAACCTATGAGACCCGGATCGCGGCCGATACGCGTTTCGCTTTGGCGGACCGGACCTCGCTGCTGGTCGGCCTGCGCGGCGGCATCGTCTCGGCCGAGGGCGACAACAGCACCCGCGCCGTGGACCGCTTCTTCGTCGGCGGCGCGGATTTTCGCGGCTTTGCGCCGCGCGGCCTTGGCCCGAAGGACGGGGACTGGTTTCTTGGCGCCAACAGATACTATGTCGCCAGCGTCGAAGTGCAGCACGAGATCGACCAGGTGCTTGGCACGACCGGCCGGGTCGGCCTTTTCGCCGATATCGGCTCGGCCTGGGGGCTGGACGACACCCTGGGCGGCGTGATCGACGACAGCCGCCATATCCGCAGTTCGGTCGGTGTTTCGATGACGCTGGATCTGGGGAACGTGCCGGTTTCGCTCTTTGTCGCGAAGCCCATCGACTATCAGGACGGCGACGACCGGCAGAGCTTCGGCATCAGCATCAACACCTCGTTCTGAGCCGGATCCCGCCGCCGGGCGGGCCTTTCCCGTTCAGACCAGCTTGAGGTTGCGCGCGGTGATGACCGCCTGGGTCCGGTTGGTGACGCCCAGCTTGCGGCAGATCGACTTCACATGCATCTTCACCGTCGCCTCGGCAAGGTTCAGATCGCCGCCGATCTCGCGGTTCGGCTTGCCGTCCGCCAGCAGGTTGAGGACCGAGACCTCGCGTTCCGACAGTGGCGAGACGAAGGCGTTCTGCGCCGCGCGCTGCTCTTGCATCAGTTCCAGCGGGAAGTAACGCTCGCCCGCGGCCATGAAGCGGATCGCATTGGTCAGGCTTTTCATCGAGGTGGTTTTCGGCACCACGCCGGCGGCGCCGTTGCGGGTCATCTCCTCGACCACGCGCGGCGTCGGGCCGCCGGTGATGATCCCAACCGGCCTGTCGCCATTCAACTCGGCGATCTGCTTGAGCGTCTCGACCCCGTGCATCCCCGGCATGTCAAGATCCAGCAGGATCAGGTCGAACCCGCCCTTATTCCTGATCTGCTCGATCGCGCCATCGATCGAGATGGCCGTGCTGAGCTTGATGTCGGGCGTATTCTCAAGCACCAGACCGATTATCTCAAGGATAAGGGTGTGGTCGTCCGCGATGAGAACGCTGAGATTTGTCGCGTTCTGGTTGACTTGTGTGTTCATCACGTCGCCCGTTACCCTGTGAAATGAGATCCGCCGGTCACGACGACTGGAATTGGCATGTCGCACATTGGCCGGGAATCTTCCGCGCATGGCGGGGCTTGTCAAGACCTGCGGCGATCCGGCGCGCCGGGGGGAGGGGCGGCGAACCCCTGGGCCGGGCGCTATTCCCCGGCGGCATAGGCCTCCAGCCGCAATTCGGTGTTGCGCACCAGTTCCGCCGCCATTTCAAGCGCAGCCGCGTCGGGTCTGCCCTCGCGGGCACTGACCTGCAGGCTGCGCAGGGCATATTCCATGCCCGACAGGCCCGTCAGCCCGGCAGAGCCGATCGCCGAATGGATCCGGGCGCGCAGGTCGGCATCCTGCTGCGGCAGGCTGGCGGCTTCGAACACGCCTTTCGCCTCGTCCAGCGCGCGTCGCATGAAGGCAAGCGTGGCCGGGCGGCCCATCTCGCTGGTCAGTTCAAGAACCAATGGCTCGTTCAGCATCGCGTCGGACGTTTGCATCCTGTTCCGGGCCTGTTGACGGGGGCGCGATCCCTCTTTCGCATCCCTCAGCGCAAGGCGCAATTCCGAAGGCCGCACCGGCTTGATCAGGATGTGGTCCATTCCCGCCGCAAGGCCCGAGCCATGCACCACCGAGCCCACATGCGCGGTCAGGCCGACGATCAGGACATGCGCGCCGTCCTTCTCTTCGCCGCGGATCTGCCGCGCGACTTCGATGCCGCTGACGTCGGGCAGGGTCACGTCAAGCAGCACGACGTCGATCTGCCCCTGCTTCGCGCGCGCGCGCAGCAGCGCATCCGCGCCGTTGACCACTCCCTCGGCCTCGGCACCCGCATCGGTCAGGGTGCGCAGGAGGATGGCGAGGTTCACCGGATTGTCCTCGACCACGAGGATGCGCAATCCGGCAAGGCTGACGGCCTCGTCTCCCTCTTTCGACTGCTCGCCCGGCGCCCGGCTCACGGTGAGCGGGAAGGTGGTGCGGAAGAGGGTGCCGCATTCCTTGCCCGGGCCGACCTCGGCCTTGCCCCGGAGCCGACCGATCGCCCGCGATACGATCCCCAGGCCCAGGCCATATCCCCCCTTGTCGGTCGGCGCGGAGGCCCTGCGCGCCCCGGGGGTCAGGACCAGTTGCCGCTCGGCCTCCGACAGGCCGGGCCCGACATCCTCGACCTCGATCGTCGCCAGCCGTTCGAAATCGCCCTCGGCGGGTGCCAGCCGCAGCCGGACCGTGATCGGGCCGTTCATGTTGAAGCGGTTTGCATTGGTGATCAGGTTTTGCAGGATGGCCCTGACCAGTTGCGGCGCCCCGCTGAACCATGCCTCGCCCTCGGGCAGTTCGGTCAGGATGAAGTTCCCGCTGCGCTGACAGATCGGTTCGAGCAGCCGGGCCATGTCGCGGACGACCGCAACAAGGTCGAAGATCACGCGCGGCTCGGTCTCGGCCGAGACCTGTTCCATCCGCACCGTTTCCAGCAGGTTCCCGACCTGATCGACGGCAAGCTGCGCCAGCGCGCCCAGTTCCGCGCCGCGCGCGTCCTGCGCCCCGTCCGCGGAAAGCCCGTCCGCGGCGATGATCAGCGATTGCAGGGGAGCGCGCAGGTCATGCGCCATGTCGGTGATCCGCTCGGAAAGCGATCTCTCCTCGGCCGTGCCCGCCTCGCTGCTCAGCCGCATAAGCCAGAACCGGGGCTGCCCGCTTTCGCCGGGGATCGGGTGAAGGTGGGATATCTCGCCGCTTTCCAGGTTGATCCGGGCGCTTCCCGCGGCCTGCGCTTCGCGGCAGGCCCTTTCCCAGTCGGAGGACTTGCCGAAATCATGCCACATGGCCACCGTCGCGGCCCCCGCCACCGCATTGGCGAGCAGCAATTCCCCATTCGCGGCGAAAACGGCGGTGCCCCGGCTGTCGGTCGCGATGACGGCGGCCAGCAGCTCAAGCGCGGGCCCGGCGTCGAAAGCATCGTTTCCGGATCTGTTGTCGACCAGGCGGGAAGGAATCACGACAAGCTCCTCTAAGCAGACGGAATGTGCGGCCTCGGGTCACATTCTTCAACCTTTTCCGGGTTCCGTGGCCCCGTCGCGGGCAAAACATCCGTATGACGGGCGGTCATTGTTTCGCAGGGCGGGAAAGTATGTTCACGCATCGTCCGCGTTCCTCCGAAAATTCCGGCGATGCGCCCCAGATATGGCCGATCACAGCCCGATCCCCATCAAAAAAAGCGCGGAACGGCACATGACCCGACAGTCCGGCCCCGGTCCGGTCCAGGGCGGCTGTCTTCATGATTGACATGCAGACCTAATATCACTCATACATACTTTAGATGAGTAATGATAACCCATTGTCTAATTATGACAAGCTTAGGTGGAGATGGGATGCTGATTTTGCTAATCGCCCTCACGATCTTCACCGAGGTCCTCGTGGCCGGGGTTGTTCTTGCATTCGACGGGGGCTGGTTGCTCGCCCTCGTCCTCGCCCAGGGGGCGGGATGTGCTGCGGTTCTGGGGGCCGGTTCGATCGGAAATGGGCCGCAGCACATCCATGAGACAGAGGGCGCAGAATGCGCCGCCTTATCCAACAAAGCGTAACACATCAATCTAGGACGAAGAACGATGGGACCCATTCGCATCAACGCTGACCAGCCGACTGACTTCCGGATCACCGCCCGGCAAGACCAGGTGCAACAGTTCATCCGGGAAGGTGACAACCTGATCGTTCGGCTGGTGGATGGCAAGAGCATCATCATCACCGACTTCTTCGTCAAGGGTCCGAACGGCGAGGTCAGCCGACTTCTTTATGAGGACGGCACCTTCAGCGGTGTGGATGGCAATTCGCAGGCGGTCGATGGTGAGGCTGCCGGGATCGGCGCCGCGCTGAGCAATGAGGAAATGATCGCCTTGGGTGCTGCGGGTCTTGGCGCCCTGGGCATTCTCGCGTCCTCCAATGGGAGCGAAGCCGCGCCTGGCGATGGAGACGGCGACGGTGATGGAGACGGCGACGGGGACGGCGATGGTGATGGAGACGGCGACGGCGATGGGGACGGCGACGGCGATGGAGACGGCGACGGTGATGGAGACGGCGACGGAGATGGAGACGGCGACGGAGATGGGGACGGCGACGGCGACGGAGATGGGGACGGCGACGGCGATGGAGACGGCGATGGTGATGGGGACGGCGACGGTGATGGAGACGGCGACGGCGACGGTGATGGGGACGGCGACGGCGACGGTGATGGAGACGGCGACGGTGATGGAGACGGCGACGGAGATGGGGACGGCGACGGAGATGGGGACGGCGACGGCGATGGAGACGGCGACGGCGACGGCGATGGAGACGGCGATGGTGATGGGGACGGCGACGGTGATGGAGACGGCGACGGCGACGGTGATGGGGACGGCGACGGCGACGGTGATGGAGACGGCGACGGCGATGGGGACGGCGACGGTGATGGGGACGGCGACGGTGATGGGGACGGCGATGGAGACGGCGACGGAGATGGGGACGGCGATGGGGACGGCGACGGTGATGGAGACGGCGACGGGGACGGCGACGGCGATGGAGACGGCGATGGTGATGGTGATGGGGACGGCGACGGCGATGGAGACGGCGACGGGGACGGCGATGGCGACGGCGACCAAACCAATTCTGTCCTGGGTGAAGTCCTTGAGGGCGTCAGCACCATCGCCCCTGACCTGCTGAACGGCATCAGCGATGCCCTGACCGAACTCGGCAATGCGGATGTCAGCCAGGCGGTGAATGCCCTGCTCGAAACGGTTGGCTCGGTGCTTGGCGGCGAAAACGGCCTGCTCGATACCGCCGGCGATGCGGTGGGCGAGCTTGTCGCCAGCGTCGAGGCGGGTCTTGAGGCCCTGCTGGAGGGCATCAACAACGGCACGCCTCTTGCCGGGGCCGGTGCCCTTCTGGCCGAGGTTGTCGAGGGCCTTCTGGGTGGCGACCCGGCCAGCGGCGATGCTGGCGGCCTGGTCCCGCATCTGGAAGGGGGCACCGCCGTCGCGGCAGCCGCCCTGGCAACGGGCCTTGTCGAGGCGCTTGGAGCACTCGACGAGCTTGACGTCGCCAGCGCCTTGGGGGCCGTGCTCACCGCGGTCGATGCGGCACTGCTTCAGGAGGGCACCCTTGTCGGCGAGCTTCTGGAGGGGGTCCAGGATCTCTTGACCGGGGTCGCCGCGGGGCTTGACGGCGCGGTGACCGACCTGACCACCGGCGATGTGCTGGGGGCGGTCTCGACCCTGCTGGACGGCCTGCTCGTCGGGGTGCTTGGCGGCACGGCCGAGGGCGGCGAGGGCCTGCTGACCGGCCTCCTTGACGGTCTTCTCGGCGGGCTGCTGGGGGACGACGGATTGCTGGGCGGCCTTTTGGGCAATGCGCTTGGCGATGCGGGCCCGCTTGGCGGCCTGCTGGGCGAGAACGGCTTGATTGGCGGGCTGCTTGGCGACCTGCTGGGCGGTGAGGGCGGCCTGCTGGATCCGATCCTCGGCGACGATGGCCTGTTGGGCGGTCTCCTCGGCGGCGACGGCGGCCTGCTCGATCCGATCCTTGGTGAGAACGGCCTGGTCGATGGTCTGCTTGACGCGGTCCTTGGCGAGAGCGGTCTGATTGGCGGTCTCCTCGGCGGCGGCGGTTTGTTGGGTGGCCTGCTCGGCGGTTCGACCGGCGGTCTGCTCGACGGCATCCTCGGCGACGAAGGGCTTGTCGGCGGTGTGGTTGATGCCGTGCTGGGCGACGACGGCTTGCTGGGCGGTCTCCTCGGCGGCGACGGCGGTCTGCTGGAGCCGGTCCTTGGCGACGATGGCCTGTTGGGCGGTCTCCTCGGCGGCGACGGCGGTCTGCTGGAGCCGGTCCTCGGCGACGATGGCCTGTTGGGTGGTCTCCTTGGTGGTGACGGCGGTCTGCTCGATCCGGTCCTTGGCGACGATGGCCTGCTGGGTGGTCTCCTCGGCGGCGACGGCGGTTTGCTCGATCCGGTCCTTGGTGACGACGGCCTGTTGGGCGGCCTCCTTGGCGACGACGGCCTTGTCGGCGGGCTTCTGGGGGATAACGGTCTGGTGGGTGGCCTCGTCGGCGGCCTGCTGGGCGGAAGTGGTGGCCTGCTGGGTGGGCTCCTCGGCGGTGGCAGCAACCTTTTCGAGGAAGACAACCAGTCTGCTGCCCTGCTCTCGTAAGAGAGCGGCCTCAGGAGCGGGGCTCCCCCCCGCTCCTGATACTGAGCTGCCGCACCCCCATGCGGCAGCTCATTTCATTTGTAGCCGGGGGCATTTTGCCGGAAGACTTCGGCTCCAGGCGACGACGACAGGGATTTCAGGCGTGACAGACAATCGACCGGCCCGTGCCGCCCTTTCGGAACCGTCCGTCATGGACAGCTTCCTTGGCAAGGGCACGATCCGGCTGGAGCCTGGTGCGCCGGTCTGGCTGGCCTGGCGGTCGGGCGGACGCCAGATCGCGGCCGACTGGTTCGAGGCGGGCGACCTTGCCGCCGCGATCGCCCTTGCGCGCGGCGCTCTGCGGAAGGCCGAGGCGGCGGACGCGCTTGAAATCTGCGTGACGCGGGATTGGCGCCCGGTCGCGGAGGCGGATCTCGCGACGGCCTTCGCCAACAGCCAGCGCGGCCTTGTCGGGATGGAGATCCGCCTTGGCGGCAAGCACAGCCGGATCGCGCCGACCCGCTCGATCGCCACCAACCGGGCGCCCTTCCGCGAGATCGAGCGGCTTGCGAAGCTGGCGGGCATGACCCCCGAGGCCTATGCGCAGAAAGCGAACATCCTTCGCTTCGAGGCGGACCAGTTCCTTGTTCTGCCCGCGCAGGGGCGATGCGTCAGGCTCTGGCGCGGCGGGCTGGTCGTGCCGCCCGAAGCGGTCGATGCGCGGATGTTGAGGCTGACCATCGAGGGGCTGAGCGGCTGGATGCGCCGCAACCTGCATGCCGATGGCCGGATGACCTACAAATACTGGCCGAGCCGGGGCGCCGAATCTAAGGCCGACAATACGATCCGCCAGTTCATGGCCACGGTGGCGCTTGGCCGGATCGCCGCCCGCAGCCGGGATCCGGCGGATGCGACGGGGGCGCGGGCGAACCTGTCCTATAACCTCACCCGTTTCTACGCGCAGGAAAACGGCCTCGGCATGATCGTTTTCGAGGGCAAGGCCAAGCTGGGCGCGCTGGCCCTGGCGGCGCTGGCGATCCTTGAATTTCGGGACTGCGGGCTGGTCGGCCCGGCCGACCACCAGCCGGAATATGCGGGCCTTTGCGCCGGGATCCGGTACCTTTGGCAACCGGACGGCGCCTTTCGCACCTTCCTGCAACCACCCGAGCGCAACGACAACCAGAATTTCTATCCGGGCGAGGCCCTGCTCTTTCTCGCCGCGTTGCATCGCAAGACCCGGGATCCGGAACTGGCTCGGCGCTGCATGACCAGCTTTCGCCATTACCGCGACTGGCATCTGCAGGACCCAAACCCGGCCTTCGTGCCCTGGCACAGCCAGGCCTGTGCGATGCTGTATGAGGATCTGGGCGAACCCGACCTTGCCGCCTTCGTGCTGGAGCGAAACGACTGGCTCCTTGGCATGCAGCAATGGGGCGGGCGGCTGCATCCCGATTTCCAGGGGCGTTTCCACAATCCGGCGCGGCCGGATTTCGGCCCGCCCCATGCCTCGGCCACCGGGGTCTATATGGAGGGGCTGGCAGAGGCCTGGCGCCTTGCGCATCGCCTTGGGGATAAGGCGCGGGCATCGGCCTATGCGCGGGCGCTTCGGCGCGGGCTAAGGGCGATCCGCCAGCTTCAGTTCCGCGATCGCGCGATCGACGGATTCTATATCAGCCGACCGGAGGCGGTCATGGGCGGGCTGCGCACCGAGGCCTACAATAACGAAATCCGGGTCGATAATGTCCAGCATTGCCTGATGGCGCTGTTGAAGCTGGACGATGAACCCGATTTTCCCTGGCAGGGCGAGCTCTGAGGCAGGCCCGCCGTTTCCCTTGCGCGAGCGCAGGGCGGCCCTTTCGCGTTGAGAATCCGCCCTCCGGCTTTCTGCCCGGGAGGGGAAGATGTTTCCCGAGGTGCCCCGACCCTGCAAGGATCGGCCACCGTCGCCGGGTGCGGCCCGTGTAACGGTGGATGCGCGCATTCCGCGAGGCTTCTGGAAAGGTCAGCGCAGGCGGCTTCCGCCGACGCCATACAATTGTTCCAGCCAGAAAAGCTTCTGGATCAAGCGTTTCTGCAGGTCGTCCGGGGGGGCGCCACCAAAGCGCCTGTCCTCGACATGCCGCTGAACCACCTGATCGGCGCGGTCCACCGGCTCGGCTGGTTCCAGTGCGGTGGCGGGTTCCGAGGCTTTATCCGCCTGGCGTGCCTCTCTGATCCTTCGGCGCCAGCGCACCAGGCTGAGAAGATAGAGGCAGGTGCCGATCCATTGCACCAGCAACACCTGCTGAAATCCGGCAAAGATGCAGAAGACGGCAATCGCCGCCGCCGCCAGCCATATAAAGGGGAAAAGCCCCATGCGCGCGCCCCTGCTGCTGCCGATCAGATCTTTGGATCATATAAAACATACTATAGTATGTCAATTTTTCGTTCGGCTATGGTCTCACTCATGCCTCGGGCCTGTCCGCATCGGGGAAACGGCCCGGCTTTCCTGCGCCCGACAAAGAACCTGCAACGGTTCAGGACTGACACCGGCGGCCAAGGCAAGGCTGTTGACACTAAAGATATTTCAACCATACATATGATTTGTAATTCATCGGAGTGATGTGTTGTGAAATGCAAAATAGCGATAATCGGTTGCCTGATCCTGTCCGGTTGCGTCTCGGGCGCTCCGGCTGAAAAGGACGCGGAGCTGGTCAGGATCTCGGTGGACGCCTCGGCCAATACGAGGTTCGAACGTATCGTGGCGGCCGCGCAACCTCTGGCGGATCAGGCCTGCGCCGCGAAACAGAAACAGGCCAAGTGGGTCGTGGCCAGCAAGGCCTCTCCGACCCGGACAAGGCTCGCGTTCGCCTGCTGGTGACGGCGGGGTCCCGGGTCGACGCCTTCCCCGCGGCCCGGATGCCCCGGTCACCTCCGGCGGGCCAGGGCGAAGGGCCGCCGCTTCGCCTCGACCCGGATCGTCAGCATCGATTCCAGGGTGAAATAGGCGCGCAGCACGCGAAAGGCCACATAATCGGGCAGGCCGAGCAGCCTGCCGGGCGCGCCCGCCGCCAGGACGATCAGGATCGTCATCAGGAACGATGCCCCCAGCAACACCGCGATCAGCGGTTGCCATTCCATCAGCGCCCGGCTTCCCGACCCCAGAAAATACTCCAGCAGCCCGAAGAGCAGCAGCGGCACCATCGCGGTCCGGCGGGCCGAGTTGAAGAGCATGTAGGGCAGGATCACCCGCCCCCGCATGGAGGAGGGCCCCGACAGGACGATCTGCCGACAGCGGGAGCTTATATGCAGCACCGAGCGGAACCAACGCAGCCGCTGCTCGCGCATATGGGCGAGGCTCGCGGGCACTTCCGAGATGTAGCGGATCCGCGGATCGACCACGATGCGACGGCCAAGCTCGCCGATCCGCATCGAGATGTCGGTGTCCTCGCCGTTCATGCCGCTGACGAAACCGCCCAGATCGCGCACCAGATCGGCGCGATAGACCGCCAGCATGCCGGGCACGCCGACGACGCCGTTCACCGCCTCCAGCGCGACGGAATAGAAACCGTGCTTCACCAGCGTCTCGATCTGGCGTGCGCGGTCGAACGGGCCGGTAAGGGGCACCAGCGGCAGGCCCCCCACCACCCCGGTCCTCGGATCGGCGAACCATGACATCGCCCGGGCGATGGACCCGGGCATGATCTGGGTGTCGGCGTCGACCCGGACGAGGAACCCGGTCTCGGCCCGCCGCAGCCCGAGGTTCAGCGCATGCGCCTTGCCCGGGGTCGCCTCACGCAGGACCTGGCCCGAGAGGCTGCGGCAGGCGGCAAAGCATTCCCTGGCGATCCCGGCGGTCCGGTCGCGGGAGTTGTTGTCGATCAGCAGGGCGATCACCCGTCCGCGATAGCCCTCGGCCGCCGCATCCAGCGCGCGGATGGTGCGGGCGATGATATATTCCTCGTTGAAGGCGGGGATGATCACCGTCACGTCGGGGGCGAATCCCGGATCGCGGGGGCGCTGCAGCCGAGAGATCCGCGCCCAGCCGTAGAGAAGGGTGAAGAAGAACGGCAGGACCAGAAAGACCCCCGGGCCGATGCCGCCAAGAAGGCCGCTTTGTCGCAGGGCCGCGACGGCCGGTGCCGCGCCATTCTCGACCAGTTGCGCCAGCGCGATGGCAAGGATCAGCAAGCCGGTGGCAAGCGAAAGATCTCGCGCGAAACCCGTCGCCTTGCGGCGGACGGCGATCTCGCGCGGCAGGGTCGCATGTTGCAGCAGCTTCAGCGCGAACCAGGCCCAGCCGGACAGGCCGCTGAGAACCTCGACCAGAAGCAGGGGCACGCCCATCCCGGTCGCCCGCGAAAACAAGGCGAGCGCCAGGTCCAGACCCAGACAGAAGACCGCATAGGCGGGCAGGAAATCCGCCGCCAGACGCAGCCGCGTCGGCATGTCGCGTCCCCAGAACAGCGCGAAGCAAAGCAGGAAGGTGACCGAGAACATCCGCAGCCCGATGGCATGCGAGCCCTCGAAACCCAGGGGCAGGATGTAGTCGCCCGCCGGGAACACCCGGGCCAGCGGCCCATGATAGAGCAGCAGGATCTGAATCGCCGACAGGGCCGAGAAAAGCAGCAAGAGCCGCAAGGCCCGCTCGGGCGGCACCGGCGCCGCGAAGGTTCCCGGGGCGCTGTCGACCGAGGCGAAGATCGCCGGGGCGGATCCGGTCTTGGCCGCCGAGATCACGGCGCCCCGTCTCCGGCCCGCCCGGACCCGATGGCCGGGGGCGGGGCGTTCGGCCCGGCGGTCCCGACCGGGGTCGGCGCGGCCCCTGCCGGTCGGATCAGCAGGCCGACCGCGTGATCGGCAAGCTGCCCGGTGCGGGCCGCGTCATCCACCCGGACCAGCGCGCGCCCGTCGCCGTCGCGGAGATAGAGCCAGCCCTCCGGGTGCTGCTGGCCGCTTTCGATCAGGTCGATGATGCGGACCACTGAGAGGCGCGCGCCGCCCGTCCCGGAGCCGCCATCGATTCCGAACCCGGGAAGATCGGCCAGGAGCCTTGCCGCCGCCTGCGCCTCGGGCAGGGTCAGCCGCGCGGTTCCGTCCGGTTCCAGAGCGGGCGCCGTGCCCAGAAGCCGCCCCAGCCTCGCGTCGATGCCGTCCGGCATGGCCGGTCCGGGCAGCAGGACGCTGTCGTCGAGAAGCTCAGCCACCAGCGGCGGGCCATCGTTGCAGGCGCCATCCACTCCGAAGCCCCTTCCGACCGAGATTTCGAGCAGGTTGCCCTGTCCGGTCAGGCCCTCGGGCAGTGCCGCCCGGCGGCGCAGCGTGCCCTCGCCCGCGTTGAACGCCTCGATCAGGTGGCCGTTGTAGGTGACGGAGACAAGCCATCCGCCGCCGTCGATGTCCCGGCCGTCGCCCGTGGCGATCGGCCCCAGCTTCAGGCCGTATTCGATCGCCCCCGGCATCCGGTCGTCGGGAAGGTCGGCGCCGGAGAAGGCGTAGCGCCAGCTTTGCGATCCGGTGAAGCTGCGCAGCGCCGCGCCGCTTGCGCCGCTTGCGATCTCCAGCGGCCAGGACGGGGCCTGCGCCCCGCCTCGCCAGGGGTCGGGCGCCGCAAGCATCCGCGCCAGTTCTTCCGTCGTCGCGAGGAACGCCCCCTCGGTCGCGCCCGTCGCGGGCCGGAAGGACAGGCCCATCCCCTCGCGCATCGCCCGGGCGGCAAGATCCAGCAGCTTCGCCGCCTCGGCATCGGCCAGGGGCCTGCCGAACCCGCCCCCGATTCCGTCCTGCGCCGTCCCGTCTTCCGGCCATGCCAGGGTGACGATCCCGCCCGCCGCGCGGAAGCGGTCGTCGGTGCCGGAAATCGGGCGCGCCGTCAGTACGTCCAGCCGCGTCCCGGGCTGAAGCGTGACCAGCGCGTTCCCGATATGCGGGCCGCAAAGCGCGCCGGTCGATACGCCGGTGATCGCGAAGGAAAGCTGCAGGGCGTTGCGGGACAGATCCTGAACGGCCAGTGGGATGGTCACCTCGCGCTCATCTCGTCCGGCGGGCAGCATGACCTCGGCGCGGCGCTGGCCGTTGACCGATATGCGCAAGGTCGCGTTTACGCCCTCGGGCATCTCCGAGGTGAAGACCACCCGCGCCTCCGCTTCGGTGACGCGGCTCTGGCGCGGCAGCAGGAAGGCCAGCCTGCCATAGCCCGGCAGGCCCGAGATCAGCGCGGTCCCCGCCGCCCCCGAAGGCGGGCCGCCGACTGGCAGCAGCGCGACCCGCGGCGCGATGCGGGGAATGGTCAGCCCCGCGGGCGCGCCGGTTTCGGCCGCGGCGGCGGGCCCGCTCACGGCGGTGGTTGTCGTCACCGTCGGCGCGCCTTGATCCTGCGTCATCAGGAACGCGGCCCAGCCCGCCGCCCCGAAAGCGCCGACCCCCAGCAGTTGCAGCAGGTTTTTCATCCGCCCCCCTTTGTCGCCGATGCGGCGGCTCTCAGGCCGTCATCCGCAACCCCGAAGCCTCGCCCCCGGTCACTTCCTGGCGCCATAGCGACCTGGCCGGAATACGGGACATGTCGCAGCGGTCGGCGTAGCGTCCTGAGATCTCAAGCGTTTCGTCCAGCAGGCCGCCGGACAGGGTGATCGGGTTCAACCCCAGGTCCAGGAACGAGCGGTTGGAGACCCTGAGGTCATTCTCGGCGGCCTCCAGCCGGGGATTGTCGACGAAATCGATGGTCGCGCCGGTCACCGCCGCGACCATCCGGGCCAGGTCGCGCACCCGATGGGTCTCCGTCATCTGGTTGCGCACGCGGACCCGCTCTCCGCGCCCGGGCGGATTGGCGACGGCCAGGGCGATGCAGCGCACGGTGTCCTGGATGTGGATGAAGGCCCGGGTCTGGCCGCCGGTGCCGTGGACGGTCAGCGGATGGCCGACGGCGGCCTGCATCAGGAAGCGGTTCAGCACCGTCCCGTAGTCGCCGTCGTAATCAAAGCGGTTGATCAGCGGCGCGTGCAGGCGGGTTTCTTCGGTCTGGGTGCCCCAGACGATGCCCTGGTGCAGGTCGGTGATCCGCAGGCCGTCGTTCTTCGCGTAGAACTGGAACATGAGCTGTTCCAGAGACTTGGTCAGGTGATAGACGCTGCCGGGGTTGGTGGGATAGAGAATGCTGCGCGCGAAAAGCTGTTCCCCGGGCCCCGGCACCAGCACGTCCAGATAGCCCTCGGGGATCTCAAGCCCGTCGCCGTCATAGCCGTAGACCCCCATCGTTCCCAGATGAACCACATGGGCATCCAGCCCGAGCGCGACGAGCGCGGTGAGCAGGTTGTGGGTCGCGTTGATGTTGTTGTCGACCGTGTATCGCTTTTCGGCTTCTCCTTTCATGGAATAGGGGGCCGCGCGCTGCTCGCCGAAATGGATGATCGCGTCGGGACGGATCCCGGCCAGCGTCTCGCGCAGGCCCGCGTAGTCGGCGGCCACGTCCAGGCGGATGAAGCCGACGGCGCCTTTTTCAGGGGCCACCTCGGCCCAGGCGGCCAGCCGCTCTTCCGGCGAGACGATGGGGGTCAGGCTTTGCGCGCCGAGTTCGTCGGCGATGCGCCTTCTCGACAGGTTGTCGAGGATGGTGACCTCATGGCCGAGCGACGACAAATGAAGAGAGGTTGGCCATCCGCAAAAACCATCTCCACCGATAACAACGATACGACCCATTTCACCCCCGAATCCAATCCGATTTAAATATACATACTTTTGATAATTTAAAAACATTAAGGTGGTTAACTTCTCCCGTCTGGTTGGATGTCTCGAAAAGAAGTGACCGGCTGCGCCGTTGCGAACGCCCGGAGGCCCGCCCGTTCGCGCCAAAGCGGCAGGCCGGTCCGGGCGGCCAGGGGCGGGCGGCCCGGCAAACCAAGGCGCCGGGGCTGGGGGGGCCATCGCCCACACCCCACCGGCGGCCTTCACCTTCCGGGCCTCGACCGACGGGAAGACGGCGGGCAAAGGTCCGGGGCATCGGCACGCGCGCCCCGGACCCACGTCACTCGTTACTCACATCGCGGGCAGGACGGCGATGTCGCGCACATGGGCGCCCTCGATCCTGCCGACCTCGGTGGTCGCGCCGGTCGCGAGGTCCACCGAATGGAAGACCCCTTCGACGACCAGCCAGGCCGCATTGCCGCCCGCGCCGTCCGAGACGATGTCGAAGCCCGCCTCCGACGGGGTGACGCCGATCGCGCCGACCGGATTCAGCACGCCATCGTTCGGCGGGTCCTGCAGCACGAGCCAGCCCGCCGCGCCGTCGATGTTGAAAAGCTGCGTCGCGTCGCTGCCGGGATGGGAGTTGGTATAGGCCCCGGCGATGACGTTCGGCGCGGTGCCGTCGGCATAGCTGTGGCTGCCGTCCACCGCGACCTCGCCGGTATCGACATTGGCGCGCAGGCTGGCGCCATCGCTGCCCATGATGCGCAGCCGGTCGGCGACCGGGTTGAAATCGACGGTGGCGGCGACGCCCGCGGCCAGCCCGGTCGAAAGGGTGCTGACCTTGGTGGCCAGGCCGCTCACCGGGTCGATGGTGGCGACGGTGCCGTCGGCGAAGACGCCGTAGAGCAGCCCGTCGCTCGGCCGCACGTCGATGCCCAGCAGGCGACCCTCGACGCCGGAGACAGCGACGCCGCCGGTCCGGGTCCAGCTTTCGGTGTCGAGCCAGTGCAGCTCGTTCTCGCCCGAGAGGCCGACGACGGTGGCGGCCATGGCCGGGGCGACAGGCGCCGACAGCAGCAGGCCGAGGGCAACCGATCTGATCGCATTCATGGAAAGGTCCTTCTTTGATTGGAATGGGCCGGAAACCTCTGGTGGACAAAGGTCGGATCGCGCGGGAGGGATAGACCGCGCGATCCGACCCCGCTGCGCCGCGGCGGATCGCCCGCGCGCGGCGGCATTGCGACGGCGACCGGGCCGCGCGCCACGTTTCCGGTCTTGTCGGTGAGGGCAGTCCTGGTGACGGTCTTCATCCGACGTCCTCCGCAAACGCCTCCGCATTTCGAGAGGCATGTGAAGTCACGGATGGTTGGCTGGAAAAGTTTCAGCCCCGGCGAAAAAAAATCGCCGGGGCTGAAAGGGCGGGACGGCTCAGATCTCCAGCAGGTCGCCCACGGCCAGAACCGGCCCGGTGGGCTGCCCCGTGGGCGAGCCGCCCGGAGGCTCCAGGCTGATCGCCACATGCGCGGCGCTGGTCATCAATGCGCGGATGGTCTGCGCCACCTCGACCCGTGTCGACACCCCTGCCGGGATCACCCCCAGCGACACCGGGGCCTCGGCGCCTTGCGCGACCCAAAGCTCGAAGTCGCGTCCCTCGACCGCATCGCCGCTCTGATGGGCGAGGCTGACGCTGCCGGTCGCGGAATCGTAAACCACGAGATAGGCGACCGCGCTGCCCTCGGCCGACAGCGCGGCGGCAAGGCGCGCGGCGGGCGTGACCGGCCGCAGGGCGGGCAGCACGAGCGCCAGCACGAAAGCGGCGGCGGTGAGGCCGGAAAGCGCCCGCCACAGCGCAAGGCTGGACCAGACCCCCATGCGCGGCGGCGGCGTCTTGCCGAACAGCCGCAGGTCCAGCGCGCGCTTGACGGCGGGCGGCAGGTCTTCGGCCGCGAAGCCCTCGCCCAACGGAGAGAGCCGTTCCTCCCACTCCGAGACCAGGCGGGCGAAGGCGGCATCGGTCTCGGCCCGGCGGGCAAGCGGGGCCTGCTCTGTCACGGGCAGGACCCCCAGCACGAATTCGGCGGCCAGGATGTCGTCATTGCCTTCGTCAGGGGGATCACGCTCCGCTTCGGTGGCGCTCATCGCTGAAGACACTCCTTCAAACGCATCAGGCTGCGCCGCAGCCAGGTCCGCATCGTGTTCAGGGGCACGCCATGGCGCGCCGCCAGATCGGCGTAGCTGTCGCCGTCGATATAGGCGGCCCGCACCGCTGCGGCGCGCGCCGCTTCCAACTCGTCCAGGCAGCCGTCGAGCTGCCGCCGTTCTCCCGAGGCGACGGCCCGGGACTCGGGGTCGGGTGCGGGGTCGCGGATCTCGAGCGCGGCCGCGTCGGTGTCGCCGGCGGTCTCGCGTCGGCTGCGCAGCCGGTCGATGGCTTGATGGCGGGCGATGGCGATCAGCCAGGACATCGGGCTTTGCCCGGTGACCGCGAAACGATCCGCCTTGAGCCAGACCTTGACGAACACCTCCTGAACCGCCTCCTCGGCCTCTGCCCGGTTTCTCAGGACACGCAGGCAAGTGCCGAAAAGTTTCGCCGAGGTGGCGTTGTAGAGCCGGTCGAAGGCGGCACGGTCCCGCATCGCAACCCGAAGCACCAAGTCGGCAATGTCCTCGCGTGCGGCCTCCGTCGCCATGCATCCTCCCGCAAACGGTTTGCTTTCGACCATGCGGCGATGTGGACGCGCATGCAAGGCCCGCCAATATGGTCGGCGACCTGGGCGCGAATGGGTGGGGGCAGGGGCCTCGCCTTGATCGGCTCGCGACTTGGTTTGCGAAGCGATTGGATGTCGACAGCGGGCGTAACGCACGGGTGCCCAGATCAGCGCCGGGGCGATTTGATCGGGGGCCGAGGCATCCGTTGCCGCGCCGGTGCCCCGGGATGGCGCCGCCAGGGCGTTCGTGCCGCCCCGGTGTCATCGCAGGCCGGGTCGTCACGATCGGGGCTGCTTGCGAATGCGCCGGATCTTCGTGGCATCCTCCCTCAACGGCTTTTCCTTGGCCTCGCTCCACCCCGGGGGAGGCCGAGGGAGCGCCGCCGACTCGCCGTCATGGCCGTTCGCCGCCCGCGCCGATTCTCGATGCGATCACGCCGGTTCCATTGCCGCCCGGCAGAGTTCACGACGTTCTCGCGGTGGCACGGCCCGGGCGGGTTGCGAGGCCCTTTCGTCGCTCCCCAGGCCGTCAAGCTCTCCATTCGTCCTTTTGCGGACTGCTATAGAACGCCGCATTCACGGCCGAGGCCGCGTTTGGAGGGGCCGAATGCCCCCGCCCAAGGCCCCGCGAAGACCCGGCTTTTTCGGAATGCGCCCCTCGCCCGCCGAGCACGCCGACCGGCTCTTGACATCCCCCCGCTCCTGGGCCAATCAGTCGGCATCGGTCCTGGGGGCAGTAGCTCAGTTGGGAGAGCGCGTCGTTCGCAATGACGAGGTCAGGGGTTCGATCCCCCTCTGCTCCACCAGACCGTCCTATAAGTAGCTGACAATTATAACTCTCTGAGTTGTCAGCGACTTACTTCCTTCGTGTTGGTCACAACTGTGGTATACACGAAGGATGGAAAAGGTGGCCGAGACCCATCATCTTCAGAAACGCGGTGACACTTGGTATTTCGTTCGCCGGGTGCCGCTTCATCTTGTGCCGGTCATCGGCAAGACATTCGTCAAGAGATCGCTGGGCACGCCTGACCTCAAGGTGGCCAAGGCCAAGCGGAACGCGCAGGAAGTCGCGGCGGACGCGCTGTTCGCTGGCGCCGAGGCGGCTTTGTCCGAACCTGCCGCCGGTACGCCCGGCCCTGTTTCCATGGCCGTCCTGACGGAGCATCTTCGGGCGCACATCGCCACCGCCGACGAGAAAAGCGCCACGCGGCTGGCAGCCGATCCGCCCGAGAATGAGGCACAGAAGGCGGAGATGAAGATGGATGCCGAAATCGAGGTCCTTGACGACGTGCTGTCCGGCGTAGGCCTCGGCGGTGCGATATCCCGGGTGTTAAGCTGGAACCCCCTGAAGCGGTCGCGCCCCGGATAGTCCGGAATG